>NZ_NVPT01000015.1 GCF_002802985.1 Geodermatophilus chilensis | reverse complement strand
CCGCAGATCGAACGTCAGCGCCTCGACCGCCTCCCGATCCGAGCGGCCCTCCAGCGCCTGCAGCACCAGCACCGCCGCGACGATGTCGGCCGGCACGCTGGGCCGGCCCAGCGGCGAGGGGAACAGATCGGCGAACAGCGCAGCCGGAAACAACTCCCGGCGATGCTCGGCCAAAAACGCGTACACGCTGCCCGCCGGCAAGAGGTGACCCGACACCAGCTCGGCATCCATCACCACATGCTCAGGGTGGGAAGTGCCCTGCACGACCCCCATCGTCCCGCCGCCGAAGCTCCCAGATCGACAACCTTCTTCAGCAGGCTCCTAGACGCGGAAGCCCAGCGCGCGCAGCTGCTCGCGACCGTCGTCGGTGATCTTGTCCGGGCCCCACGGCGGCATCCAGACCCAGTTGATCTTCACGTCGTCCACCAGGCCGGGGCCGGGGCCGCCGGTGAGGGCCTGACGGGCCTGGTCCTCGATGACGTCGGTCAGCGGGCAGGCCGCCGAGGTCAGCGTCATGTCGATGACGGCCACCTCGTCGACGACGTCGATGCCGTAGACCAGGCCCAGGTCGACCACGTTGACGCCCAGCTCGGGGTCGACGACGTCGCGCATGGCCTCCTCGACGTCCTCGAGCAGCGCCGACTTGTAGGCGGGGAGGTCGCCCGGCGCGCCGTCGGTCGCCGGGGTGGCGTTGTCGGTGGTCTCACTCATGCCTTGTCGCCTCCGGCTGGGGTGGTGGGGTGGGTGGTCGGCACGGCGGTGCTGGCCGCCAGCGCGCGGGCCGACGCGTCCTTGAGGGCCATCCAGCTCATCAGCGCGCACTTGATCCGCGCCGGATACTTCGACACGCCGGCGAACGCGATCGCGTCCTCCAGCTCGTCCTCGAGCTTCTCGGCCACCGACGCGTCGCCCTTGCTCTGCATCAGTGTCATGAAGTGCTCGCCGGTCTCCAGCGCCTCGGGCACCGGCTTGCCGATGACCAGGTCGTACATCGCCGACACCGACGCCTGGCTGATCGAGCAGCCCATCCCCTCGTAGGAGATGTCGGCGAGGGTGTCGCCGTCCAGGTGCACCCGCAGGGTGACCTCGTCGCCACACGTCGGGTTGACGTGGTGCACCTCGGCCTCGAACGGCTCGCGCAGGCCGCGTCCGTGCGGGTTGCGGTAGTGGTCCAGGATGATCTCCTGGTACATCGACTGCAGCTGCATCAGCTCACCTCGCCCTGTGCAACGCCGAAGAAGCGCTGGGCTTCCCGGACGGCGTCGGCGAGTGCGTCGATGTCGTCGTAGCCGGTGTGCACGTAAAAGGTGGCCCGCGTCGTGGCCGGGACGCCGTAGCGGCGCACCACCGGCCAGGCGCAGTGGTGGCCGACCCGCACCTCGACACCGAGGTCGTCGAGGACCTGGCCGACGTCGTGCGGGTGGACACCCTCCACGGTGAAGGAGACCGCGCCGCCGCGCGCGACGGTGTCGGGCGGGCCGATCACCGTGACGCCGGGGATCTCGGCCAGCTTCTCCAGCGCGTAGGCGGTGAGCGCCTCCTCGTGCGCCTGCACCCGCTCCATGCCGAGCTGCTGCAGGTACTCGACGGCGGCGGCCAGCCCGATCACCTGGGCGGTCATCGGGACGCCGGCCTCGAAGCGCTGGGGCGGCGGCATGAAGGTGCTGCCCTCCATGCGCACGACCTCGATCATCGAGCCGCCGGTCAGGAACGGCGGCAGCGCGTCGAGCACCTCGTAGCGGCCCCACAGGACGCCGACGCCCGTGGGCCCGAGCATCTTGTGGCCGGAGAACACCAGGAAGTCCGCGCCGAGCGTGGTGACGTCGACCGGCTGGTGCGGCACCGACTGCGCGCCGTCGACCAGCAGCAGGGCGCCGACCTCGCGGGCCCGCGCGGAGATGTCCCCCAGTGGGTTGATCGTGCCGAGGATGTTCGACTGCTGGGTGACCGCGACCAGCCTGGTCCGCTCGTTGACCACCGTGCCGAGGTCGGAGAGGTCGAGGCGGCCGTCGTCGGTGAGGCCGAGCCAGCGGAGCGTGGCGCCGGTGCGCTCGCACAGCTGCTGCCAGGGCACCAGGTTGGCGTGGTGCTCCATCTCGGTGACGACGATCTCGTCGCCCTGGCCGACGGCGTACCGCCGGAACTCCGGCTCCTTGGCCGTGGCCGCGTTCGACAGGGCGTAGGCGACCAGGTTGATCGCCTCGGTGGTGTTGCGGGTGAACACGACCTCCTCGGCCGGCGCACCGATGAACGCGCCGATGGTGGCGCGGGCCGCCTCGTACCGGCCGGTCGCCTCCTCGGCGAGCTGGTGCGCGCCCCGGTGCGGCGCGGCGTTGCAGGTCAGGTAGAAGTCCCGCTCGGCGTCGAGCACGCTGAGCGGCTTCTGCGAGGTGGCCCCGGAGTCGAGGTAGACCAGCCGCTTCCCGTCCCGCACGGTGCGGGACAGGATCGGGAAGTCCGCCCGGATCGCCTCGACGTCCAGAGGCAGGGGCGCCTTCTGCGCCCCGGCACCGGGACGCGAGACGGTCTGGGTCATGCCTTCGCGGTCTCCTTCGAGCCCTTGAGGTAGGCGGCGTAGCCCTCGTTCTCCAGCTTGTCCGCCAGCTCGCGACCGCCCTCCTCGGCGATCCGGCCGTTGACGAACACGTGCACGAAGTCGGGCTTGATGTACTTGAGGATCCGTGTGTAGTGGGTGATCAGCAGGATGCCCACGTCACCCTCCTCGCGGGTGCGGTTCACGCCCTCGGAGACGACCCGCAGCGCGTCGACGTCGAGGCCGGAGTCGGTCTCGTCGAGGATCGCGATGGCCGGCTTGAGCAGCCGCATCTGCAGGATCTCGTGGCGCTTCTTCTCGCCGCCGGAGAAGCCCTCGTTGACGTTGCGCTCGGCGAAGGCGGAGTCCATCTCGAGCAGGTCCATCTCGCTCTTGACGTCCTTGACCCAGGTGCGCAGCTTCGGGGCCTCGCCCTTGACCGCGGTGGCCGCGGTGCGCAGGAAGTTCGACACCGAGACGCCGGGGACCTCGACCGGGTACTGCATGGCCAGGAACAGGCCGGCGCGGGCGCGCTCGTCGACGCTCATGGCGAGGACGTCCTCGCCGTCGAGGGTCACGGTGCCGCCGGTGATCGTGTACTTCGGGTGGCCGGCGATCGAGTAGGCCAGGGTCGACTTGCCCGACCCGTTCGGGCCCATGATCGCGTGCGTCTCGCCCGAGCGGACGGTCAGGTCGACGCCCTTGAGGATCTCCTTGGCGTCGTCACCCTCCCCCACGCTGACGTGCAGGTCGCGGATCTCCAGAACGGACACTTCTCTTCTCGCTCCTCAGTTGCCGGCCGCGCGGGGAAGGACGTCGTCGGACACAGCGCTTGCCTCCGTGTCGACGAGCACGTCCTCCCCCTCCACGCGGACGGGGTAGACGTCGACCGGCTCGGTGGCCGGCAGGTTGGTGGGCTCGCCGGTGCGCAGGTCGAAGCACGACCCGTGCAGCCAGCACTCGATGGTGGGAGCGCCGTCGAACTCCTCGACGTCGCCCTCCGACAGCGGGACCTCGGCGTGCGAGCAGACGTCCTGGATCGCGTAGACGTCGGCCTCGTACCGGACGACGGCGATGTCGACGTCGGAGAGCTCCACCCGGAGTGCCCCGTTCTCGGGCACCTCGGAGAGGGCGCAGACCCGCTCGAAGGCCATGGGTCAGGCCACCTCGACCGGCTGCTCGTCCAGGCCCGGCAGCGCACCGAGACGGGTCTCGATGGTGCCCATCAGCCGGTCCTGCAGCTCGTCGACGCCGATGCGCGCGACGACGTCGGCGAAGAAGCCGCGGACGACCAGGCGCCGCGCCGTCTCGGCGTCGATGCCGCGCGAGCAGAGGTAGAACAGCTGCTCGTCGTCGAAGCGGCCGGTGGCGCTGGCGTGGCCGGCGCCGACGATCTCACCGGTCTCGATCTCCAGGTTGGGCACCGAGTCGGCGCGGGCGCCGTCGGTGAGCACCAGGTTGCGGTTGAGCTCGTAGGTGTCGGTGCCGGTGGCCGCCGGGCGGATCCGGACGTCGCCGATCCACACCGTGCGCGCGCCCTCGCCCTGCAGCGCGCCCTTGTAGAGCGCGTTGCTGGTGCAGTTGGGCACCGCGTGGTCCACCCAGAGCCGATGCTCCTGGTGCTGGGTCTCGTCGGAGAAGTAGACGCCGAAGAGCTCCGCCGTCCCGCCGGGGCCGGCGTACTGGACGTTGCTGACCAGCCGAACCAGGTCGCCGCCGAGGGTGACCACGACCTGCGTGAAGGTCGCGTCGCGGCCGACGACGGCGTCGAGCTGCCCGCCGTGGACCGCACCGGGCGCCCAGTCCTGCACCGAGACCAGGGTGACCTGCGCGCCGTCCCCGACGAGGACGGCGACGCCGCCGGAGTACCTCGCCAGCCCGGCGTGGTCGAGGACGACGGTCGCCTGCGCGAAGCCGCCGACCTCGACGACGAGCTGGCCCCAGACGACGTCCTCGGAGCCGGTGCCCGACAGCCGCAGCGTGACCGGGCGGTCCAGCTGGGCCTCGGCCGGCACGCGGACGACGGCGGCGCCGCCGCTGCGCTGCCGGGTGAGGGCGGCCAGCCGGTCGACCGGCTCGGGCAGCCCCTTGAGCAGCGGGTCGTCGGCCTCGACGCTGGTCAGCTGGACGCCGTCGGGCAGGTCGGTGTCCCACTGGAGGTGGGCGTCCGACGGGGCGCCGTCCAGCAGCGGGCGGATGCGCTTCATCGGGGTGAAGCGCCACTCCTCCTCGCGGCCGGTGGGCACGCCGAAGGCGTCGGGGTCGGTCGAGGTGAACCGCTCGGCCGGCGAGCCGGTGGGCGCCGGGCCGCCGTGCGAGTGCGCGCCCGGAGCGGCCTGACCGGCGGTGCCGGTGCCGGCGGCCGGGGTGGCGGGCGGGCCCGCCTGGGAGCCGACCCCCTCGCCGAACAGCTCGCCGGCGAGGGTGGCCGACTCGGTGGTCAGGCCGGTGGTGTTGGCGGGACTGTTCTCTGCCGACATCAGCCGACGGCACCTTCCATCTGCAGCTCGATCAGGCGGTTCAGCTCGAGGGCGTACTCCATGGGCAGCTCACGGGCGATCGGCTCCACGAACCCGCGGACCACCATCGCCATCGCCTCGTCCTCGGACAGACCGCGGCTCATCAGGTAGAAGAGCTGGTCGTCGCTGACCCGGGAGACGGTCGCCTCGTGGCCCATCGCGACGTCGTCCTCGCGGACGTCGACGTAGGGGTAGGTGTCCGACCGGCTGATCGTGTCGACCAGCAGCGCGTCGCACTTCACCGTCGACTTCGAGCCGTACGCGCCCTCGTCGACCTGGACCAGGCCGCGGTAGGACGTGCGGCCGCCGCCGCGGGCGACGGACTTCGACACGATCGTCGAGGAGGTGTGCGGCGCGGCGTGCACCATCTTGGCGCCGGCGTCCTGGTGCTGGCCCTCACCGGCGAAGGCGATGGACAGCACCTCGCCCTTGGCGTGCTCGCCGGTCATCCAGACCGCCGGGTACTTCATGGTGACCTTGGAACCGAGGTTGCCGTCGACCCACTCCATGGTCGCGCCCTCGTGGGCGATCGCCCGCTTGGTGACCAGGTTGTAGACGTTGTTCGACCAGTTCTGGATGGTCGTGTAGCGGCAGCGCGCGTTCTTCTTGACGATGATCTCGACGACCGCGGAATGCAGCGAGTCCGACTTGTAGATCGGCGCGGTGCAGCCCTCGACGTAGTGCACGTAGGCGCCCTCGTCGACGATGATCAGCGTCCGCTCGAACTGGCCCATGTTCTCGGTGTTGATCCGGAAGTAGGCCTGCAGCGGGATCTCGACGTGCACGCCCTTCGGCACGTAGATGAACGAGCCGCCCGACCACACGGCGGTGTTCAGCGCGGCGAACTTGTTGTCGCCGGCCGGGATCACCGAACCGAAGTACTCGCGGAAGATGTCCTCGTGCTCCTTGAGGGCGGTGTCGGTGTCGAGGAAGACGACACCCTGCTCCTCGAGGTCCTCGCGGATCTTGTGGTAGACGACCTCGGACTCGTACTGGGCCGCGACGCCGGCGACCAGCCGCTGCTTCTCGGCCTCCGGGATGCCCAGCCTGTCGTAGGTGTTCTTGATGTCCTCGGGCAGCTCCTCCCACGAGGTCGCCTGGGCCTCGGTGGAACGCACGAAGTACTTGATGTTCTGGAAGTCGATGCCGGAGAGGTCCGAGCCCCAGTCGGGCATCGGCTTGCGGCCGAACAGCTTGAGGGCCTTGAGCCGCCGCTCGAGCATCCACTCGGGCTCGTTCTTGCGCGCCGAGATGTCCCGGACGACGTCCTCGCTCAGCCCTCGCTTGGCGGCGGACCCGGCGACGTCGGCGTCCGCCCAGCCGTACTGGTACCGGCCGAGCTGCTCGATCTGCTCGTCCTGGGTCAGCGGCGTGCCGGTCACCGGCTGCTGGGTGCTGGTCATGCGGGCGTCCTCTCCCGGTCGTTCGTGGGGGTGCTGCTGGTGGACGGTGCGGTGCGCGCTCCGGCCTGGAGCCGGTGCGCCGCGCGCTCGTCCGGTACAGGGCGCGCGGGGCCCGTTCTGTTCCCCGCGCGCGTGTGGTCCCCGCCGCTCGCGCGGCGGACCGGTCCCGGGATGTGCGTGGTGCACACCCCGTCGCCGTGGGCGATCGTGGCCAGCCGCTGCACGTGCGTGCCGACGAGCCGGCCGATCACCGCCGTCTCGGCCTCGCACAGCTGTGGGAACTCCGCCGCCACGTGCGCGACCGGGCAGTGGTGCTGGCAGAGCTGCCCGCCACCGGAGATCGCCGAGGCCGAGGCAGCGTAGCCCTCGGCCGTGAGCGCCCCGGCCAGGGCCTGGGCGCGGTCGACCGGCGGGCCCGGCACGGCCTCGACCGCGGCCGAGCAGCGCTGCTCCAGCCCGGCGAGCTGAGCCTCGGCCACGGCGCGCACGGCGTCCGGGCCGCCCTGTGCCGCGACGAACCGCAGCGCGGTCAGCGCCAGGTCGTCGTAGGCGTGCGGGAAGGCGGAGCGGCCGGCGTCGGTCAGGTGGAACAGCCGGGCCGGACGGCCACGACCCCGGGGGGTGCCGGGAGCGTGACGCTCCTCGACCCGACCGGTGGCCACCAGCGCGTCGAGATGTCGGCGGACGGCGGTCGGCGAGACCCCCAGCCGGCCGGCGAGCTCGGTGGCGGTCTGCGGACCGTGCTCCAGGAGCAGGGCGGTGACGCGGTGCCGCGTGCGCCCGTCGTCGGCGAACGGCGAGGGGCGCGACGGGGTGCTCGCCCCACCGCCGACCTGCACCGTGCCGCTTTCCACAACACGAGTCTCACCTAATTCCGGCGGCGTGCAAGCAAGGGGACCCTAAGCCGGGCGCGGCCCTGACCTGCGCCGGGGCCGACGGAGGCGGTGCGCCGCACCTCCTCCGCCGGCCCTGTGACCGACGCCACGCCCAGGGAACCGCCCCGAGCCCGGTGAGAGTAAGGACCCGCCTGCCCCCCACCGCTCGCACGCTCGCGGCGGGACCCTGCAGGGAGGCCGTCCTTCCTCAGACGCCGACGGTCGCGGGCTTCGCGGGCTGGTCGACGGCGAAGTCGAGCCGGCCGTCGCGGACGCCGACCGTGACCCGCTGCCCCCGCTCCAGGCGGCCGTCGAGCAGCAGCCGCGCCAGCGGGTTGTCGACCTCCCGCTGGATGGCGCGGCGCAGCGGCCGGGCGCCGAACTGCGGCTCGAACCCGTGCTCGGCGATCCGGGTGACCGCCTCGTCGGTGACGACCACCTCGATGTCCTGGGCGGCCAGCCGGCGGCGGGTCTCGTCGAGCAGCAGCCGGGTGATCTCGGCCAGCTGCTCGGTCTCCCGCTGCTGGAACACCACGATCTCGTCGATCCGGTTGAGGAACTCCGGGCGGAACTGCTCGCGCAGCCGCCGCATCAGCCGCTCGCGCAGCCCGGCGTCGGCCGCCGCGCCGTCCCCCGAGCCGAAGCCCAGCGGGGTGTTGCGACCCTGGATCAGCTCCGACCCCAGGTTGCTCGTCATGATCAGCACGGTGTTCTTGAAGTCCACCGTGCGGCCCTGGGAGTCGGTGAGCCGCCCGTCGTCGAGCACCTGCAGCAGGGTGTTGAAGACGTCGGGGTGGGCCTTCTCGATCTCGTCGAGCAGCACCACCGAGTACGGACGACGGCGCACCGCCTCGGTGAGCTGGCCGGCGTCCTCGTAGCCCACGTACCCGGGGGGCGAGCCCACCAGCCGGCTGACCGTGTGCCGCTCCTGGAACTCGCTCATGTCCAGCCGGATCATCCGGTCCTCGTCGCCGAACAGCGCCTCGGCCAGCGCCCGCGCCAGCTCGGTCTTGCCGACGCCGGTGGGCCCGAGGAACAGGAAGCTGCCGATGGGCCGGTCGGGGTCGCCCAGGCCGACGCGCGAGCGGCGCACCGCCTCGGCGACGACGCCGACGGCGTCCTCCTGCCCGACGACCCGCTGGTGCAGGTGCTCCTCGAGCTGCAGCAGCCGCTGCATCTCCTCCTGCGTGAGCTGGTTGACCGGGATGCCGGTGGCGCGGGAGACCACCTCGGCGATGTCCTCGACGCCGACCTCGGGGACGCCGGACGTGCCGCCGTCCCCGGTGCGGGCCTGCTCCAGCCGGGCCTGCGCCTCGGTGAGCTGGTCGCGCAGCTCGGAGGCGCGCTCGTACTGCTCGGCGGCGACGACCTGGTCCTTCTCCCGCTGCAGCCGCTCGACCTCCTGCTCGAGCCCGCGCAGGTCCGTGGGCGGGGTCTTGACCCGCCGGCGCACCCGGGCCCCGGTCTGGTCGATCAGGTCGATGGCCTTGTCCGGGAGGTGGCGGTCGGTGATGTAGCGGTCCGAGAGCTCGACCGCGGCCCGGATCGCGTCGTCGGTGAAGCGCACCTCGTGGTGGGCCTCGTACCGGTCGCGCAGCCCGCAGAGGATCTGCACGGTGTCCTCGACGCCGGGCTCGCTGACGAGGATCGGCTGGAACCGGCGCTCCAGGGCGGCGTCCTTCTCGATGTTGCGGCGGTACTCGTCGAGCGTGGTGGCGCCGATGATGTGCAGCTCGCCGCGGGCCAGGGCCGGCTTGAGCATGTTGCCCGCGCCGCCGGAGCCCTCCGAGGCACCCGCGCCGACGACGGTGTGCAGCTCGTCGATGAAGACGATGACCTCGTCAGAGTGCTCGCGGATCTCGTCCATGATCTTCTTGAGCCGCTCCTCGAAGTCACCGCGGTAGCGGGTCCCGGCCACCAGACCGGTGAGGTCCAGCTCGACCAGCCGCCGGCCGCGCAGCGTCTCCGGGACGTCACCCTGGACGATCTGGGCCGCGATGCCCTCGACGATCGCCGTCTTGCCGACGCCGGCCTCGCCGATGAGCACGGGGTTGTTCTTGCGCCGCCGGGAGAGCACCTCGACGGTCTGCTCGATCTCGTCCTCCCGGCCGATCACCGGGTCGATCTGGCCGTTGCGGGCCATCTCGGTCAGGTCGCGGCCGTACTCGTCCAGCGTCGGGGTGCTCGACTGTCCCTGCCCGGGGCCGCCGGGGCGCCCGCCGCCGGGCTGGCCGCCGCCCGTGGCGGCCTGCTGCAGCGCCTCGGGGGTGACGCCGCGCTGGCGCAGCACCCGCCCGCCCGGGGAGTCCGGGTTGACGGCCAGGGCGAACAGCAGGTGCTCGGGGCCGATGTAGGTCGAGCCGAGGGCACGCGAGACGCGGTGGGCGTCGAGCAGGGCGTGCTTGGCGGCCGGGGTGAGGGACGGCGACTCGTCCCGGGGCTCACCCCGCGACAGCTGCTGCTCCAGGGCGGCGCGCAGCTGGTCGGGGGTCGGCACCGGAGCGGGCCAGGAACTGCCGCGTCGTCTCGTCACCGGTCATCGCCCACAGCAGGTGCTCGGTGTCCAGGTCGGCGCTACCACCGGCCACCGCCTGGTGCGCGGCGGCGTTGACCAGCTCCCGCGCCTGCTGGCTGAGGAACTGGGTGATGTCGACGCGCTGCCGGGGCGTGCGCTGCTCCCCGCCCAGGTAGCGGGCGAAGAAGTCGTCGAAGGGGCTCCCGTAGGGGCCCGGGAAGAAGGGGTTGGTCATACCTCACGTCCAAGGGGAGTCGGATCGGTCGATGGGGCACCCGGGAGGTCCCACGGGACTCGGGGACCGGCTCGCGGGGGCTCCCCGCTGCAGCTCCCTTACCCGGGAGGGCGCACCGGCACCGGTGGCGGCGACTGGGCCGCTCGCGTCCCGTACAGCGCGGCACACCGACCCGTTGCTTCCGCCCCGCGCTCCGCTCTCGGCGAACCGGGGACGCCCGTCCGCGCGGCTAGCATCGGCTCGTGCCGGTCCTCCCCACCGCCTTCTCCCCTGCTGCCGTCTCGCGCCTGGCGCTGGCCAACGTGGTCGCCAACGGCGCGATCATCGTCACCGGCGGCGTCGTCCGGCTCACCGGCTCGGGGCTGGGCTGCCCGACCTGGCCGCGCTGCACCAGCGAGAGCTTCGTCGCGACCCCCGAGCTGGCCGGGCACGGCGTCATCGAGTTCGGCAACCGGCTGCTGACCTTCGTGCTCACCGCCGTCGCCGTCGCCCTGCTCGTGGCGGTCTTCCGCTCGCCTCGACGCGACCTGCGCCCGCTGGCCGTGCTGGCCTTCCTCGGCATCCCGGCCCAGGCGGCCATCGGCGGCGTCACGGTGCTCACCGGGCTCGACCCGTGGACGGTGGCGGTCCACTTCCTGGTCTCCGTCGTCCTGACGGCCCTGGGCACGGTGCTGTGGCTGCGGTCCCGGGAACCGGGGGTCGGCCGGCCGCTGGTCCGCCGTCCGATCGCCCTGCTGGTCGGCGGGATCGCCGCGGTCACCGCGGCCGTGCTGGTGCTGGGGACGATCGTCACCGGCAGCGGCCCGCACAGCGGCGACGTCGACGAGAACGACGTCCCGACCGGCGACCGGATGGGCTTCGACATCGAGCTGGTCAGCCAGCTGCACGCCGACGTCGTCTTCCTGCTCGTCGGCCTCACGATCGCCCTGCTGGTGGCCCTGTACGCCACCGACGCCCCGGGCCGGGTCCGCCGCGCGGCCCGCGACCTGCTCGTCGTCCAGCTGCTGCAGGGGGTCATCGGCTTCGTGCAGTACTTCACACAGCTGCCGGTCGTCCTGGTGCTGCTGCACATGCTCGGCGCGGTGCTCGTGACGGTCTACACGGCCCGGCTGGTGTGGTCGGTCCGCGGCCCGGCCTCCGAGCTGCCGATGGACGCCCCGTCGCAGCGCGTCGCCGCCGCGCGCTGACCCATCCGGATGTCGAGGCCACGTCGAGTGGCGGGTCGGCGTGGTGTCCGGGACGTCGAGACCACGGCGACCCACCACTGGACGGCACCCACCGCCGGGGCGCCCGGGTTCAGACCAGGACGTCGACGATGATCGCGATCGAGAGCAGGGTCATGTAGGTGATCGAGACGTGGAAGAGCTTCATCGGTCGCTCGTCCCTGCCGGCGCGGAGGCGGGCCAGCCACTGGTGGGCCTCCCACACGAACCACGCACCGAGCGCCACCGCGGGCACGGTGTAGATCCAGTCGATCGCGGGCGTCACCGGACCGAGGAGCAACGAGACGGCGAGCGTCCCCCACGCCCAGGCGAGCGATTGGCGCCCGACCTCGGCCGGGGTCGCCACCACCGAGAGCATCGGCACCCCCGCCCGGGCGTAGTCCTCGCGGAACCGCATCGCGAGCGCCCAGAAGTGCGGCATCTGCCAGCAGAAGACGATGCCGAAGAACACGATCGCGGGCCAGGCGAGTGACCCGGTGACCGCGGCCCACCCGATGAGCACCGGAGCCGCACCGGGCAGTCCCCCGAAGACCGTGTTGTGCCGGGTGCGCCGCTTGAGCACCATCGTGTACAGCACCGAGTAGGCGAGGATCGCGCCCGCGGCCAGTGCCGTGGCCAGCGGCGTGGTCTCCGACCACAGGAGTGCGAGCGAGGCGCAGGCGAGCACGATCCCGAACACGAGTGCGCCGCCCGAGCTGATCACGCCCATGGGGAGCGGCCGCTTCTGGGTGCGGTGCATCAGCCGGTCGATGTCGCGGTCGTACCAGCAGTTGATCGTGTTCGAGGCCCCTGCGGCCAGGGTCCCGCCCACCAGGGTGGCCAGCAGCAGGCGCCAGGAGGGCCAGCCCCCGGCGGCCAGCATCATCGCGGGCACCGTCGTGACCAGCAGCAGCTCGATGAGCTTGGGCTTGGTCAGCGCCACGTAGGCGCGCACCGTCACCGGCAGACGGCCGGCCTGCACCGCCGGGCGTTCGGAGAGCGTCGTCACCGGGCGGCCACCGACGGGGCGGCGGCCAGCGGGCAGGGCACCACCGGGCACCTGGACAGCACGGGGTCCCTTTCGACCGGGGACGGGAGAACGGCCCAACTGTAGCCCTCGGCCCCCCTCCTCCCCGGTGGGCATGACCAGGGTCTCGTTCCGGGCGGACCACTAGGGTCGATCACGTTGGTGCTGCGCACGCAGCGGGTAGGGCCGACGTCGACGACGACGGTGCGTGCTGGTCCACAGCATCCGGACCGGGACGGACGCGAGGCCGGTCGCTGGAGCCAGGCACCGCCGTCCGCCCGGGCCAGACGAGGTCGCCGCTGATCACCCGGACGGGATCCGCACGGCCGATCCGAGGGAGCACGACACACATGGGAACCCAGAGCACCGCGTCCGAGGCCCCGGCCGAGGCCGCCACCGACGCGCCCACCGGCGACCCGCGCCAGCCGCACCCGACGCTGCCGGAGGACTTCGGGGCGCTCGACCGCCGCGCCATCGACACCGCGCGCGTGCTGGCGATGGACGCCGTTCAGAAGGTGGGCAACGGCCACCCGGGGACGGCGATGAGCATGGCCCCGACCGCCTACCTGCTGTTCCACAAGTGGCTCCGGCACGACCCCAGCGACCCGAACTGGGTCGCCCGCGACCGCTTCGTGCTGTCCATGGGCCACTCGAGCCTGACCCTCTACGTCCAGCTCTACCTCTCCGGCTACGGCCTCGAGCTGGAGGACCTGCAGGCCCTGCGCACCTGGGGCTCCAAGACCCCGGGCCACCCGGAGGTGAACCACACCCCGGGCGTGGAGACGACGACCGGTCCGCTGGGCCAGGGCGTCGGCAACGCCGTCGGGATGGCGATGGCCGCCCGCCGCGAGCGCGGCCTGTTCGACCCCGAGGCCCCCGAGGGCGAGAGCCTCTTCGACCACACCGTCTGGTGCTTCGCCTCCGACGGCGACATGGAGGAGGGGGTCAGCGGCGAGGCGTCGTCCCTGGCCGGCACGCAGCAGCTGGGCAACCTGGTCCTCGTCTACGACGACAACCGGATCTCCATCGAGGACGACACGACCGTCGCCTTCACCGAGGACGTCGGCAAGCGCTACGAGGCCTACGGCTGGCACGTGCAGCATGTCGACGACGGCGAGGACCTCGCCGCGGTCGACGCCGCCTTCGCCGCCGCCAAGGCCGAGACCGGCCGCCCGTCGCTGATCGTGCTGCGGACGGTCATCGCCTGGCCGGCGCCCAACAAGCAGAACACCGGCGCCTCGCACGGATCGGCGCTCGGCGAGGACGAGGTGCGCGCCACCAAGGAGATCCTCGGCTTCGACCCGGACACGACCTTCGACGTCGACGACGAGGTGCTCGCCCACGCCCGCTCGGTCGTGGAGAAGGGCCGCCAGGACCACGCCGAGTGGGACCAGCGGTTCGCCGCCTGGCAGCGGGAGGACGCCGACGCGGCCGCGCTGCTCGAGCGGATGCGCACCCGCACCCTGCCCGAGGGCTTCGGCAAGGACCTCCCCAGCTGGGACGCCGACCCCAAGGGCGTGGCCACCCGCAAGGCCTCCGGCGAGGTGCTCGCCGCGCTCTACCCCGTGCTGCCCGAGCTGTGGGGCGGGTCGGCCGACCTCGCGGAGAGCAACAACACCGCGGTCAAGGGCCAACCGTCGTTCCTGCCGGCCGACCGCCAGACGAAGATGTGGTCCGGCGGGCCGTACGGGCGCACGCTGCACTTCGGCGTCCGGGAGCACGGGATGGGCGCGATCATGAACGGCATCGCGCTGCACGGCGGCACCCGCGTCTACGGCGGCACCTTCCTCACCTTCTCCGACTACATGCGCGGGGCGGTGCGGCTGGCCGCGCTCATGCAGCTGCCGGTCACCTACGTGTGGACGCACGACTCCATCGGCCTGGGCGAGGACGGCCCGACCCACCAGCCGATCGAGCACTTCGCCGCGCTGCGGGCCATCCCGGGGCTGGACGTCGTCCGCCCGGCCGACGCCAACGAGGTCGCCGTCGCCTGGCGGACCGTGCTGGAGAACAACGACCGCCCGGCCGGCCTGCTGCTGTCCCGGCAGAACCTCCCGGTGTTCGACCGCGGCGAGTTCGGCTCCGCCGAGGGCGTGGCCCGCGGCGCCTACGTCCTGGCCGAGGCGTCGAACGGCAGTCCCGAGGTGATCCTGCTCGGCACCGGCTCGGAGGTGCAGATCGCCGTCGCGGCCCGCGAGCGCCTGGAGGCCGAGGGCGTGCCCACCCGGGTGGTCTCGGTCCCGTGCGTCGAGTGGTTCGCCGACCAGGACCAGGCCTACAAGGACGAGGTGCTGCCGCCGACCGTCCGCGCCCGGGTCAGCGTCGAGGCGGGTGTGCCCATGGGCTGGCGCGAGTTCGTCGGCGACGCGGGCCGGATCGTCGGCCTCACCCACTACGGGGCCAGCGCCGCCTACTCCGTCCTCTACGAGCAGTTCGGCCTCACCGACGAGGCCGTCGTGGCCGCCGCCCGCGAGAGCATGGAGGCGGCCCGCTCCGGCGACGCCGTCCCGGCCGGCCCCGTCGCCGCAACCGGCGGCCTGCCGCACCCCACCGGCGACCGATGACCATCCACACCCAGAGAGGGCCTGACATGGCACTGAACGAGAAGCTGGCCGAGCTGTCGTCGGCCGGGGTCGCCGTCTGGCTCGACGACCTCTCCCGCGACCGCATCCGCAGCGGGAACCTGCAGTCACTGGTCGACGAGTACGGCGTCGTCGGCGTCACCACCAACCCGACCATCTTCGCCGCGGCGATCAGCGGGTCGG
Organism: Geodermatophilus chilensis; assembly: GCF_002802985.1. GTDB lineage: Bacteria > Actinomycetota > Actinomycetes > Mycobacteriales > Geodermatophilaceae > Geodermatophilus > Geodermatophilus chilensis. The sequence goes on along the minus strand of NZ_NVPT01000015.1, from coordinate 36,763 downwards.
AGTCCTACGACGACCAGCTGCACGCCCTCGCGGTGCGGGAGGTCAGCGTGGAGGAGGCGCTGCGCACCATCACCGCCTCCGACGTCCGGGACGCCTGCGACCTGCTCGCGCCGGTCGCGCAGCGCCAGCCCGGCGACGGCCGGGTGTCGCTGGAGGTCGCCCCGGGTCTGGCGCACGACACCGACGCCACCGCCGCCGAGGCCGCGCACCTGTGGTGGCTGGTCGACCGGCCCAACCTCTTCATCAAGATCCCGGCGACGCAGGCGGGCCTGCCGGCCATCACGACGTCCATCGCCCGCGGCATCAGTGTCAACGTCACCCTCATCTTCAGCCTCGAGCGGTACCGGGCGGTCATGGACGCCTACCTCTCCGGGCTGGAGCAGCGGCTGGCCGAGGACCCCGACGCCGACCTCGCGCAGATCGCCTCCGTCGCGTCGTTCTTCGTGTCCCGCGTGGACAGCGAGATCGACAAGCGGCTGGAGAAGGCCGGTGCCGACCCCTCGCTCAAGGGGAAGGCGGCGCTGGCCAACGCGCAGCTGGCCTACCAGGCCTACGAGGAGGTCTTCTCCTCCGACCGCTGGAAGGCCCTGGAGGCCGAGGGCGCCCGCCCGCAGCGGCCGCTGTGGGCCTCCACCGGCGTGAAGAACCCCGACTACCCCGACACGCTGTACGTCAGCGAGCTCGTCGCGCCGGGGACGGTCAACACCATGCCGGAGAAGACGCTGCAGGCCTTCGCCGACCACGGCAGCATCGGCACCCCGGTGCAGAAGACCTACGACCAGGCCGCGTCGGTGATGCAGGCGATCGCCGACGCCGGGGTCGACCTCGACGACGTCTTCCGCGTGCTGGAGGACGAGGGCGTGCAGAAGTTCGTCGACTCGTGGGACGAGCTCACCGAGTCGGTCCGGACGCAGCTGGAGGACAAGGCCTGACCCCCGGGTCCGCGTGCACCCTGCCGTCGCCGGGTGCACGGGGACCCGGCTCCGTCGTGGCCGGGGCCGAGCGGGAGGCCCCGGTCCGCGGTCCGCCGCGCCGCGCCCGGGTGCTCACCGCGCGGTTCGGCCGTGGAGACGGAGAATCGACGCAGCTCCGCACTCCCCCGTCGACCGGTGCACCGCCGCGCCGGACGCCGGGTCCCCTCCCGACCTCGAGGACGGACCATGATCACCAACCCGCTGCGCGATCCGCGGGACCGGCGGCTGCCCCGCGTACCCGAGCCCTGCGCCCTGGTCGTCTTCGGCATCACCGGGGACCTCGCCCGCAAGAAGCTCCTCCCGGCCGTCTACGACCTGGCCAACCGCGGACTGCTGCCCACCAACTTCGCCCTCCTCGGCTTCGCCCGCCGCGACTGGGGCGACCAGGACTTCGCCGAGCTGGCCCGCGAGGCCGCGCGCAAGGCCGCCCGCACCCCGTGGCGCGAGGAGGTCTGGGAGCGGCTGGCCGGCAGTGTCCGCTTCGTGCAGGGCTCGTTCGACGACGACAACGCCTTCGATGAGCTCGCCGCGACCCTCGGCGAGCTCGAGGGCAGCCACGGCATCGGCGGCAACGCCGCGTTCTATCTGTCCATCCCGCCGGCCATGTTCCCGGTCGTGCTCAAGCAGATGCAGCGCACCGGCATGGCCGAGAGCACGCCCGACCGCTGGCGCCGGGTGGTCGTGGAGAAGCCGTTCGGCACCGACCTGGCCTCCAGCCGGGCGCTCAACGAGCTGGTGGACTCGGTGTTCACCGCCGAGGACGTCTTCCGCATCGACCACTACCTGGGCAAGGAGACCGTCCAGAACCTGATGGCGCTGCGGTTCGCCAACACGCTGTTCGAGCCGGTCTGGAACGGCCACCACGTCGACTCGGTGCAGATCACCATGGCCGAGGACGTCGGGATCGGCGGGCGGGCGCAGTTCTACGAGCAGACCGGCGCCGCCCGGGACGTGCTGCAGAACCACCTGCTGCAGCTGCTCGCGCTGACCGCGATGGAGGAGCCGGTCGAGTTCTCCGCCGAGGAGATCCGCACCGAGAAGCTCAAGGTGCTGCGCGCGGTCTCGCTGCCCGAGGACCTCCCGACCTTCGCCGTCCGCGGCCAGTACGAGCAGGGCTGGCTGGCCGGCCAGCGGGCCACCGGGTACCGGCAGGAGGAGGGCGTCGACCCGCACTCCACCACCGAGACCTACGCCGCCGTCCGGCTGGGCGTGGAGACCCGGCGGTGGGCGGGCGTGCCGTTCTACCTGCGCACCGGCAAGCGGCTGCCGCGGCGGGTCACCGAGATCGCGCTGGTGTTCAAGCGGGCGCCGCACCTGCCCTTCGCCGACACCGACACCGAGGAGCTGGGCAACAACCAGCTGGTGATCCGCGTGCAGCCCGACGAGGGGATGACCCTCAAGTTCGGGTCGAAGGTGCCGGGCAGCGTGATGGAGGTCCGCGACGTGGCGATGGACTTCCTCTACGGCGAGCAGTTCACCGAGGCCAGCCCCGAGGCCTACGAGCGGCTGCTGCTCGACGTCCTGCTGGGCGACGCGACCCTCTTCCCGCGCAACGCGGAGGTCGAGGCGTCGTGGGCGGTGATCGACCCGCTCGAGGAGTTCTGGGCCGGGACGACGCCGCAGCCCTACCGGGCCGGCGAGTGGGGACCGCGTGCGGCCGACGAGATGCTCGCCGCCGAGGGCCGCCGGTGGCGTCGTCCGTGAGCGGCGCCCGAGAGGAGGAGACACCGTGACGACCCTGTGGGACACCAGCGGCTCCGCGGTGGTCAAGGAGCTGGCCGCGCAGCGGCGCACCGGCGGCGCCGTGCTCTCCGGCGTCGCGCTGACCCTCGTGGTCGTGGCCGACGAGAACCGGGTCGCCGAGGCCGAGGAGGCCGCGACCGCCGCCGCCGAGCAGCACCCCTGCCGGTTGCTGATCGTCGTGCGCCGCCAGATCGAGGCGCCGACCCCGCGGCTGGACGCCGAGGTGCTCATCGGCGGGCGGCTGGGCCCCGGCGAGGCCGTGGTCATGCGTATGTACGGCCGGCTGGCGCTGCACGCCGAGTCGGTCGTGCTGCCGCTGCTGGCCGCCGACGCCCCGGTGGTGACCTGGTGGCACGGCACGCCGCCCGAACGGCTGGCCACCGACGCGCTGGCCGTGATCGCCGACCGGCGGATCACCGACAGCTCGCTGGCCGAGGACCAGCTGGCCGCGCTGCGCGCCCGCGCCGCGGACTACGCGCCGGGCGACACCGACCTGGCCTGGACCCGCAGCACGCCGTGGCGCTCCACGTTGACCTCGACCGTGGACTCGGTGTCCGGGCGCCGCGGTGACGCGGTCCGGGTGCTGGGCGGGCAGGTCGAGGGCGACGCGGGGCACGCCACCGCACTGCTGCTGGCCGGCTGGCTGAGCGCGCGCTGCGGCTGCGAGATCCCGGTCATGGCCAGCGAGCGGCGCCCCGGCCCCAGCGGCGTCTCCGCCGTGGTCCTGGAGCTCGACCAGGACGAGCAGGTGCGGGTGGAGGCCGACCGGCGCGGCGGGGCGGTCATCGCCCAGCCCTACCGCCCGGAGGCCACCGTGGCGCTGCCCGACCGCCAGCTCGGCGACCTGGTCGGTGAGGAGTTGCGCCGGCTGGACCCCGACGAGCCGTTCGCCGAGGCGCTGGAGTCCACGACCGGCGTCGCGGACCTCGCGCACCGCTCCGCCGTGCGCGAGCACGTGTGGTTCGACCCGGCCGAGGCCGGCCGGGACGGTGGAGAGCCGCTGGACACCGTGCCGGAGGACTCCGTCGGGTCCGACGAGGTCGCCGTCAACAGCGAGCGCAACAGCGCCGAGGTGGCACCGTGAGCGAGCTCGCGAGGTCACGCGAGGACGCAGCACGCTGCGTCACGAGCCGGACGAGCGCCGGCGAGGTCGGCTCGTGACGCTGCCCCCCGGCGACCGGATCGCCGCCGGCCTGGCCGAGGAGGGCCGCCCGGCGCCGGACGTCGTCGTCGAACCCGACGCCGACCGGCTGGCCCGGGCGGTCGCCGCGGCGCTGGTCGCCCGGCTGGCCGCGGCGCAGGCCGTGCACGGGACGGCGTCGGTCGTCCTCACCGGCGGCGGCATCGGCACCGCCGTGCTCGAGCGGGTCGCCGACCTGGTCCGCGAGCCGGCGCGCGAGCGGGTGGACTGGACCGCTGTCGACGTCTGGTGGGGCGACGAGCGCTGGGTCCCGGCCGACGACGAGGAGCGCAACGAGCTCGGCGCCCGGCGGGCGCTGCTCGACGCGGCGGGCGTCCCGACCGAGCGCGTGCACGCGATGCCGGCCTCGGACGCCGGGTTCGCCGAGCCCGAGGACGCCGCGGCCTGGTACGCCGGGCAGCTGGCCGCCGCGGCACCGGAGGGCGAGCCGCTCCCCCGCATCGACGTGCTGCTGCTGGGCATGGGCCCGGAGGGGCACGTGGCGTCGATCTTCCCGGGGACGCCGGCGGTCTCCGACGAGCGCACCGTGGTCGCGGTGCGCGACTGCCCCAAGCCGCCGCCGACCCGGGTGAGCCTGGGCTTCCCCGCGATCAACGCGGCCGAGGAGGTGTGGCTGCTCGTCTCCGGCTCGGCCAAGGCACCGGCCGTGGCCCGGACGCTGCGCGGCGGCGCCACACCGGACGAGCTACCGGCGGCCGGGGTGCACGGGCGCCGGGCCACCCGCTGGCTGCTGGACGCCGAGGCCGCCGCGGAGCTCGACCGGCGGAGCTGAGCCGGGGTCCGGCGACCCTGGTGGGGGCGCCGGCCGGCGAGCAGAGTGCGGTCCGCGCCCGGCAGCCGCCGGGCCACCGTCCCACTCCGTGGAGCCTGCGATGACGCTCTCCGCCCCCGCCGTCCACCGCACGCCCCGCCCGGCGCGGGAGGTCGTCCCCGCGCCACCGCTCGGGCACCGTGGCTGCTACTGGAACTGGGACCGGGCGGCCTGGGTGGCGTGGACGACCGTGCCCCTGCCTCGACCGCCGCAGGAGTGAGCACTCCCGGCCCCTCTGCAGGGGCCCGCCGCGAGCCTGCGAGCGGTGGGGGGGCAGAGGGGTCCTTCAGGCACCGCGGCGGGCCCGCAGCTTGGCCAGCGCCTCCTCGAGGAGGGCGTCACCGTCGGCGTCGCTGCGCCGCTCGCGGACGTAGGCCAGGTGGGTCTTGTAGGGCTCGGTGCGCGGCGCGGGCGGCGGGGCCGCCTGGTCCTGGCCGGCCGGCAGGCCGCAGCGCGGGCAGTCCCACAGCTCGGGCACCTCGGCCTCGGAGGCGAAGGACACCTGCGTCTCGTGCCCCTGGGCGCACCAGAACGGCACCCGCCGGCGGGGAGCGGCCTCGCCGCGCTCGGCCTCCCCCATCGGACCCGCGCCCACCCGCGTGCCCCGGATCGCGTTACCACCAGCCACCAGTGCCCCCTGTGCCTCTCAGCGGTGTGCGGCGACGAGCGGCCGCCGGGGCAGTCTATGGCCTGGATCTTGCTCCGCAGAGGACTTTGGTCCCGATGACCTCGGCCTTCGTGCCGCTCAGACCTTGAGCAGGATGCCCAGGCCGATGATGCAGACCGTCCAGATCAGGCCGATGAAGACCGTGAGCCGGTTGAGGTTCTTCTCCACCACCGAGGAGCCGGACAGCTGCGAGGAGACCGCGCCGCCGAACATCGAGGACAGGCCCCCGCCCTTGCCGCGGTGCAGCAGGATCAGCACCACGAGGAGCACGCTGGTAAGTACCAGCAGCACGTTGAGGACCAGCTCGACCATGCCCCGAGGGTAGCCGACCGGCCGCCGCCGGCCGTTCAGCCGACCGTGTCCGCCGCTCCGCCGGCCGTCAGCGGCTGTACCCGCGGTCCGCTCCTCCCACGGTGCCGTCGGTCCCCCGGGCTGTCAGCGGACGCCGGCGGTCGCCAGGTCGTAGCCGGTGTACGGGCCCATCACCACGCCGTTGCGCAACCGCTGCCCGGCGAGCAGCTGGACCCGCGACTCGGCCAGCGGCACGTACGCCCCGGTGGCGGTGGCGGCGGTCGCCACCTCGCGCCAGGTGGCGCGGGCGGCCTCCGGGTCGCCGGCCGCCGCGTGCGCGGCGTCGATGAGCCCGTCGATCGCGGGGTCGGCCAGCCGGGCGAAGTTGGTGTTGCCGACCGTGCTCACCGACCGGCCGTCGACCAGCGGGACGAGGAACGAGCCGGGGGTCGGGAAGTCGGCGGTCCAGGTGGCCAGCACGATGCCGATGCCGTTGTCGCGGACCCGGTCGGGGTTGCCGACCTCGGTGGCGTAGAAGCTGGGCGCGTCCAGCGGGCGGACCTCGGCCCGGATGCCGATGCGCGACAGCTGCCCGGCGACCTCCTCGGCGACGGCCACGCCGGTCGGGGCGTCGGGGACGGCGAGCACGGTGTCGAAGCCCTCCGGCTGCCCGCAGGTGCGCAGGGCCTCCTCCGCCGTGGCCGGGTCAGGGGTCGGGTCGGGCTCCTCGGGCCCGCCCTCGACGCCGCGCGGCCACAGCTGCGAGGTGCGCACGGCCTCCGCCGGACCCCCGAGGACCTCCTGCACCGCCGCCCGGTCCACGACCGCCGCAACCGCGGCCCGGCAGGAGGCGTCGTCGAACGGCGCGACGTCGGTCGGCAGCGCGAGCAGCCGGACGACGTTGTTGGTCACCTCGTCGATCCGGTCGACCAGCCGGACGTCGCCGCCGGTGTCCTCGCCCAGGCGGGCCGTCGTCGGCGCCTGGATGCCGGCGCCGGAGATGTCGACGTCGGCCGAGCCGGCCAGCAGCGCCTGGTCGCGCTCCACGCCGGTCAGCCCGGTGCGCACGACGACCCGGTCGGGCAGCGCGGTGCGCACCTCGTCGGTCGCCGGGTCCCACTGGGGGTTGCGCTCGAGCACGATGCCGGTGACGTCGTCCCGCGTGGTCACCGCGTACGGGCCGGAGGACACCGGGTCGCGGCCGTAGTCGGCACCGGTGTCGCTGTCGGCCGGCACCGGGCTGCTCGAGGGCAGCGCCATGACGTAGGGGAAGTCCGGCTGCGGCGCGCGCAGCCGGAAGGTGATCGTCCGGTCGTCGGGCGTCTCGACCGAGGCCAGGCCCAGCCGGCCGGGTGTTTCGTCCTGGTAGGGCCCGGCGTAGGGGTTGCCCGGGTCGTCGAGCAGCTCGACGACCCGCGTGGGACCGCCGACGATCACGTCCGAGGCGAACGAGCGCTCGATGCCGTACTTGACGTCGCGCGAGGTGATCGGCGCGCCGGTCTCGAAGCGGACGCCCTCGCGCAGGGTGAACGTCCAGGTGGTGCCGCCGTCCGGCGTGGTGCCCAGGTCGGTGGCGAGGTCGGGCACCAGCTCCCCGGTGTGACCGGGCTCGGAGGAGTAGGTGACCAGGGTGCGGGTGTAGAGCCGCATGAGGTTCCACACGCCCGGCAGGTAGGACCGCTGCGGGTCGAGGTTGTCGGCCTCGCCGGTCACCACCCGCAGCGTTCCCCCGGTGGCCCCGGACGGCGCCCGGACCCCGGCGACGCCGGTGTCGGGGCCGCCGCCGAAGACGGGGAGCGTGGGGCGGTCCTCACCGGCGTTGGCACAGCTGACCGCCACCCCGACGACCAGCAGGACGACGGCGGCGATGCCGACCACCCGGCCGCGGGTGCCCCGCGTCCAGGCAGGGCCCCGCTCCAGCGTGCTGTCCAACCCCACCCGCTCCCCGCCTGTCCGGCGGCGGCGGTCAGCCGCCGTCGGCGGCTGTCCGACAGATCTGCGCGAACTCGTCGGCGTCCAGGCTGGCGCCACCGACGAGTGCACCGTCGACGTCCGGCCCGGCCAGGATCCCGGCCGTGTTCGCGGCCTTCACCGACCCGCCGTAGAGGATACGGACGATACCGGCGGTCTCGGCGCCGAAACGCTCGGCGAGCCGTGACCGTAGGGCACCGCACACCTCCTGCGCGTCCTCGGGCGTGGCGACCTCGCCCGTGCCGATCGCCCACACCGGCTCGTACGCGATGACGACCCCTCCGCCGGACCCGGAACCCCCGCCGCCGAAGATCCCGGTTCCGTCGCCGGGTGTCGTGAGCTGCTCGGCGCCGAGGCCCTCCAGCGCGGCGTCGAGCTGGGCGGTGCAGTGTGCGACGTGCTCACCGGCCCGGCGTACCTCCAGCCCCTCCCCCACGCAGAGGATCGGCACCAGCCCGTGCCGCAGGGCCGCCTGCACCTTGCCAGCCACCACGGCGTCGTCCTCACCGTGCAGCGCGCGCCGCTCGGAGTGGCCGACGACCACGTAGCGGCAGGCCAGCGCGGCGAGCATCGCGCCGCTGACCTCGCCGGTGTAGGCGCCGGAGTCCTGCACCGAGAGGTCCTGCGCGCCGTAGCCGATCTCGAGCTTGTCGCCGGTCACCAGCGTCTGCACGCTGCGCAGCGCGGTGAACGGTGGCAGGACGACGACCTCGGCCGCCTCCAGCTCGGGATCCTTGAGGCTGAAGGCCAACTTCTGCACCAGCCCGATCGCCTCGAGGTGGGTGAGGTTCATCTTCCAGTTGCCGGCGATGAGGGGCCGGCGTCCCTCGCGGCGGACCGGGGTGCCCCTGCGTGCCATGTCCGTCCTCCTCGCTCAGTCGGCCAGCACCGCGAGGCCGGGCAGCTCCCGGCCCTCGAGGTACTCCAGCGACGCGCCGCCGCCGGTGCTGATGTGGCCGTAGGCGGCCTCGTCGAGGCCGAGCTGGCGCACCGCGGCGGCGGAGTCGCCGCCCCCGACGACCGACAGGCCGTCGACCGCCGCCACCGCCTCGGCCACCCCGCGGGTGCCGGCCTGGAACGGCGCGAGCTCGAAGACGCCCATCGGCCCGTTCCAGAAGACGGTGCGGGCACCGCCCAGCTCGCGGCCGAAGGCCTCCACCGTGCGCGGGCCGACGTCCAGGCCCAGCTGGTCGTCCGGGATCCGGTCGACCGGGACGGTGGTCGTCTCGGCCTCGGCGCTGAACTCGGGCGCGCAGACGACGTCGACCGGCAGCACGATGCGGTCGCCGGCCTCGGCCAGCAGCCGCCGGCAGGTCTCGACCTGGTCGGCCTCCAGCAGTGACTTCCCGACGCCGTGCCCCTGGGCGGCGAGGAAGGTGAAGCACATGCCCCCGCCGACCAGGAGCCGGTCGACCTTGGGCAGCAGCGCCTCGATGACGGCGAGTTTGTCGCTGACCTTGGAGCCGCCGAGCACCACGACGTAGGGCCGCTCGGGGTCCTGCGTCAGCCGGGTCAGCACGTCGAGCTCGGTGGCCACCAGCCGGCCGGCGACGTGCGGCAGCCGCAGCGCCACGTCGTACACCGAGGCGTGCTTGCGGTGCACGGCGCCGAAGGCGTCGTCGACGAAGACGTCGGCGAGGGCGGCGAAGCGGTCGGCCAGCTCCCCCCGCTCGGCGTCGTCCTTCGAGGTCTCGGCGGCCTCGAAGCGGACGTTCTCCAGCAGCAGGACGTCGCCGTCGCCGAGCGCCCCGGCCCGGGCCCGGGCGTCGTCCCCGGCGACGTCGGCGGCCAGCGGGACGTCGCTGCCGAGCAGCTCGCCGAGCCGCGCGGCGACCGGCGCCAGCGAGTACTGGGGGTCCGGCGCGCCCTTGGGCCGGCCGAGGTGGGCGGCGACCACGACGCGGGCACCGGCGTCGCGCAGCGCCTGCAGCGTCGGCAGGCTGGCGCGGATCCGGCCGTCGTCGGTGATCGCCTTGGTGGACTTGTCGAGCGGGACGTTCAGGTCGGCGCGCACCAGCACGCGCCGACCCGAGACGCCCTCGGCGAGCAGGTCGTCGAGGGAGCGCATGGGGTTACAGCGAGCGGCCGACGAGCTCGACCGAGTCGACGAGCCGGTTCGAGTAGCCCCACTCGTTGTCGTACCAGCCGAGCACCTTGGCCATCGGGCCGAAGACCTTGGTCAGCCCGCTGTCGTAGATGCAGCTGGCCGGGTCGGTGACGATGTCGGAGGAGACGATCGGGGCGTCGGTGTACTTGAGGACCCCGGCCAGCGGGCCCGCGGCGGCCTCGCGGTAGGCGGCGTCGATCTCGTCGGCCGGCACCTCGCGGGAGAGCTGGACGGTGAGGTCGGTGGCCGAGCCGGTGGGTACGGGGACGCGGACGGCGTAGCCGTCGAGCTTGCCGTTGAGCTCGGGCAGCACCAGGCCGATCGCCTTGGCCGCACCGGTGGACGTGGGGACCATGTTGAGCGCGGCGGCGCGGGCCCGGCGCAGGTCCTTGTGCGGGCCGTCCTGCAGGTTCTGGTCGGCGGTGTAGGCGTGGATCGTGGTCATCAGACCGCGCTCGATGCCGAAGCTGTCGTTGAGGACCTTGGCCAGCGGCGCCAGGCAGTTCGTCGTGCAGGACGCGTTGCTGATGATCGTCTGCGAGCCGTCGTACTTCTCGTGGTTGACGCCCATGACGATGGTCAGGTCGTCGCCGGAGGCCGGCGCCGAGATGATGACCTTCTTGGCGCCGCCGGCGGCGACGTGCTTGCGGGCGTCGTCGGCCTTGGTGAAGAAGCCGGTGGACTCGACGACGACGTCGACGCCCAGCTCGCCCCACGGCAGGTTGGCCGGGTCGCGCTCCGACAGCACCTTGATGGTGGTGCCGCCGATCTTGATGCCCTCGCCGTCGGCGGCGACGTCCTCGGACAGCACGCCCAGGACGCTGTCGTACTTGAGCAGGTGGGCGAGGACCTCGGGGCTGGTCAGGTCGTTGACCGCCACGATCTCGATGTCCTTGCCGCTGGCCGCGGCCGCCCGCCAGAAGTTGCGCCCGATCCGGCCGAACCCGTTGATGCCCACCCGTACGGTCACAGCTGACCTCCATGTGCTCGATTGGTCTGTCGCCCCGGTCGGCCGCGCGGGCGCGCGGCCGCGATCTGCGACGACCCTATCGGCCACGGCCTGGGTGGTCCGGTCCAGGCTCAGCGACCGGGCACCAGCACCGGGACGACCGCGCCGCCGAGGGTGGGGACGGCGGCGGGGACGCGGTCGGGGTCGCCGGGTGCCGCGGCCACGACCCGGTCCCGTCCGGTGGCCTTGGCGGTGTAGAGGGCCTGGTCGGCGGCCCGGAGCAGCGCGGCCGGGTCGCTGCCGTCCGCGGGACAGACCGCGACGCCGATGCTCACCGTGATGCCGACGTCGTCGCCGTCCAGCACGTGCCGGACGGCGGCGACCTGCCGGCGGACCTGCTCGGCGCGCTCGACCGCCTGGTCCCGCCCGGCGCCGGGCAGCACCAGCACGAACTCCTCGCCGCCGAGCCGCGCGGCGGTGTCGCCCGTGCGCACCGCGGCGGACAAGGTCGCGGCCACCGAGGTGAGCACGGTGTCGCCGGCGGCGTGGCCGAAGCGGTCGTTGACGCTCTTGAAGTGGTCGACGTCGAGCACCAGCAGCGACAGCTGCCCGGTGCGCGGACGGCGGGCCAGGTCGGCGACGAGCACGCGGTCGAGGTGCCGGCGGTTGTGCAGCCCGGTCAGCGGGTCGCGCACGGCCTCCTCGGCGAGCTCGGCCCGCAGCCGCTCGATGACCTCGACCTGCTCGGCCAGCTGCCGGTTGAGCCGCTCCACGGCGGCCTGCCGCTCCTGCTGCTCGCTCACGTCCCGGACGACGAGGATCCGGCCCAGGACGCGCCCGCGGGCGTCACCGACCACCTCGTCGCGGACGTCGAGCCACAGGCCGGGGGACGACCTCGGCGACCCGGTGACCGTCCCGGCGTTCGGTCCCCCCGAGGACGTCGACCGCCACGGCACCGGCGACCTCGACGAGCGGCCGGCCGACCGGGTCCTCGGACAGCTCCGGCCGCAGCCGGCGCAGCATCCGGGCAGCCGCGGGATTGACGTCGATGAGCAGACCGGCGGGGTCGACGACCAGGACGGCGTCGGGAACGGTGTCGACGACCTGCTCCCGGGCGACCGGGACGACGCGCAGCAGGCCCACCCGGAAGATCGCCCAGCAGTCGACGAGACCGGTCACCACGAAGAACAGCGGGGTGACGTCGGTACCCGACCCGTCGAGCTGGGCGATGACGGACAGGACGCTGCCGAGGGTCGAGAAGGCGGCGGAGCAGAGCAGCACCCCGGCCTGGCGGCGGAAGACGCCCGCGCCACGCAGCCAGCGGCGGGCCAGGTGGCCGTAGGCGATCCCGACGAGGACGTAGGACCAGGCGCTGTGGACGAGGAACAGCGGCCCGAGGGTCACCTGCGCCTCGTCCCCCACCGGACCGGGCGGCAGGTCCGACATCACCAGGCCCCGCGTGGCCGGGAGGACCGCCGCGAGGACCAGGAGGGCCGGCACGAGGGCCAGCAGGGCGCGGCTGCTGCGCGGCGCCCGCCACCCGGGGTCGGACACGGTGCGGGCGACCGCGTAGGTCCCGACCACCACCAGGCTGATGGCGGCCAGCAGCACGGGGGCGTACAGGCGGCGGACGACGGTGGAGTCCACGAGGAGGACGGTCACGTCGGCGGCCGACCACGTGGCCACCCCGGCCATCGTGGCGGCCAGCGCCGTCGCGGCCGGCGTGCGGTCCCGCCATCGCCAGGCGAGCAGGCCGGTGCACGTGGCGACCAGTGCCGCGCACGCGAACACGAGCGCGGAGACCTGCGGGCCCATCCCGGCTCCGATCCGACCGGCGCGACTCTGCTGCACGCCACTGGCGTGGGCATCGGCGCCGTCGGGACCGGACTGGAGGTCGGCCACCCCTCGGGGTGACGACGCGGGAGGCCCCGCGGTCGGGGCCTCCCGCGTCGTACAGGCGTCGCGGACCGCTACTGCGTCAGCATGTCCTCGGTGACCACGGACTCGGTGTCCGGGATGCCGAGGTCCTTGGCCCGCTTGTTGGCCATGGCCAGCAGCCGGCGGATCCGGCCGGCGACGGCGTCCTTGGTCATCTGCGGGTCGGCGCGCTGGCCGAGCTCCTCCAGCGACGCCTGGCCGTACTCGAGGCGCAGCCGCCCGGCGATGAGCAGGTGCTCGGGAGCGTCGCCGTCGAGGATCTCCAGCGCCCGCTCCACCCGGGCACTGGCGGCGACCGCGGCGCGGGCCGAGCGGCGCAGGTTGGCGTCGTCGAAGTTGGCCAGCCGGTTGGCGGTCGCCCGGACCTCGCGGCGCATCCGCCGCTCCTCCCAGGCCAGCACCGCGTCGTGGGCGCCCATCCGGGTCAGCAGCGCGCTGATCGCGTCGCCGTCCCGCACGATGACCCGGTCGGCGCCGCGGACCTCACGGGCCTTGGCGGCGATGCCCAGCCGGCGGGCGGCGCCCACGAGCGCCATCGCGGCCTCGGGACCGGGGCAGGTGACCTCGAGCGAGGACGAGCGGCCCGGCTCGGTCAGCGAGCCGTGCGCGAGGAAGGCCCCGCGCCAGGCGGCCTCGGCGTCGTTGATCCCGCCGCTGACCACCGACGGCGGCAGCCCGCGGACCGGACGGCCGCGCTGGTCGACCAGCCCGGTCTGCCGGGCCAGGCCCTCGCCGTGCTTGGCGATGCGCACCAGGTAGCGCACCCCGCGGCGGATGTTGCCGCCGGCCAGCACGCTCACCCCGCTCGTGTAGCCGTAGACCTCGCTGATGTCGCGACGCAGGCGGCGGGCCACCGACCCGGTGTCCAGCTCTGCCTCGATGACCACCCGGCCACCGACGATGTGCAGCCCGCCGCTGAAGCGCAGCAGCGCGGTGACCTCGGCCTTGCGCTCGGAGGTCTTCGTGCACTCCACCCGCGACAGCTCGTCCTTGACCATGGCCGTCATCGCCATGCCGTCCACCCCCACGTTCCCCCGGGCTCAACCAGCCCCATGTGCGGCGTTCCCTTCGTCTCCCCCTCGTACCGGGTCCGGTACGAGAGGTTGCGGTACCCGCTCGTGTTTTTCCATGCCCTGCCGCGTCCCGAGCGCCTCCCGGAGTGCTCCGGCCAGGCGCACCGGGTCGTGCCGCGGCACGCCGCCGTCCTCGGCGACCGGGGCCAGCACGAGCTCGGCACCGCACTCACGTACCGCAGAAAGGAGACCACAGCGGTCAACGACCGATTCCACATCGGCGATCACCGTGTGCAATGCCACTCCGCCCAGATGGCCCTGCAGGACGGTGAGGTGCTCCTCCGGGGAGAAGCCGTCGGTCTCCCCCGGCTGCGGCTCGAGGTTGAGGACGACGACCACCCGGGCGCTGCTGGCGGCGAGCGCGGCCCGCAGCCGCGGCACCAGCAGGTGCGGCAGCACGGAGGTGTACCAGGAGCCCGGGCCGAGCGAGACGACGTCGGCCGTGGCGATCGCGTCGAGGACGGCGGCGTTCACGGGCGGGTCGTCCGGGGCCACCAGGATGTCGCGCACCCGGCCCGGCGTCGAGGCGATCGCCACCTGCCCGCGGATGGTGCGGGTGCGCCGGGGGTCGTCCGGGTCGGTGCTCTCGACCGTCGCGACCAGGTCCAGCGGGACGTCGGCCATCGGCAGCACCCGCCCGCAGGCGCCGAGCAGCCGGCACAGGTCGTCGAGTGCCCGGACGGTGTCCCCGCCGTGCAGCTCGGTGAGCCCGGTGAGCACCAGGTTGCCGACCGGGTGGCCGGCGAGCACCCCGCTGCCGCCGAAGCGGTGCTGCAGCAGCGCGGCCATCTGCCGGGTCTCGACGTCCTCGCCGGCCAGCGCGGTCAGCGCCATCCGCAGGTCACCGGGCGGCAGCACGGGCATCTCCCGGCGGATCCGCCCCGAGGAACCCCCGTCGTCGGCGACCGTGACGACCGCGGTGAGGTCCGGCGTGATCCGCCGCCAGGCGGCGAGCGCGGCGGCCAGGCCGTGTCCCCCGCCGAAGGCGACCACCCGCGGCGGCCGGGCCACGGTCCCGTCCGCGGCGGCGGGCGGGACGGCGTGCGCGGCGCCCACTACTCGCGGCCCAGGTCGCGGTGCTGGACGGCGGTGTCGACGCCGTCGGCGCGCAGCCGGCGGGCGAACTCCTCGGCGATGGCGACGCTGCGGTGCTTGCCGCCGGTGCAGCCCACGGCGAGGGTCAGGTACCGCTTGCCCTCGCGCCGGTAGCCGGGGATGAGCAGCCGCAGCACGTCGGTGTAGCGGTCGAGGAAGGGCTGGGCGGCGTCCTGGCCGAGGACGTAGTCGCGCACGTCCGGGTCCTGGCCGGTGTGCGGCCGCAGGTCGGGCAGCCAGTGCGGGTTGGGCAGGAAGCGTGCGTCGACGACGAGGTCGGCGTCCAGCGGCAGCCCGTACTTGAAGCCGAAGCTGAGCACCGTCGCGGTCAGCGGCGGCGCCTGGCCCTCGCGGGCGAAGGCGTTCTCCAGCGTGGCCCGCAGCTGGTGGATGTTGAGGTCGCTGGTGTCGACCCACAGGTCGGCCTCGCCGGCGATCCCGGTCAGCAGCGCCCGCTCGGCGGTGATGCCGTCGATGAGCGTGCCGCTGCCCTGCAGCGGGTGCTCGCGCCGGTTGGACTCGTACCGGCGCACCAGCACCTCGTCGCGGGCGTGCACGTACACCACGCGCGGGCGGTGGCCGGCCTCGGCCAGCACCCGGATGGCCTCCTGCAGGTCGCTGGAGAAGGCCCGGCTGCGCACGTCGACGACCGCGGCGAACCGGCGGACGTCACCGCGGGCGCCGAGCTCGACCATCGGCAGCAGCAGCGCCGGCGGCAGGTTGTCGACGACGAACCAGCCGAGGTCCTCCAGCACCCGCCCGGCGCTGTTCTTGCCGGCGCCCGAGAGCCCGGTGACGACGACGACGTCCAGCGGCGCGGTCTCGGTCGAGGACGGGTCCAGCGGGGGCGGGACGTCGCTGTGCGGGTGGCCCGGGGTGCCAGGGGGCACCTCGAGGTGGGCGGTCCCTCGGTGGACGGTGTCCTGCTCGGCGTCCTGCGGGGCGGTGTCCTGGGCCCGCTCGCTCACGATGCCCCCCCGTGCGCTCGCGTGGGGTGCTCCGCTCACGAGGCCACCAGTCCGACCTCGGCGGTGGCGCCGGAGCCGCTGCGGGGGGTGCCGCGCTCGGCCGGGCCGGCCGGGGCGGTCGTCGTCTCGACGGTCTCCTCGGCGGGCGCGGCGTCGTCCGCCGGCTGCTGCTCCGTCGGCTCCGCCACCGCGGCGAGCACCGCCTCCGCCGTCCGCCGGCCGATGCCGGGGACGGCCATCAGCTCCTCGACGGTGGCGGCCCGCAGCCGCTTGAGGGATCCGAACTGCTTCATCAGCGCCTTCCGCCGCGTCTCCCCGAGCCCGGGGACGTCGTCCAACAGGGAGACCAGCATGCTGGTGGACCGCTTCTGCCGGTGGTAGGTGATCGCGAACCGGTGGGCTTCGTCACGGACCCGCTGCAGCAGGTACAGCGCCTCGGAGGTGCGCGGCAGGACGACCGGGTCCGGTTCGTTCGGCAGCCACACCTCCTCCATCCGCTTCGCCAACCCGCAGACGGCGACGTCGACGACGCCGAGCTCGTCCAGCGACCGGGCGGCCGCGGCGACCTGCGGCGCGCCGCCGTCGACCACGAGCAGGTTGGGCGGGTACGCGAAGCGGCGGGGCCGGCCCTCCTCGGCGGCCACACCCTGCTCGTCGCGGCGGTCGGCCTCCTCCTTGAGGTGGCGGGCGAACCGGCGGCGGACGACCTCGGCCATCGCGGCGGTGTCGTCGGTGCCCTGCTGGACGGAGAACCGGCGGTAGTCCGACTTCTTGGCCAGCCCGTCCTCGAACACCACCATCGACGCCACGACGTTGGTCTGCTGGACGTGCGAGACGTCGATGCACTCGATCCGCAGCGGCGCATCGGGCAGCTCGAGCGCCTCCTGCAGCTCGCTCAGGGCGAGGGACCGCGCCGTCAGGTCACTGGAGCGCTTCACCCGGTGCCGGGCGAAGGCCTCCTTGGCGTTGCGCTCCACCGTCTCCAGCAGGGCCCGTTTGTCGCCGCGCTGGGGCACCCGCAGGCTGACCCGGCTGCCGCGCAGCTCGCTGAGCAGCTCCTCGTAGACGTCGGCGTCGTCGGGCAGCTCGGGGACGAGCACCTCCTTGGGCACCGCCTCCCCCGCCTCGCCGACGCCGGTCGCCTCGTCGACGCCGCCGTAGACCTGCAGCAGGAACTGCTCGACCAGCTCGCCGGTGGTGACCTCCTCGACCTTGTCGACGATCCAGCCGCGCTGGCCGCGGACCCGCCCGCCGCGGACGTGGAAGACCTGCACCGAGGCCTCCAGCTCGTCCTGCGCGAAGGCGACGACGTCGGCGTCGGTGCCGTCGCCCAGGACGACGGCCTGCTTCTCCATCGCCCGCTTGAGCGCGCCGAGGTCGTCGCGCAGCCGGGCGGCCTTCTCGTACTCCATCGCCTCGGCGGCCTCGGTCATCTCGCGCTCGAGGCGGCGGACCATCTGGTCGGTGCGGCCGGCCATGAAGTCGCAGAAGCCGTCGACGATCTCCCGGTGCTCCTCGGCGGAGACCCGGCCGACGCAGGGCGCGGCGCACTTGCCGATGTAGCCGAGCAGGCAGGGCCGGCCGATCTGCCCGGCGCGCTTGAAGACGCCGTTGGAGCAGGTGCGGGCCGGGAAGACCCGGGTGAGGGTGTCGAGCGTCTCGCGGATCGCCCAGGCGTGCGCGTACGGGCCGAAGTAGCGGACGCCCTTCTTCTTCGGGCCGCGCATCACCTGCAGCCGCGGGTACTCCTCGTTCAGCGTCACGGCGAGGCTCGGGTAGCTCTTGTCGTCGCGGTAGCGGACGTTGAACCGCGGGTCGAACTCCTTGATCCAGTTGTACTCGAGCTGGAGGGCCTCGACCTCGGTGCCCACGACGGTCCACTCGACGGAGGCCGCCGTCGTCACCATCTGCCGGGTGCGCGGGTGCAGGCCGGCCACGTCGGCGAAGTAGCTGTTCAGCCGCTGCCGGAGGCTCTTGGCCTTGCCCACGTAGACGACCCGGCCGTTGGGGTCGCGGAACTTGTAGACGCCGGGCGACTCCGGGATGCTGCCGACCGCGGGTCGGTACGTGGACGGGTCGGGCATGTACCCCAGGTTAGGTGGGCCGGACGACGGTTCGCCGTCCAGATGACACCGGTGTGGTTCGCCGGGTCGGACGCCTCCCGCGCCCGAGAGGCGGTGACCGGGCGTCAGGTGCCGAGCCGGGCGCTCAGCCAGGCGAGCAGGTCGCCGGTCACCTCGTCGCGGTTGGTCTCGTTGAAGACCTCGTGCCGGGCGTCGGGGTACACCCTCAGCTCCACCGGCAGGCCACGGCCGCGCAGCAGGTCGGCCAGCGCGGCGACCTGGGCGGCGTCGGTCCCGCCGACCGGGTCGCGCTGCCCGGCCAGCAGCAGCACGGGCAGCCCGTCGGGCAGCCCGGCCAC
Source organism: Geodermatophilus chilensis (assembly GCF_002802985.1). Lineage (GTDB taxonomy): Bacteria > Actinomycetota > Actinomycetes > Mycobacteriales > Geodermatophilaceae > Geodermatophilus > Geodermatophilus chilensis. The sequence goes on along the minus strand of NZ_NVPT01000015.1, from coordinate 18,553 downwards.
GCCCTCGGGGGTCGCCGCACGGGTGACGAGGGCGAACATGCCCGCGCCGTAGCGGTACGTCGGGGGGAAGTCGTCGCCGCACAGTGGGTCGGCCACGTAGGCGTCGACCTCGGCGGCGTCGCGGCTCAGCCAGTCGAACGGCGTGCGCGCGGGCTCGAAGGGCGCGTTGAAGGCGCCGAGGGCGTCCATGGGCTGGTCGCCCATGCCGCCGGCGACGGCCGCCTCCAGCTGCGGCACGGCCGCGGCCAGGTTCGGCGCGACGCCGATCGGACCGGACAGCACCAGGCCGGCCAGGTGCGCGCCGTCCCGCTCGGCGGAGGCCAGCGCGACCGCGGAGCCCAACGAGTGGCCGAGCAGCACGTGCGGGACGCCGGGGTGCTCGGCGGCGAGCCGCTGCCCGAGGTCGCGGACGTCGTCGAGGACGGCGTCGCTCGTGGCGCCCGGGCCGAAGCCGCCGGGGCCGGTGGACTCCGCGCTGAGCCCGTGCCCGCGCTGGTCGAGTGCCGCGACGGCGAAGCCCTCGGCGGTGAGCGCACGGGCCAGCCGCTCGTAGCGCCCGGCGTGCTCGGAGAGCCCGTGCACGAGCTGGACGGTCCCGCGCACCGCGCCGTCGGGCGTCCAGCGGCGCTCGGCCAGCCGGACGCCGTCGGGCGCCTCGGTCCAGGTGACGGGGGCGGGGCTGGTCATCGGGCGGGCCTCCTCGGACGGCGTCGTCGCCGGTCAGCCTGCCCGTACGCGCCCGACCGCGCAGGGCCGGGGTCCGCCCCCGGCCGTCAGCCGACCGGGCGGGAGCGGTGCACGGCCCACGGCCCGTGCGCCGCGAGGGCGGCACCGACCCGGCCCGCGAGCCGCACCGCCCGCCGGGCCAGCACGAGGGTCGACAGCACGCCCACGCCACCGGCGAGGAAGGCGACCGCGCCCGGGACCGCCGACCCGGTGACGGCGAGCACCGCGACGGTCACCAGGGCGAGCAGGACGACCGTGGACCGCACGCCGCCCCCGGGTGGGGACGTCGGCGAGCCGCAGTTCGACAGGTCCGGGTCACAGTCGGGCGTGAGCGCGGTCACCGGCGCCTCCTCGATTGGGAAACCGCCACGCCGAGGACAGCGGCGTGACGTCCGTCACACGGAGGGTAGGGCCCGGTCGCTCTGCGCTCAAGTGCGCCGGTGTCCCCCGTTCAGGTCTCCACGACCTCGTAGGTGTGCCCGGCGGTCCGCAGGCGCTCGACCAGCACGGAGCCGAGCGCGGTGGCGGGGGTGAGCGACCCGGCCCGGGCCGGCAGCCGGTCGCCGTCCAGGGCGAGCCCGAGGGCGGTCTCCCCCAGCATGACGGCGGTGGCGGCGTAGCCGGGGTCGCCCTGGCCGGCGACGGTGGCGCGGTAGCGGCGCCCGCTCGCGGTGGTCGCGTCGACGTCCATGCGGAACCAGCCCCGCGCCCGGGCCTGCTCGCCGGGGCCGGTGCCCGGCTCGGGCAGCACCCGGTCCAGCAGGGCGCGGGTGGGCGGCAGGCTCATCGCGGCGGCGAAGCCGGCCAGCGCGGTTGTGACGGCGGTGGCCGTCGCCGCGCCGGGGATCCCCCGGCCGCAGCCCATCACCTCGCCGTAGCGCAGCCCGCGGCCGTACGCCCAGTCCTGCAGGGCGTTGCTGCGCCGGACGACGCGGGTGTTGAACGGGGCCATGACGAAGGGCGCCGTCCACCGGCCGTCCGGGGTGCGCGACGGCGGACCGGCGTCCCGCGGCTGGCGGGTGTCGGGCTCGGCGGCGCGGTCCGGGCTGAGCGCGAACGGGTCGCCGGCCAGCCGGCGGGCCGCCGCGTCACGGCCCAGCTCCTCGAACTGGGCGCGGATCGAGTCGACGGTGCCGCCGCTGAAGCCGCCGCGTGCGGTGGCGACCAGCTGGACCTCGCGCAGGCCGCCGGCGCCGTCGGCCCGCGCCCGCTCGGCGAGCAGGAGGGCCGACAGGTCGGAGGGGATGGAGTCGTAGCCGCAGGCGTGCACGATGCGGGCGCCGGTGTCGCGGGCGACCGCGTCGGTGCGGTCGATGGCCCGGCGGACGAACAGCACCTCGCCGGTGAGGTCGGCGTAGTGCGTGCCGGCCCGGGCGCAGGCCTCGACCACCGGCAGGCCGTGGCGGACGTACGGGCCGACCGTGGTGGCCAGCACCCGGGTCGAGGCGGCCAGCGCCGCGAGGGAGGCCTCGTCGGTGGAGTCCGCCTCGACCAGTGGCCAGCCGCGGGCGGCTGCGGGGAGCTCCCCGCGCACCTGCTCGAGCCGGCTCAGCGACCGGCCGGCCAGCGCGATGCGGAGGCCGGCCGGGGCGGCGTCGGCGAGGTATGCGGCGAGCAGCCGGCCGACGAAGCCGGTGGCGCCGTAGACGACGAGGTCGTGCGTGCGCGCGGGATCGGCCACCCGGCCATCCTCGCCTCGGTGCCCGACCCCCGCTCAACTGGCCTTGCGGCGGGCCTGCTTCTTCGGCGCCGCCGCCGCGGCCACCGCGTCGGGGTCGAGCAGCCGGACCAGGTACCGGCCGGTGTGGCTCTCCGGAACCGTGGCGAGGAACTCCGGCGGCCCCTCGGCGACGACCGTGCCGCCGCGGAAACCGCCCTCGGGACCCATGTCGATCAGCCAGTCGGCGCTCTTGATCACGTCGAGGTTGTGCTCGATGACGATGACCGAGTTGCCCTTGTCGACCAGGCCCTGCAGCACGATCAGCAGCTTGCGGATGTCCTCGAAGTGCAGCCCGGTGGTGGGCTCGTCGAGCACGTAGATGCTGCGGCCGTTGGAGCGCTTCTGCAGCTCGCTGGCCAGCTTCACCCGCTGCGCTTCACCGCCGGAGAGGGTGGTCGCCGGCTGGCCCAGCCGCACGTACCCCAGCCCGACCTCGGTGAGGGTGCGCAGGTACCGAGAGATCGCCGGGATGGCGGCGAAGAAGTCGGCCGCCTCCTCGATCGGCATGTCGAGGACCTCGGCGACCGTCTTGCCCTTGTAGTGCACCTCGAGGGTCTCCCGGTTGAACCGGGCGCCCTTGCACACCTCGCAGGGCACGTAGACGTCCGGCAGGAAGTTCATCTCGATCTTCAGCGTGCCGTCGCCGGAGCAGGCCTCGCAGCGGCCGCCCTTGACGTTGAAGGAGAAGCGGCCGGGCTGGTAGCCGCGGATCTTCGCCTCCGACGTGCTGGCGAACAGCTTGCGCACGTGGTCCCAGACGCCGGTGTAGGTCGCCGGGTTGGACCGCGGGGTGCGGCCGATCGGCGACTGGTCGACGTGCACGACCTTGTCGAGCTGGTCGAGGCCGGTGATGGTGCGGTGCCGGCCGGGCACCATCCGCGCCCGGTTCAGCTCGTTGGCCAGGACCGTGTAGAGGATGTCGTTGACCAGGCTCGACTTGCCCGAGCCGGAGACGCCGGTGACCGCGACGAGCATCCCGAGCGGGAAGGTGACGTCGACGCTCTTGAGGTTGTGCTCGCGGGCGCCCTTGACCACCAGCTCGCGGCCGGGTGTGGGCTGGCGGCGCACCTGCGGGACGGCGATCTCCTTGCGGCCGGACAGGTACGCACCCGTCAGCGACCGCTCGCTGGCCATCAGCTCCTCGACGGTGCCGCTGACGACGACCTCGCCGCCGTGCTCACCGGCGCCCGGGCCGATGTCGACCACCCAGTCGGCGGTCTTGATGGTGTCCTCGTCGTGCTCGACGACGATGAGCGTGTTGCCCATGTCGCGCAGCCGCACGAGCGTCTCGATCAGGCGGGTGTTGTCGCGCTGGTGCAGCCCGATGGAGGGCTCGTCGAGCACGTAGAGGACGCCGACCAGCCCGGAGCCGATCTGGGTGGCCAGCCGGATCCGCTGCGCCTCGCCGCCGGCCAGGGTGGCGGCCGGCCGGTCCAACGACAGGTAGTCCAGCCCGACGTCGACGAGGAAGGACAGCCGGGCCTGGATCTCCCGGAGCACGCGGTCGGCGATGGCCCGCTCACGCTCGCCGAGCTCCAGGCTGTTCAGCCACTCGGCGGCGTCGCCGATGGACAGGCCGGTGACCTCGGCGATGGAGCGGCCGTTGAGCTTCACCGCGAGGATCTCGGGCTTGAGCCGGGTGCCGTGGCAGACGGGACAGGGCACGTCGCGCATGTAGCCCTCGTACTTGTCCCGCATGTACTCGCTGTCGGTGTCCTCGTGCCGCCGCTCGAGGAAGGGCAGCACGCCCTCGAACGCGGCGTAGTAGCTGCGCTCGCGGCCGTAGCGGTTCTTGTAGCGGACGTGCACCTGGTCCGGCGAGCCGTGCAGCACGGCCTTCTGGACCTTGGCCGGCAGCCGCTCCCACGGGTCGTCCATGGAGAAGCCGAGCTGCTGGGAGAGGCCGGTGAGCAGCCGGGTGAAGTACTCGTTGCTCATCGAGGTGGCCCACGGGGCGATCGCGCCCTGGGCCAAGCTCTTCTCGGGGTCGGGCACGACGAGGTCGGGGTCGACCTCCTTGCGGGTGCCGATGCCGGTGCACTCGGGGCAGGCGCCGAACGGCGAGTTGAAGGAGAACGAGCGGGGCTCGAGCGCCTCGAAGGACAGGCCGTCGTCCACGCAGGCGAGGTGCTCGGAGAAGGTGCGCTCGCGGTACGGGTCGTCCTCGGGGAGGTCGACGAAGTCCAGGACGACGAGGCCGCCGGCCAGGCCCAGTGCGGTCTCCACCGAGTCGGTGAGCCGCCGCTTGGCGCTCTCCTTGACGGTGAGCCGGTCGACGATCACCTCGATCGTGTGCTTCTCCTGCTTCTTGAGCTTCGGCGGGTCGGTCAGCTGGTGGACCACGCCGTCGACGCGGACGCGGGAGAAGCCCTGGGTCTGCAGCGAGCTGAACAGGTCGACGTACTCGCCCTTGCGGGCCCGGACGACGGGGGCGAGCACCTGGAACCGGGTGCCCTCCTCCATGGCCAGCACCTGGTCGACGATCTGCTGCGGGGTCTGCCGCGAGATCGGCTTGCCGCAGTTCGGGCAGTGCGGCTGCCCGGCGCGGGCGTAGAGCAGCCGGAGGTAGTCGTAGACCTCGGTGATTGTGCCGACGGTCGACCGCGGGTTGCGGTTGGTCGACTTCTGGTCGATGGAGACGGCCGGCGAGAGGCCCTCGATGAAGTCGACGTCGGGCTTGTCCATCTGGCCCAGGAACTGGCGGGCGTAGGCCGACAGCGACTCGACGTAGCGGCGCTGGCCCTCGGCGAAGATCGTGTCGAAGGCGAGGCTGGACTTCCCCGAGCCGGACAGCCCCGTGAAGACGATCAGCGCGTCGCGGGGCAGGTCGAGGTGGACGTCCTTGAGGTTGTGCTCGCGGGCGCCGCGGACGACGAGACGGTCCAATGTGATCCCTGTCGGTCAGCCGGGCCGGCCGGTCTCGCCGGGCCCGCGGTGGAGATGTCGGGGTGTCGATACGGGCAACGCCGTCACTGCCCGGGCGCACTCCGTGACGACGGCGACGTTGCCGCTCGCCGGAGTGCTCAGACGGGAGCCGGGGACGAGGCTCCGGCGGGGTCGAAGACGGGCGCGTGACGACGCCAGGGCAGCCGACGCTCCAGCTCTCCGGCCAGCCAGAGTAGTCGCCTCTCGGCACCCGGGGGGCCGGCGAACTGGACCGCCAGCGGCTGCCCCGTGGGGCGGGTGCCGACGGGCAGGACGAGGGCCGGGAGGCCGGCCAGGTTCCAGGCCGGCATCCACGCCGCCCAGCGCACGTTCGCGGTCACGTTGGCCAGGAACGACCGCTCGTGCCAGGGCCGGGCGGGCAGCGGCGGGCCGGTCTCGACCGGGGTGAGCAGCAGGTCGAGGACCTCTCCGCCCCCCACCCCTCGCAGGCTCGGGGCGGGCTCCTGCGGAGAGCCCGAGCTGTCCGCCCCGGCGAAGAAGGCGCTCATCCGCTCGCGGAACCGCTCGGCCGTCTCGGGGCGGACCAGGCCGGCGGCCCGGACGGCGCGGCCGATGCGGGCGTGCGTGCGGCTGCGCGGCTGCAGGTCGGCGGGCGGGATGCCGAGGTGCGCGGCGTCGTCGGCGGCGCCGGCCATCCAGCGGGCGAAGGTGCCCACCGCGGCACCCGGGGTGATCGGCGGGTCCCGGCGGACGACGGTGTGGCCGGCGGCGGTGAGGGCGGCGACCACCGCGTCGACCGCCGCTCGGGCCGGCCCGTCGGCGCGCATGCCGGGCAGCGGGGAACGGGTGGAGACGGCGATCCGCAGCGGCCGGCCGGGCGCCTCGAGCGGGGCCGGCTCCTCCCCCGCCAGCACCGCGTGGGCCAGGGCGAGGTCGGCGACGGTGGTGGCCAGTGCGCCGTTGACGGCCATGCCGGACCAGTCGTCGGCCCCGATGCCGCCGGGGACGACGCCCCGGCCGGGCTTGAGAGCCACCAGACCGCACGCCGCGGCGGGCAGCCGCAGCGAGCCCATCCCGTCGTTGCCGTGCGCGAGGGGCACGGCGCCGGAGGCGACCGCTGCCGCGCTGCCGCCGGAGCTGCCGGCCGGCGAGCGGGCGGTGTCCCAGGGGTTGCGGGTGACCGTGCCCGGTCCGTCGGTGGCGGCGTAGAGGCACAGCTCGGGCACCCGGGTGATGCCGACGACGACCGCACCGGCCCGGCGCAGCCGGGTGACCACCTCGGCGTCCCGGGTCTCCGGCGGTCCGGTGCGGGCGGCGGAGCCATCGGTGCAGACCTCGCCGGCGACGGCGACGTTGTCCTTGACCGCGACCGGCACCCCGGCCAGCGGCATCGCGAAGCGCGTCAGCGCGGTGTCGACGGCGTGTGCCTCGGCGAGGGCGGCCTCGCGGCGGACGACGCGGAAGGCACCGACGCGCGGCTCCACCTCGTCGAGGTGGGCCAGGTGCGCGCGGACGACCTCGACCGCGGTCAGCTGCCCCGACCGGACGCGGGTGGCCAGCTCGGTGGCCGGGAGCCCGACGATCTGACCGGCCGGGAGACCTCCGCTAGCGTCCATGCGTGGACCGTAACCGCGGCCACCGACACTCATCGAACGGGAGGCTGGGGATGGGCTACACCGGCGATGTCGAGGTGGGTGGGCCGGCCGACGTCCGGGAGCTGCCGGGGCTGACGATCAGCAAGCTGGCGGTCAGCGAGATGGCCAACAACGCCTACCTGCTGCGCGACCCCGACTCCGGCGAGGCGGTGCTCATCGACGCCGCGGCCGAGCCCGAGGCGCTGCGCGCCCTCATCGGGGACGCCCACGTGCACACCGTCGTCACCACGCACGGGCACTGGGACCACCACCGCGCGCTGCCGGAGGTCGTCCAGGCCACCGGTGCGGTCACCGTCGCGCACCCGGCCGACGCCGGCGACCTGCCCGTCCCGGTCCAGCGGCCGGTCGTGCACGGCGAGACCGTGCGGGTCGGCGGGCAGACCCTCGAGGTGATCCACCTGCGCGGGCACACGCCGGGCAGCATCGCGCTGCTCTGGCGCGGGCCCGAGGGCGCCGGCACGCACCTGTTCACCGGCGACAGCCTGTTCCCCGGCGGCGTGGGGAAGACATGGTCGCCGGAGGACTTCACCAGCCTCGTCGACGACGTCGAGGAGCGGCTGTTCGGCGCGCTGCCCGACGACACGTGGGTCTACCCCGGGCACGGGAAGGACACGACGCTGGGTGCGGAGCGCCCGCACCTGCCGGAGTGGCGCGCCCGCGGCTGGTGAGCCCGGGCGTCGCACCCGGACGGCGGTCGGGTCCGCCGGGGCGGGTCCGCGGAGCACCATCCGCGCATGGCAGAGCCCCCCGCAGGCCCAGCTGCGGCCCGGCCCCCGCACGAGACCGGCCCCGGCCGTGGCCACTGGTGCACGGACCTCCCGGGTGCCCGGCAGCTCGATGGGGCGCGCCACCACCCGAGGCTGCACCGAGCGAGGCACTCGAGGAAGAGGCGCCGCCGGTACGCCGTGGCGCTCGCGGTCGGCGTGGCGCTCGCCGTGGTCGCTGTCGCCCTGTTGCGGGGCGGGGACGACACCACGAGCAGGGTGTCGGCGGCTGCGGCACCGCAGGAGACGGTCGGCGCCGGGACCGCCCCGGCCGCTCCCCCACCTCCGGCGCCCAGTCCGGCCACGCCTGCCCTGGGTCCGTCCGTCCCCGTCGGATCTCAGCTGAGCCACGTCGCGGTCGCCCCTGACGGCCGCACGGCCTACGTCGCCGACCCCGCCGGACGCGCGGTGCTCGTCGTCGACACCGCGTCCAGCGAGGTGGTCGGGACCGTCCCGGTCGCCGAGGGGCCGCCGCAGCAGATCGCCGTCACGCCGGACGGCCGACGCGCCTTCGTGTCGGCCCACGACGCCGAGGCCGGCGTGAACGCCGTCGTGGTGCTCGACCTCGCCTCCGGCACGGTCGTCGACTCGGTCCCGACCGGCCGTGGTCCGCACACCGCCGCCGTGAGCGCCGACGGTGGACGCGTGTACGTGCCGGTGTCCCTCGGCGCCCATCTCGACGTCATCGACGCGCGGACCGGCGACGTGCAGGACGAGGTCGACACCACGCCCAACCCGCGCGCCGTGGTGCTCAGCGACGACGGCCGCCTCGCGTACGTCGCCGACCCCGTCGCGGACGTCGTCTCGGTCGTCGACGTGGCGACCGGGGACGTCGAGGCCACGATCCCGGTCGGCAGCGACCCCCAGGCCCTTGCGGCGTCCCCCGACGGCGACCGAGTCGCGGTCGTCAACGCGACCAGCGGGGACGTCTCGCTGGTCGACACCGCCACGCGGACCGTCGTCGCCACGGTGCCGGGGGTCGGCGCGAGCCCGCAGCACGTGGCCTACGCGCCGGACGGCCGGCACCTCTACACGGCCAACGCCGGCGACGGCACGGTCTCGGTCGTCGACACCGCGACCGGGACCGTCACCGCCCGGGTCCCCACCGGACCCACGCCCACCGGCGTCGCCGTGCTCCCCGACGGGAGCCGTGCCCTCGTCACCCACGGCCGACGGCACGGTGCGCTTCCTGGAGACGGCGTAGGTCACTCCTCGAAGAGCGCGACCAGCTCGTCCGGGGTGCCGGCCACGTGCAGGGGGACGACGGACACCGTCCACTCGGGACGGCGCTGGTCGATGCCGATCGCCAGGTCCCAGGCGGCGCGGGCCGACAGCGGGCCGAAACAGGCGTCGTCCCCGTCGTCGCTGAGGGCCACCTCGACCAGCCAGGTGTCGGAGAGATCGGCGGCCAGCTCGGCGAACTCGGGGTCGGTGCCGTCCTCGGGTTCCGGGGAGTCGGCCTGGACGGGGTAGATCAGTGCCATGCCCCAGCCTCTCAGAGCTGGATGCCGCGGGTGAGGGCGCCGTCCACCACGAGGTTGGTGCCGGTCGTGAAGCTCGCCACCGGGCTGGACAGGAAGACCACTGCGCGGGCCATCTCCTCCGCCGTCCCCATGCGGCCGGTGGGGTTGAGGGCGAGCGAGTCGGCGAACAGCTCCGGGCTCCCGTTCTCGATGCCCTGCCAGAAGCCGCCCTCGAAGTACGTGTTGCCCGGGGAGACGACGTTGGCGCGCACTCCCCGCCCGGCCAGCTGGAACGCCAGCCCCGAGATGTAGCCGATGATCGCCGTCTTCATCGTCCCGTAGGGGCCCGCGGCGAAGTCGGCCTCGCGCCCGGAGACGCTGGAGATCGCCACGATCGAGCCGCGGCCGCTGGCCTCCAGGTGCGGCAGGGCGGCCGTGGCCAGGCGCACGGTGCCCATCAGGTCGACCTCGAAGGAGGCGTACCAGTTCTCCTCCCCCGGCCCGGCCGCCAGCGCGCTGACGTTGGCGACGACGGCGTCCAGCCCGCCGAGCCGGCCGGCCGCGGCCTCGACCCAGCCGGTCAACGCCGGCCCGTCCCGGACGTCGAGCCGCGCGCCGGTCGCCCGGCCACCGCGCTCGGCGATCGCCTTCTCGGTCGCCTCGATCTCGGCGGCGTCGCGGGCGCAGAACTCCACGACCGCGCCCTCGTCGACGAAGGTCTCGACGATGGCGCGGCCGATGCCGCGGGTGCCGCCGGTGACGAGCACGCGGGAGCCGGTGAGCTGCAGGTCCATGGGTGCCTCCGGGTGGGGGTCAGAGGAGGGTGGTCAGAGGAGGGTGGCGGCGCGGCGGCGGAGGTCGTCGTGCAGCCCGCCGTAGGCGGCGGCCGGCGGCAGCAGCGACTTCCGGGCCTTGACGACGGTGCTGTAGTTCGCGTCGACGACGTTGGCGATCGGCACCTCGCTGATCTGCGAGAGCAGCTGGTAGGCGTCCATCGGGTGCAGGCCGTGGAGCTCGCCGAACCAGCGCACCAGCTCGACCTGGCCGATCCGCCAGGCGTCCTCCAGGGGCCGGCTGGAGCCGACGGTCATCCAGTGCGTGTCGTCCTCGAGGCGCGGCCACAGCGGCGCCCCGCCCTTGATCAGCTCGACGAGGAGCGTGGTGGTCATCGCCCCCTCGACCGCGGTGCCGCAGGCCTCCCCCTCGCCCTGGCGGTAGTGGCCGTCACCGATGGAGAACAGCGCGCCCTGGACGTTGACCCCGAGGAAGCAGGTGGTGCCCGGCCGCATCTGCGGGGTGTCCATGTTGCCGCCGAACCGCTCGGGCACCAGCGAACTGCGCACCTCTCCCCCGGGCGGTGCGACGCCGACCGTGCCGAGCATCGGCTCGACGGGGAGGGCGATCTCCAGCTCGGTGTGCTGCGCGGCGAAGGTGACCGTGTTCGCGGTCCGGTCCAGCTCGTAGATCCAGGTGGTGTCGGGCAGCGGATCCTGCAGGGTGGCGACGCGGTCGGTGCTGGTCAGCCCGCCGAAGAACGGGATCGCCGCCGACGCGCCCCAGTCCCGCGCCGGCTCCATCGCCACGAAGTGCAGGGCCAGCGTGTCCCCCGGCTCGGCGCCCTCGACGTGGAAGGGGCCGGTCTGCGGGTTGACGAAGCGCAGGTCGACCTTCTCGGTGGAGAGGTCGGTGGGCTTCTGCAGGGCGCCGCAGAACGCGTCGTCGGACCACACCCGCAGCGCTGTCCCCGGTCTGATCCGCATGAGCGGTGGGACGCCTCCGAAGGTGAAGGCGTACTGCTCGAACGTGGGCGTGACCTCGACGACGTCCATGCCGCACCCTAGGGACGCGCGGGGACCGGCGGCAACGCCGCGGCAGCACCCCGCAGCCGGACGCGGTCGGGCGTCAGCTCCGCGACCGACGGGACGCCGAGCAGCTGCAGCGTGCGGGTGATCTCCCGGGCCAGGATGTCGGCGACCCGTTGCACCCCGCGCTCCCCGCCGGCCATCAGCCCGTAGAGGTAGGCGCGGCCGACCAGGCAGGCCCGGGCGCCGCAGGCCACCGCGGCGACGACGTCGGCCCCGTCGAGGATGCCGCCGTCCAGGTAGACCTCGGCCCGGTCGCCCACCGCCGCGACCACCGCGGGCAGCTCCTCCAGCGGTGTGGGCGCGCGGTCGAGCTGGCGGCCGCCGTGGTTGGAGACGACGACGGCGTCCGCGCCGGCGTCCACGACCGCGCGGGCGTCCTCCGCCGTCTGCACGCCCTTGACGACGAGCGCGCCGCGCCACGTCTCCCGCAGCGTCCGCAGGTCGGCGAGCGTGGCGGCCGGCTCGAAGACGCGGTCGGCGAGCTCGGCGACGGTCCCACCCCAGGAGCGCAGCGAGGCGAACTCCAGCGGCGGGGTGGTGAGCAGGTCGACCCACCAGCGCGGGTGGACGGCGGCGTCGGCGATCGTGCGCAGGGTCAGCGCCGGCGGGATGGTGAAGCCGTTGCGGACGTCGCGCAGCCGCGACCCGGCGACCGGGGTGTCGACGGTGAGCACCAGCGCCTCGTAGCCGGCCGCCGCGGCCCGGGCGACCAGCGCCGCGCTGGCCTCGCGGTCGCGCCACAGGTAGAGCTGGAACCACCGCCGGGCACCGGGCGCCGCGGCGGCGAGCTCCTCGACGGTCGTCGTCCCCATGGTGGACAGCGCGTACGGGATGCCGACCCGCTCGGCCACCCGGCCGACCGCGGACTCCCCCTCGGTGTGCATGAGCCGGGTGAAGCCGGTCGGTGCGAACACCAGCGGCAGGGACGACGGCCGGCCCAGCACCGTCGTGGACGGGTCGACCGCGGCGACGTCGCGCAGCACGCTGGGGCGGAACTCGACGCGGGCGAACGCCTCCCGCGCGCGGCGCAGGCTGACCTCCGCGCCGGCGGCGCCGTCGGTGTAGTCGAAGACCGCCCGCGGCGCCCGGCGGCGGGCGACCTCGCGCAGGTCGCCGACGGTGGCGGCCGCGGCCAGCCGGCGGTCGGTCGCGTCCCCGGGGAGACTGCGCACGCGGACCAGCTCGCGCAGCTCGGCCCAGCGGGGCACCCGGCGCTCGACCACGGCGGACCTCCTCGTGTCGGGTCGGCCCACCCTCGCAGGCCGGGCGTCATCCCGCAGGTGGCTGCCCGCTCGGGACCCGGTCGGGCAGCCACGCGGCGTCAGCGGGTGTGCGGGGATCGCCATTCCCGCGCGAAAGGCGAATCCCCCGCGGCCGGTGGCGGTCCGCCGTCCACGACCTCAACCGGGAGGTCCTCATCCGGGGTGACCGGCAGCCAGCGCGCCCACCAGCGCAGCAGGTGCTCGAGCCGGGCCAGCCGGTGCCGGGGCCGCCCGCTGCGGCCGAGGTCCGATCCCTCCCCGGGGAAGAGCAGGAACTCCGCCGGGACGCCGCGGCGCTTGAGCTCGACGTAGCGCCGCACGCCCTGCTCGCGCGGGAAGCGCCGGTCGTCCTCCCCGTGCACCACGAGGGTCGGCGTGGTGGTCGCCACGGGCCGCGGCGGGTCAGCGCCGAGATACTGGTCGACGAACCACCAGCCGACGTCGGAGGTGCCCACCAGACCGGCCGGGTCGGTGAGCCCCCCGTCGACGACGGCCGCGGCGAACCGCGTCGTCCCCCCGGTGAGCACGGTCGCCAGCCAGCCGCCGTAGCCGGTGCCCATGACCCCGACCCGCTCGGGGTCGAGCGCCGGGTCGGCCAGCACGGCGTCGAGGAACGCGGTGACGTCGTCGGCGTCCACCGTGCCGCCGGCGCCGCGCACCGCGCGGGCGTGCGCCTGCCCGTACCCGGGCGAGCCCCGCGGAGCGCAGCGGACGACGGCGTAGCCGGCGGACACGAGCACTTGCGTGTCCACCGACAGCGACCAGCCCTCCGAGCGGTGCAGCGGGTCGGGCAGGCACAGCAGCACCGGATGCGGCCCCGGCCCCCCGGGCACGGTCACCCACCCGTGCACATCGGTGCCGTCCGGTGCGGTCGCGGTGCGCTCCTCCGCGCGGTGCAGCCGCCCGGTGGCGCCCAGCGCCCGGCCGAAGCCGGTGAGCAGCCGCCGCCGGCCCGGCGTGACGGCGATCAGCTCACCCGCCGAGCGGTCGTGCCGCACCGTGGCGACGACGACCCCGCCGGCCGCGGCCAGCCCGTGCACGGTGAACGGCCCGTCGACCAGCGCGTCGGGCGGCCCCCCGTCCAGCGGCACGCGGAGCAGCTCGACGGCGCCGCGCGACCGCACCCCGAGGTGGGCCGCTCCCCCGGCCAGCACGGTCGCCGGCGTCGCGTCGCCCCGGTCGGTGGCGGCCGGGGCGAGCACCGGCTCGGGCGCACCGCCGGTCGCCCGCACCCGGCACAGCGTCGCGCCGCGGCCGACGACGTCCAGCCCGTCGGCGCCCAGCTCGAGCCGGGCGGTCAGCCAGATCCAGTCGCCGGAGGGGTCGTAGGCGGGCCGCGCGCACCACGCCCGGCCGTCGGTGACCCGGCGCAGCGTCCCGCCCGCGGCCGGGACGGCGTACACGTCGCGCACCAGGTCGCGGTCGGCGCGGGCGTGCCGGGCGGAGACGAACGCCAGCTCGGCGCCGTCCGGGCTCCAGGTGACGTCGGTGTCGTCGGCGGTGCCGTCGGTGACCTGCCGGGGCCGCGGCGGCGTCCCGTCGTCCTCCCCGTCGGCCGGCAGGTCGAGGACGAAGACGTGGCTGTGCCGGTCGGTCACGACCCCGGCGCCGTCGGCCTGCCAGCGCAGCGTGGTGACCAGCCAGGGCGGCTGCGCGGCGCGGTCGGTGCCGGAACGGTCGACCTGGGGTACCCGGGCGGTGAAGGCCAGCCGGCGGGAGTCCGGCGACCAGACCGGCCGGCCGATCCCCAGCGGGGCGTCGGTCAGCCGGCGGGGAGCGCCGCCGGCCGTGGGCAGCAGGTGCAGCTGTGCCGGCTCGCCCGGCTCGGCCCCCCGGTAGGCCAGCCAGCGGCCGTCCGGGGAGAACACCGGGTCGGTGTCCCGCGGGCCGGGCGTCAGCGGGCGGGCCGGCGCCGACCCGTCGGTGGGCACGGCCCACAGCCGGCTGCGCTCCGCGTCGTCTCCCGGGTCGGGCCGGGTGACCGCGACGACGGCCATCCGCCCGTCCGGGGAGACCGTGGGGACGCCGGGGGTGCGCAGCAGCGCGAGGTCGTCAGGGCGCACGGTGGTGCTTCCCGGGCGCGCGGCTCAGCGGCGGCGGGTGTTCTCCTCGTCGGGCTCCGCCGAGAGCCGCGACTCGGCCTTGGCCGCGGCCGCGGGGCCACCCGTGGCGACGGACTCGGCGGTCTCCGGGTCGACGTGGGGAGCCCCGAGGCCGGCCTCCTCCTCGGGCAGCTGGCCGCGGGTCTTCAGCAGGCTGGCGACCGTGGCGATGAGCAGGACGCCGAGGATGACGCTCAGCGACAGCCAGATCGGGATCGTCGGGACCGCCTCGACGTGCTCGCCGCCGTTGATGAACGGCAGGTTGTTCTCGTGCAGGGCCTCGAGGATCAGCTTGACGCCGATGAAGGCGAGGATGACCGCCAGGCCCAGCGACAGGTAGACCAGCCGCTTGAGCAGGCCGCCGAGCAGGAAGTACAGCTGCCGGAGCCCCATGAGCGCGAAGACGTTCGCGGTGAAGACGATGAACGGCTCCCGGGTGAGGCCGAAGATCGCCGGGATGCTGTCGAGCGCGAACAGGAGGTCCGTCGTCCCGAGGGCGAGGAAGACGATGACCATCGGGGTCCACAGCTTCTTGCCGTTCTCCGTGACGCGGATCTTGGCGCCCTGGAAGTCCTGCGTCATCGGCAGGACCCGGCGCATCCGCCGGATGAAGGCGTTCTCCTCGTAGTCCTCGTCGTCGCCACGGTGCCGGACCAGGTTGATCGCGGTGTACACGAGGAAGGCGCCGAAGATGTAGAAGACCCAGATGAACCGCTCGATCACCGCGGCGCCGAGCAGGATGAAGATCCCGCGCAGGACCAGGGCGATGATGATGCCGACCATCAGCGCCTCCTGCTGCAGGTGCCGGGGCACCCGGAAGCGGGCCATGATGATCACGAAGACGAAGAGGTTGTCCACCGAGAGCGAGTACTCGGTGAGCCAGCCGGCGTAGAACTCCGTCGCGTACCTGCCGTTGGTGAAGGCGAGCAGCAGCAGGCCGAACAGCAGCGCCAGCGCCACGTAGAAGCTCACCCAGATCCCGGCCTCCTTCACGGAGGGCTCGTGCGGGCGGCGGGCGACGATGGCGAGGTCGGCGAGCAGCAGGACCGTGAGCCCCACGAACGTCGCGACCTCGAACCAGACAGGGAGTTCCATGCGGCCATTTCCTCCGGGGACTGGCAGATCAGCACCGGAGGTCTCTCCCACCGCCGACCCGGAGGCCGACGATCGGCAGCACCGGAGGCCGTGGGACCTCGTGATGACGACACTGCCGCGGGGGGATACTCCCCTCCATCGAACGGCCCCGGACCGGCGCAGCCGTCAGCGGCTGCGGCCTTCTGAAGCCGTGGCGCTCACCGTACCTGCTCGCTGGTCGTCCCTCGACGTGACGTCCCGGACGCCGTCCGGGCGCGCCGCGCCCCACCCCGGACCTCGGAGCCTCGCCAGGACCTCCTTTACACGGGGCTGCCGCTCTGACCCAGAGTCCCTGGTCCGGCGTGCCCGGCGGCTGTTCGCCACAGTCGGACGACGACACCGGGCCCGCCCTCAGGAGAGGACGGGCCCGGTGTGGTGGGTCGAGCGGTCAGCCGCGGTAGCGGGTGGAACCGCTGGGTGCGTGCTCGCCGGCATCGGTCACCGGCGCGTCGTGCGGCGAGGGCGGCGCCTCGTCCGGAGCCGTGGCGTGCGGGTCGTGGTCGCCGGGGCCCATGGCGACGAGCCCCGCGCGGCCCGCTGCCGGGTCCCCGGCGTCGGTGGGCGACTGGACGCCGCGCGCCGCGTCGCGCCGGTTCTTCGCCAGGCTCGCCACCGTGGTCACGACCAGCGTGGCCAGGATGACCGTCAGCGACAGCCAGGTCGGCACCTCGGGGATCACCGTGACGTGCTCGCCGCCGTTGATGAACGGCAGCTCGTTCTCGTGCAGCGCGTGGATGAGCAGCTTCACGCCGATGAAGCCGAGGATCACGGCCAGGCCGTAGGACAGGTAGACCAGCCGGTCGAGCAGGCCGTCGATGAGGAAGAACAGCTGTCGCAGACCCAGCAGCGCGAAGGCGTTGGCGGTGAAGACCAGGTAGGTCTCCTGGGTCAGGCCGAAGATCGCCGGAATCGAGTCGACGGCGAAGAGGATGTCCGCGCTGGCGATGGCGACCAGGGCGATGGCCAGCGGGGTGATGTGCCGCCGGCCCCGGATCGTGGTGATCATCCTGTCGGAGTGGTACTCGTCGGTCGTCGGGAAGACCTTGCGGGCCAGCCGCAGCGAGGCGTTCTCCTTGAACTCCTCGTCGTGCGAGTGGCCGCCGCTCTTCGCCTGCGCCCACGCGGTCCAGATGAGGAAACCGCCGAAGATGTAGAAGATCCAGCTGAACTGCTCGATGGCCGCGGCGCCGACGAAGATGAACACCGTCCGCAGGGCCAGGGCGAAGGCGATGCCGAACAGCAGCACCTTCTGCTGCAGCTCCCGTGGTACCGCGAAGCTGGCCATGATCAGGACGAACACGAAGAGGTTGTCCACCGAGAGGCTCTTCTCGGTGATGTACCCGGCGAAGTACTCACCGGCGTACTGGCCGCCGGAGAACCACAGGACCAGCAGGCCGAAGACCACGGCGATGGCGATGTAGACCGCCGACCAGACGGCCGACTCACGGAGCGTCGGCGCGTGCGGCGTGCGCACGTGACCGACGAAGTCGAAGACGAGCATGCCGACGATCGCGGCGATCGTCAGCGCCCACACCCAGAAGGGCACGTCCAAGGCAGATACCTCCGGTGACTCGGCGGCGCGCACGGCGCCGCCATGTCGGACCTGAGGTCTCTCCCGCCCCCTCGCCTCTGAGGTGGCCAACGGCGCCGGGGTCCATGGGGACTCCGTACTGACGACACCGCCGCGCGGGGATACTCCCCTCCACGGAACCGCCGATGCCGGCCCACGTATCGGGGCCGCCATTGAGCGGGTCACTTCCCCACCGACGCTACGGGGATGCGCCGTGTTCCCTCGATGAGAACAATCTCATCGCCGCGTGACGTGGGCCACGCTGCCCGGCCACGGCAGGGTGGAGGCGTGGGCGTCGATCACACCTACTTCGCCGCCCGCGGGGATGCCGACGCAGCCGCCGCGGGCAGCCGGCCCGGCGGACCGCTCGGCGGGCCGACCGTCACGGGGACCCGCCGGATCGGCTGGTTCCGCCGGGAGCCGGTGACCGTGGAGCTCGGCCCGGCCTGGCCGGGGTTCACGACCCGAGGCTGGGAGCCGACCGTGCTCATGGGCACGCTCGAGGAACTGCTGACCGTCCGCCCGTACGACGACGTGGCAGCCGACCCCCGCTTCGCTTGTGCCCCCGGAACAGGCCCGGACGACGCCGACGACGTGGTGGTCACGCTGACCGACACGCTCCGTGATGCACTCGCCGCCGCCTCGGACGAGCGTCTCCACGAGGTGGCCGCCTCGTGGAGACGCACCGAGGAGCTCCAGCAGCCCCGCTGGGAGGCCACCGCCGTCGAGGAGCACGTCGGCATTCTCCGCCGGCTGCGGGACCTGGCCCGCAGGGCGGCCGCCGACGGCCATCGCCTGTACTGCCACGTCGAGCTCTGACCGACGGCGCTCAGGCGTGCGCGGCGTCGAGTTGCCGCAGCTCCTTCAGCTCGGTGAGCTCGTCGCGCAGCCGGTCGGCCAGCTCGAACTGCAGCTCCCAGGCGGCGGCCAGCGCCTGGTTGTTCATTTGGATGATGAGGTCGGCCAGCTCGCACGCGAGCAGGCGATGTCAGCCTGACAGATACTCGATCACCGCCATGATAGCCGCATTTCTCATTTGCCGCGCTCGAACGTCACCCACATAGTAGAGCGTCTTGAATTTGGTTTCCGACGCAGACAGCACATCGCCAATGCTGTCCAACTGCAGTTCGGCCAACTTGTCTTTCTGGAAGGGCGTCAGGTCCAAACAGGAGACAGCGGCCGCCAGTCGCGCCTGAAGAGCAACATTGCCGTCTCGCTGCAATGCATCCAAGGATACTTCCTGCATCGACCGATACGTAGAGTGATTGGCGCCAAACTCCTGCATGCGCCGGACATCGAACCCACGAGTGACTGTTCAGGTCGTTGCTGGGATCCAGACGTTTCCGCTGGTGAGTTCGGTCAGGACGTCGAAGGGTCGGCGACCGTGCTTGGCCGCGGTTGACAGA
>NZ_NVPT01000149.1 GCF_002802985.1 Geodermatophilus chilensis | reverse complement strand
CACCGCGCGGACGGCGAGCAGCGGCCGCGGGTCCGCGCCGCCTTCCAGAGCCAGGGCCTGCAGCTCGGCGGCGCGCGGGTCCTCCAGCGGCAGCGGGCGCCGAGCCGGTCGAGTCGCTCCAGCGCCCCGCCGAGGTCGGCCACGAACACGGGGTCGTCACCGAGGTCGCCGAACACCGCGCGGACGGCGAGCAGCGGCCGCGGGTCCGCGCCGCCTTCCAGAGCCAGGGCCTGCAGCTCGGCGGCGCGCGGGTCCTCCAGCGGCAGCGGGCGGCCGGCGTCGTCGGTGCCGCGCAGGTACCGGCACCAGCCGGCCACGGCCAGCGTGAGCAGGGGAGCGGGTCGGCCCTGCACCTGGGACTGGCGCAGCGAGGGCAGCAGGTGCTGCGGCAGCTTGGCCGAGCCGCGCCGGCACAGCCGGGACAGCTGGTCGGCGATCGCCGGGTTGGCGAAGCGCTTCAGCAGCGTGCGCTTGTAGGCGCCGAGGTCGACGCCCTCGGGCGCCGGGAGGAGCGGGGTGACCTCGTCGTCCATCAGCCGGGCGACGTACGCGGCGAAGACCGGGTCGCTCATCAGCTCGTCCATGCGGGCGTATCCGGCCAGCGAGCCGAGGTGGCCCAGGGCCGAGTGGCCGGCGTTGAGCAGCCGGGTCTTCATCAGCTCGTAGTCGCCGACGTCGGGGACGAAGTGGACGCCGACCTCGTCCAGCGGCGGGCGGCCGTGGCTGAAGACGTCCTCGATGAACCACTGGGAGAACGGCTCGGTGACCACCGGCCACCGGTCGTCGACGCCGTAGCGGGCGGCGAGCGCGGCGCGCTCCTCGGGCGGGGTCTGCGGGGTGATCCGGTCGACCATGCTGCTGGGGAAGGCGACCCGGTCGGTGATCCAGCGGGCCAGCACCTCGTCGCGCAGCTGGGCCAGGCCGACGACGGAGGCGCGGGCGGCCTCGCCGTTGCGGTGCAGGTTGTCGCAGGAGACGACGGTGAAGGGTGCCAGGCCTGCGCGCCGGCGCCGGTCGAGGGCCTCGACCAGGTAGCCGAAGACGGTGGCCGGTGCCGAGGGCTGCGCCAGGTCGCGGAGCACGTCGGGGTCGTCGGCGCGGAAGGCGCGGGTCTGCGGGTCGAGCAGGTAGCCGCCCGGGGTGATGGTGAGCGTGACCAGGCGGGTGCGCGGGTCGCTGAGTCGGTCGAGGACGGCCGTGGGGTCGTCAGGGGCGTAGAGGTAGTCGACCATCACGCCGACGACGCGGGCGCGCTCGCCGTCCGGGCTGCGCTCGACGACGGTGTAGAGGTGGTCCTGCGGGGCGAGGGCCTCCTGCAGGTGCCGCTGCCGCAGCCCGACACCGACCACGCCCCACTCGGCGGAGATGCGCCGCTCGGCGAGGTCGTCGAAGTAGATGAGCTGGTGGGCCCGCGAGAAGCCGCCCACGCTGAGGTGGACGACCGACGGGGTGAGCCGGCTGCGGTCGTAGGTGGGGACGGCGACCCGGGCGCCGTGGCTGTGCAGCGTCGCCTGGCTCAGCGGGCGGGCCCGCGGCGCCTCCGGTCCGGGGGGCGTCGGGAGGAGCGCGGCCGCGGCCTGGCCGTGGGCCGGCGCCTGGGGTCCCGTCATGGGCTCTGCCGTGGTCATGCGGCGTCGGTCCTCCCTCGTACAGGTCGTGCGGTGACGTCCCCCCTCGCGGCGGTCCCTGAGCGGCCCCGGTGACGTGTTGGGCGCGCGTGGTGCGGCGATGATCATGACTACACGGGGCAACGAGGTCCGGCCAGTCCGGGGCCGTCCCTCGGTGGCGTGAGCCGCGATGGGCGCAGGGCGTCGCGGCGCGGTGGTTTCACGCCGGGGCGCGAACCTAGCCGTAGGGAACCCGTTCCAAACAGGATCGCCGTCACGCTCCTTGTGGCGTAGGAGACGTGGGGGACATCACGTACGGCGTGTCCTCGGTGACACGCCGTGCAGAGGGTCACGGATCCATCACGGACTGTTTGGATCTGCGGCGAGCCCCTCGAGCCCGGCAACGGGCGTTCTACCCACGAACGGTAGGTGCATGGCCGGTCGGCGTCGCGCTCAGCGCTCCGGGGACCCTCGGGTCCCCGCTCCCTCCCGGACCCGGCAGCCGGCCTCGGGCCCGCGCCGCGGCCCGCTGCTGCTGACCGCGCTGGTCGTGGGCGGGCTGGTCGCCGGGGTCACCGGCGTCTCGAACGCCTCCGACGTCCCGACCGGGCCGAGCTCGGTCCTCGCCGCGCAGATGGAGCTGGCCACCCTCGGCGACGACGTCGAGACGCTGCCCATGGCCTCCATCACCGAGGCGGAGGCCCAGGCCCGGCTGGCCGAGGTGGCCGCCTCCCGCGCCGAGCGGGCGGCGGCCGAGGCGGCCGCCGCCGAGGCGGCCCGGGAGGCCGCGCGGCCGAAGGCGGTGCTGCCGGTCGACGGCGCCCGCTTCACCAGCGGCTACGGGGGCCGATGGGGGACCTTCCACTACGGCATCGACCTGGCCGCGCCCATGCGGACGCCGGAGTACGCGGCCATGGACGGCGTCGTCCTGCGGGCCGGGTCGGCCAGCGGCTTCGGCCTGGCGGTCTACCTGCTGCACGAGAACGGGGACGTGACCGTCTACGGCCACATGGACTCGATCCTCGTCGAGCCCGGTCAGTACGTGGAGGCCGGCGAGACCATCGCGCTGCTGGGCAACCGCGGCCAGTCGACCGGTCCGCACCTGCACTTCGAGGTGCACCAGGGCGGGATGAACGGCAAGCGCATCGACCCGGTGCCGTGGCTCGCGGAACGCGGCGTCGAGCTCTGACACGGCGACCGACCCCCTGCGCCAGGGGGCGGTGTGACCCCTGTACAGTTCTTCCTGGCTCGGACGGACCACGCCGGGTCGGACGAGGGGCTGTGGCGCAGCTGGTAGCGCACCACACTGGCAGTGTGGGGGTCAGGGGTTCGAGTCCCCTCAGCTCCACCCCATCCACTCAGGGCGTCCTCCCGCAGGGAGGGCGCCCTGAGTCGTTCCTGGTGCCACTGTGGTGGCCATCGGTGCCGCCTCGGCCTCGGAGCGCCGTCCGCACCAGATCCGCGGCTTCTCCTCTGGTGCATGCACCTCTGGTGGGAGAACGCTCCTCTCATGGCCACCTTCTTGCTGGTGCACGGCGGGTTCTGCCGCAGCTGGGTCTGGGGCGACACGGCCACGGCCTTGGCGGCCAGAGGCCACCGTGTGGAGGCCGTCGACCTGCCAACCTCGGGCCCGGATCCCTCAGCCCTGGGGCTGCAGGACGACGTGGACGCGGTGCGGCGAGCGCTCGACGCACCAGGATCGGGCGCCGTGCTCGTCGGTCACTCGGCCGGCGGGATGGTGCTCGCCGAACTGGCCGACCACCCGGCCGTCCAGCACAGCGTCTACGTGGCCGCCCTCCGCCCTGAGCGTGGCCAGTCCGCCGCGGACATGCTGGGCGGCCAGATCCCGGGGTGGATGGTGGTGTGCCCGGAGGAGGGGGTGGTCAGGGTCAGCGACAGCCCTGCCGTGGTCAGACGAGCCCTCTGCGCCGATGTCGAGGAGAGCCGCTTCTCGCGCGACGTCTACCCGCGCTTCGTCCCGTCGTCCTTGCAGGTCCTGGCGGGCACCTCCTCGGCTCCCACCCCCGGCCACGGGACCACGTACGTCATCTGCGAGGAGGATCAGGCCGTCCCGGTCGCCGCCCAGCAGGCCATGTCCGCACGGAGCGATCGTGTCGAGCGGCTGCCGTCCTCCCACAATCCGATGCTCTCCATGCCGGAGCGGCTCGCCCAGGTCCTCGAGACCGCGGCCCCGGGGGGCACTGACGACGAACCATCCTGATGGTCAGCGGACCGTGGCGCTGCGACACGGACCTACCGAGCCTGCCCTCGACCGCTCCCGCTCACCGACAGCGTGATCCGGCGGGGTCCTCATGGCACTGAGGGACACCACCTGCAGGGCGGCTCCGAGGGCGACGTCGTCAGGCGCCCGCAGTGCGGCGGTCCGCGTTGCGAGTCCTCGGCCGGCGTTGACGCCTGACGGTGCCGCCCCCGACTCCGCAGTGTGGACCGGGTGAAGGCGAGGAGGAGCCCCAGGCCGATCACCACGAGGCTCCAGGCGATGGCCGTGGAGTTCGAGAAGAGGTGCACCAGTCCAGTGGTCGACAGCCCGACGCCGGGCCCGAGCAACAGCGCCTGGCGGGCTCGATCTCCTCGACTCCGGGGACGCCCGCTCACGAGGCGCACGGTGACGACGGGCGGCCGTTCAGGGCTCTCCCGAGTCGAGGGCGGAGAGGTCGGCTCGCCCGCTGGAGGACCCGGCCTCCCGCCATCGGCCGTGACCGCCGCTCTGCCTCGTCGGACTCCTCGTGGACCACGAACGGGGGGTGAGGACGTCGCAGCCGACGGTGCCGTCCGCCGCCCACAGCCGCACGGGGACGCCGCGTCTGCCGCCGCCCGCGGTGGCGACGGTGGTGACCGCCTCGTGCAGGAGGAGCACGAGCTCGTCGTGCCGGCTGCCCTCGACGCCGGCCCGCCGCAGCTGCTCGTGCCACCAGGCGCGGTTGCCGGTGGGGGTCGCGGGGTCGAGCACGGCCTCGGCGAGCACCCGGCCGCCGTCGGGACCGACCGAGGCGGACGGCCGGTGGTCGGGGTTGGCCAGCGTCGTCCCGTCGAGCAGCAGTGCGGGGTGCGTGGCGCGCGCCATGTGCCGGTCGGCGTCCGGCGTCCGGGTCTCGTCGAACAGGCAGGTGAGCGCGACCGGCCGGCCGGCCACGGCAGCGGTGACGGCCACCTCCGCGGTCCGCCACCGCTCCACGTCCGGGAGCAGGTCGAACGGTTGCTGGCAGAGCACCGTCACCCACGCGGCGCCGTCGCCGGCCAGGACGGCGGTCCAGCTCTCGACCAGCTCGTCGGTCGGGACGCGGGCCAGGTCGGCCTGCGGGCGGAACGCCACCCCTCCGGTCCGGGGCACCTGGCCCGCGACACGGTCGCGCACGTCGGGGTCCAGGTAGGCGAGCACCGGCGAGCCCGCGGCCAGGGCCGAGCGGCAGACCTGCGCGGCGAGGTCGGCAGCATCGTCGGGACCGGTCGGGAAGGCGCACCGGTGCACCGGGGAGCCGCCGCCGGCGCTCATCCGACCGGCCCCTCGGCGCGTGACGCGGGCCGGACCCGGAGCTCGACGTCCGGGGAGTCGGCCGCGACGGCGGCGAGCAGCCGTCCGAGCAGCGGGCTGGCGCCGCGGACGGTCAGCCCCGGCGGTGCACCGGCAGCGGCGACCAGCGCGTCGGCGGCGGTGACGTCGAGGAAGTGCAGGCCGCTCACGTCCCACACCCGCGGGCCGGCGTCCTGGCCCGCGGCGGCGGCCAGCACCGCCCGGAGGGCCGCGGTGTTGCTGCCGTCCAGCTCGCCGGTCAGCCGCAGCGCCGCACCGCGACGGCTCAGCCGGAACGCCTCGTCGTCGTAGACGGCAGGTGCGTGCACCCGCGCGTCGTGCGCGTGGTCGAGCGCGGCCTCCTGGACCGGCTCGAGCAGTGACCGGAAGTAGGGGCACAGCGCGGTCAGGGAGCGGGTCCGTGCCAGCTCGTCCACGACCGGCTCGAAGGGGCTGACCCCCGGCTGGGTGATCGCCCCGCTGAACCGGACGCCGGCGAAGCCGTCGGCCAGGGCCGACTCCACCGACTCCGTCAGCGCGGCCGGGTCCTCCGGGACGGCGCGCAGAGCCGCGGGGCCGTGTGCCGACGAGGCACCCGGCGCGACCCCCGTGTGCCGCAGGCGCCGCCGGACCCCTTCGTCGCGGGTGTCCATCCCGGCGAGCAGGACGCAGTCGCCGTGCTCCAGCCCCTCCAGGACGAAGTCCCCGACGACCTCCTCGTGGGCCAGCTCGCTGTCCAGCAGCACCCAGCCGTGCCGCCCCCCGGTCCGGGCCTGCGCCGCCGTCATCGGCCGCCCCGGGGACGCCCGGGCGCCGGAGGCGCCTCACCGGTCTCGGTCACCAGCGCCGCCACCTCCGGCAGCCTGCGGTTGGTGTCCTGCGAGGCCCGGGCGAGGATGCCGAAGGCGGCGTCGGCGGTGATCCGGTAGCGCTCCATGAGCACCCCCTTGGCCTGCCCGATGACGTCGCGGCTCTCGAGCGCCCGGCTCAGGTGGACGGTGCGCTGCACGGCCGCCAGGGCCAGCGCGGCCTGCGCGGCCACCGGCTCGAGCAGCTGCGTGCCCGAGCCCGACCAGTCGGTCGGTCGGCTCGTAGACCGACAGGGTGCCGAGGACGGCGGTGCCGCACTCGAGCGGCAGGCACACCGCCGACCGGATGCCGCGGTCGAGCGCCGCCGGCCCGAACCGGGGCCAGGGCGCGGTGCGCAGGTCGTCGCCCGCGGCGACCCTGCCGTCCAGCGCCTCCGGGAGCGGGCCCTCGCCCTCGCGCAGCTGCAGGGCGTCGAGCCAGGCCGCGAGCGGGGCGGGGTCCCGGACCGGCACCGGCCGGTGGCCCGGCCCGAGGAGGGTGACCGAGACCTCGGCACCGGCGGGGAGCAGGACCGCCACGGACCGGGTCACCGAGCGGGCGACGGCGTCCCCGTCGGGCTCGGCGTGCCACGCCCTGGCGGCGGAGGCCAGCCACCCGGACGACCCGGCGGGGAGGCCGGGTGTGCTGGGGGAGCGGGTCGAGGGGGGAGGGGAGGACCTGGGCGTCGACTGCACTGGGGAACCTCCGGACCGGGTTCCTCCCGGCGGGCCGCGGCGCGCCGTCCGTCTTCCTCGAACCGGCGTCGTTGCTCCCGCCCACGGTACCGCCGTGTTCCGGTACCCAACGCCGGCGCGTCGACGGACTCCGGGGGAGGAGGGCCACCCGGGTGGTGGTGTCGCCACCAGTACCCATGGTGTCCTTGCCGGTCCGCCTGCCTGCTGTGAGGGTGGAGCCCCGTGGACGGCATCGCGGCCCTGAGTGCGTTCGTCGGGCGCTGGTTCGCCCTGATCGTCGTCGCCGCCGGCGGCATCGCGCTGGCGACCCCGGACACCTTCGCCGGGGGCAGCGCGCTGGTGCCCTACTTCCTCATGGTGATCATGCTCGGGATGGGCATGACCCTGCGCGGGTCCGACTTCGCGGTCGTGGCGCGGCGGCCGTGGGCCCTGCTGCTCGGCGTCGCGGCGCAGTACGCCGTCATGCCCGGCGTGGCCTGGCTGCTGACCCAGGCGCTGGACCTGCCCGCCGCGGTCGCCGCCGGCGTAGTCCTGGTCGGGGCCGCCCCGGGTGGGACGGCGTCCAACGTGATGGTCTACCTGGCCAAGGGCGACACCGCCCTCTCCGTGGCGATGACGTCGGTGTCGACGCTGCTGGCCCCGGTGTTCACGCCGCTGCTCGTCCTGTGGCTCGCGGGGGAGTACCTGCCGGTCGACGCCGGTGGCCTGTTCACCTCGATCGTGCAGATCGTGCTGGTGCCGGTGGTCCTCGGCCTGGTCCTGCGGCTCGTCGTCCCCCGGCTGGTCGAGCGCCTGCTCCCGGCCCTGCCGCTGGTCTCGGTCGTCGGCATCACCGTGGTCGTGGCGATCGTGGTGGCCGGCAGCGCGGACACGATCACGTCGGTCGGCCTCGTCGTCGTCCTGGCGGTCGTGCTGCACAACGGCCTCGGCCTGGCGCTGGGCTACGGCATCGCGCGGGTCTGCGGGATGGACGTCTCGGCCCGGCGGGCCATCAGCATCGAGGTCGGCATGCAGAACTCCGGGCTGGCCGCCGGTCTGGCCACCGTGCACTTCAGCCCGGCGGCCGCCCTGCCGGCGGCCGTCTTCTCGGTCTGGCACAACGTGTCGGGCTCCCTGCTGGCCAGCTGGTGGGCCCGCCGGGACCCCGCCGGGCGTCCCGGCCGCGACGAGGCGGTGCTGCAGGGGCGCTGACGCGGGCGGGTCAGCCCGCGTGCGCGCGGCGCTGCTCGCGACGGTGCTCCTGGTGGTGCACCCACAGCACCAGGCAGCGCAGCGCGGCGTAGCCCTCGGCGGAGGCGTAGCCCTGCTCGAAGCGCGCAGCCCCGATCAGCTCGTCGCTGTCGACTGTCCCGCCGGCGGCGAACCGGTCGAGCACCTCACCGGACAGCGACGTGCTGCGGAATAGCCGGGCGATGCCCAGCGCCACCGAGTCGGACACGGTCAGGCTGAACGGCGGGTGCTTCATCGCCGCCCGTCGGTCGAGCAGCTGGGCGACCTCGCTGTAGACCTGGGCGTCCGTGGCGGACACCCCGCGGGCGGTGATGTTCACAGTCGTCTCCTCGGGGTGCGGTGTGCTCCCGGACCATCGGCTCCTCCCTGCCCGGTCTCCAGCCGGGACCATGCGCCCCCTCCCTCCGAGGGGGTGTGGGCGGTCAGGACAACCGGATGGGCACCACGGGGGCGTGCGCCTGCGGGGGGACGTCGGGATGGCCGAGGCGCCGCGGGTCGGCGTCCTCACCGCGGTCGAGCACGTAGCAGGCCGCGATCACGGCGGCACGGTCCTCGACGATGCGCGCGATGACCTGGTCGACGGTCTCGCGGATGCAGTAGCAGCTGCCGTCGGTGGTGATCACGACGGTGTCCGACCCGGCCTCGACCCGCTCGATGTGGTCGGGGTCCAGGCGGCAGTGCTCGCCGGTGCGGCGGGTGAGGCCGATCATGGCGGTCCTCCTGCTGGGCGGGGCATCGGGCCCCGGGGGCTCCCTCGGGTGTGAGGTGCCGGTTCCTTCGGCGTCGGCCCGCGTGTTCTCGAGCGGGGCACCGGCGTCCGCCCCCGTTAGGGTGAGCCGGCGCACCCGGCGTCGCATCGCCGGTCGCTTGCGTCAGCACCCCCCGCTCTCGGCTGCCAGCGCGCTCGGCAGGTCGGCCCGGCGACTGATGCCCAGCTTGTCGTAGACGTGCGCGAGGTGGGTCTCGACCGTGCGGACGGACAGCACGAGCTGCTTCGCGATGCTCTGATTGCGGGCGCCGACCGCGGCCAGGACGGCGATCTCTCGTTCCCGTTGGGTGAGGGCGTAGGGAGCCAGCCGTTCGAGGGCGGGGGTGCGCAAGCCACCGGCGTTCCGGGCCAGCACGTTCGCCCACGCACCGGAGGCCGCGGCCCGGCGCCGGTGGCCGGCGTGTCGGTGGGCCTCGGCAGCCAGGGCGTAGGCGTCCGCCGCGCAGGACAGGGCGTCCAGCTGCCGGAACCGTTCGGCGACCTCGTCGAGCGCCTCGCCATGTGATCGGGCCACGGCGTCGGCGTGTGCGGCGAAGGCCGTGAACAACTGTCCGCCGAGTTCGGCGGCCAGGCCGCACAGCCGGCCGGCCACCTCGCCCGCGCGGCCCAGCCTGACGGCGGTGTGCAGGGCCACGGCCTCGACGGACAGCTGTCCCATCTCGTCGGCCGTGGCGGCAGCGCGCAGGGCCGCCTCGCCGGACTCGTCGTCGCGGCCGGCCGCCGCGGCCGACCAGGCCTGTGCGAGGAGGAGCTCCGGCTCGAAGAGGCGTATCCCCGGGTGCCTCCGGGCCTCCGCCAGTGCCGAGGCGGCGCCGGCCGCGTCCCCCATGAGAGCACGGGCGTGGGCCTGCTTCGCCAGGCACAGCGGCAAGCACCCCACGGGGTCGGACTCGGCGAGACGGGCGGCGGCCTCGGCCAGCCACCGCACGCTCTGGAGGGGCCGGCCGGCGGTGAGCGCCGCCGACCCCCGGCAGAGGGCCGCCACCGCGTCGGCGGCCGACCGGCTGCGGGCCAGGGTGTCCTCGTGCAACGTGACCGCCCGTGCCTCGGCCGCGAGGAGGCGGCCACCGAGCTCGAGCGCCCAGCACTCCACCAGCATCAACAGCGTCCGGGCGCAGGCCGTCTCGACGCCGTCGGCGTCCAGCGCGCGCCGGGCGCGCGCCACGCTCTCGAGGGCCTCGTCCGGATGCCCGAGGGCGGCCAGCGCGGCAGCGTGAGCGACGTCGTCCCACAGCGCCGTGGCGGGCCTGACCGTGCTCCGGTCGAGGACGCCTTCGAATAGGTCGGTGGGCTTCGGCGGCTCCCCGTTCGCCAGGCGCAGGATCTTCCCGACCGCCTCGACGACGTGGCCGGGGTCGGCGGATCCACCGACCGCACCGGCGAGAGCGATCGCCTCCTCGGCGCGGCCCAACCCGAAGAGGTTGAACATCCTGGTGACAGCCAGCTCGTCGCGCTCCGTCGCAGTCGTGGATGCCGCCGCCTGGGCCGCCGCCTCTTCGGCCTCCTCGTGCCGGCCCTGCCACCGGAGCGACTCGACCAGGGCGATGGCTGCCGCGAGCCCGGCTCCGTCGTCCAGAGCGGCGCGGGCGAGGCGCTCGGCCAGGTCGTGGTCGGAGGCGTCGTTGGCGCGGACCGCCGCGCGGGTCAGGACGACCGCGTCCCGCGGGGGCTCGTCCAGCTGCAGGAGCAGCGGGCCGATCCGCAGTGGGTCCTCCTGGGCCCAGCGCCGGACCGAGCTCGCCCCGGCGAGCTGCTCCAGGTACTGGCTGGACGCGGCCTGCGGCATCCGGGCGCAGAGCACCTGGGCCTGTAGCGGCTGGGCGAGCCGGGCAACGGGACGTCGGGACGTCCGCTCGACGGCGACGAGGCCCCGCCGTTCCAGGGTGGTTACCACCGCAGAGGAGGTGAGGGCCACCAGGTCCCGCAGTTCGAGCACTCCTCCGATCGCCAGCAGCTCCATGGCCGCCCGTTCGGGGTCGGTGAGGTCGCCCATCTCCGCCTGGACGACCTCGCAGAGCCGTTGGGTGAGGGCCGGCTCGCCCTCCCAGCGCCAGATGCCCTCGACGCTGCGGAGCCGGTCGGTCTCGTGCCCCGCCTGCACCAGCTCGTGGAGCATGACCGCGCTGCCCCCGCTCATGCGCCACAGGGTCTGCACCAGCCGGCTCTCCGGGGTGCCGCCCAGCTCCGCCTCCAGCAGCTGCTCGACCTGAGGGCGGGTCCACGGACACAGCTCGACGCGGGTTGCGAGCCCGTCCCTCCAGAGGGTGTCCACCAGGTCGGGGCCGCGCGCGCCGCCCAGCACGGTGAGCACCACGCTGGCCGCCCGGGTCAGAACGAGCTTGTGCACCAGGGCGGCCGACAGGTCGTCCAGCAGATGGGCGTCGTCGATGACGACGACGACCGGGCGGCCGGACCTGTCCTTGTCGAGGCTCGAGGCCATGGCCTGCCACGCGGCCGCCGGATCGGACCCCGCGCCGGCGGCCGGGACCAGGTGCGCCAGAGCGCCCAGCGGTATCCCCGCCCCACCACGGGTGCCCGTGGCCCAGGCGCTACGGTGGCCCTGCCGATGCAGGGCGGCGAGCGCCTCCTGCGCCAGCCGGGTGCGGCCGGCACCTCGCGGCCCCGAGACGACGACCGCACCTGGCCGGTCACCGCCGAGCGTGGTCAGGAGCGCCTGCAGCGCGTGATCCCGGTCGACGAACGGACCAGGCCCGGCGGGCGGCTGGGGGTGGTGTTCGTCGTGTCGCCCCCCGCCGGGAACGCCGTCGCTGCCGGGCGTCGTCACCATCTTCCGCTGTCCACGTTGACCGGAAGCGCTGCCATGCGGAACAGGATCGAGTGACGCGCGTGTCGAGACAAGTTGGGCGCGCGCATGACCACCGTAATTGACTGACTGGAGAAAGATCGTCACTCACAGTGCTACGTGATCCTCATCCGAGACTACGTGGCCCCCATGGCCGGAACCGTATTACGGTCGTGTGAACACCCGTGTTCAATCCGCACGTACCGGTGACGGACCGGGTTGTCCTGTAATGCTGCGTCTTCCAAGATTCCTTCACCGAGTCGACGTGGCATCGGTGGCAGGGCGACGGGGCACACGTTTCCGGGGGCCATCTCTCGCGGGCCCTCCAGGTGTTCTCCTGCATTCCTTGCGCAGTCTGACCGCAACGAGGAGGAACCATGTTCGAGAACCAGACCGTCGAGCTGCTGCCGGCGCGGACCACCATGTCGTGCAAGAACGGGAAGAACAAGAAGAAGAACGGCGGGAACAACACCGCCGTCGCCTTCAACGTCATCTTCGTTGAGGCCCGAGGGAATGCCGAGGTGAACATCGACGCCGAGCAGACTGCTACGGCCACGGCTGGCAACAGGTGATGTCCTGACCTAGCTGTGATGTGGGGAGGGGCGGCCGGATCTCGGCCGCCCCTCCTCGTGTCTGTCGAGTGTGCCGATCCCGTAAGGAGAGCTAGGTCCTGACATGGCCATCGCGACGGACCCCGATGTCCTGGCGCCCGCGGACCGCCATGACCACCCTGTGTACCGGCTCGCTCCTGGGACGGAACTGCTCGGCGAGTACCGGGACTCTGGGTACCAGACGCCCAAGTACCTCATCCGCCGAGCCGACGGGCAGGTGATGCAGCTTCCGCGTCTCCTGTACCGGGTGGCGGAGTCCCTCGACAGCCGGGACGCCGGGCAGATCGCCGCCGAGCTGAGCCCCGAGCTGGGCGAGGAGCTGACCGCCGAGAGCATCTCCTTCCTGGTCGACCAACGGTTGCGGCCGGTCGGCCTCGTCGCTCCCGACGACACCGGCGGCGTGGAGCCGGCGGTGCCGGTCAAGTCAGATCCGCTCCTCGCGCTGCGCTACCGGGTCGGGGTCCTCCCGGCCGTGGTCTCCTGGCGGGTCGCGGGGATGCTCCGCCTCTTCTTCGCCCGACCCGTGTGGGTGGCGGGCCTGGCGGCCTTCGTGGCGACCCTTGCCTGGATCGCGGCGCAGGGCGGAGTGCTCGAGCAGTTCATCGCCGGAGTGGACCAGATCGTCCGCAACCCCGAGCTGATCCTGGCAATCTACGTCCTGACGTTCTTCCTGTCCGGGGTGTGGCACGAGTTCGGCCACGTCACTGCCTGCCGGTACGGCGGGGCCCGCCCCGGCGACATGGGGGTGGGCATCTACATCGTCTGGCCGGCGTTCTACAGCACGGTCACCGACTCCTACCGTCTCGACCGGGTCGGGCGGCTGCGCACCGACCTCGGCGGCGTGTACTTCGACGCCCTGTTCATGACGGGGACCGGACTGGTCTACCTGTACACGGGTGAGCCGTGGCTGCTCATCATGCTGCTCGGGATGCTGGGCGAGACCCTGTCGCAGTTCCTGCCGTCCATCCGGCTGGACGGCTACTACATCCTCGCCGACCTCGTCGGGGTGCCCGACCTCTTCGGCTACGTCTGGCCGGCGGTGAGCTCGAACACCCCCACGGCGCTGGTCACCACGTCGCCGGTTCGCAGCGCGGTGTTCAGGGTGCCCAGGTATTCGAGGAACCCGTTCCACACCACCGG
>NZ_NVPT01000148.1 GCF_002802985.1 Geodermatophilus chilensis | reverse complement strand
GGCTACACCGGGCTGTGCCCCACCGTCGATCAGTCCGGCGGGCATGACTGGCGCGGCGAACTGGCCAAGAACGGTCCGAAGTACCTGCGCTGGGCGCTGGTCGAGGCGGCCACGCACGCCGCCCGCCACACGGTCTACGCCGCCCGCTACCAGCGCACCAAGACCCGGCTGGGCCGCCAGCGCGGCGCCTCGGTCGCCCGCGTCGACATCGCCCGCAAGCTCGCCGAGGCCATCTGGCACATGCTCACCGCGAACAAGCCCTTCGCTCCGGCAGGCGCCACACCGCCCACTCTGGCCGCATAGACGGCCCTTCCCTGAGATGCGCTACCGGAGCGAAGCCCCTCCCATCCGACCTGGTCCTCCCGCCAGGAGGCGATAGAGAGATGAGCCCGGCTCTCCACCCGCCCGGCCGATCCCCACCTGCCCGGTATGCCTGCCATCCCGCATTCCCGCGGCCGGTCATCCCACCGCCGGGTCCTCGCACGTCCAGGTCGTTCGTCCTCGCCGCTGCGCGGCTGCGGGCGCTCCACCCGGACCCGCAGCGGAACCCGACGGCCCCAGCCAGCTACCGCGGGGACGCAGCACCATCCCCTCGCCAGCGGCCCCCGTCTTCATAGAGAGTGGGCCGCTCAGGCTTCAGACATCCCACGGGGTTAAGCCGTCAAGCGGCGGCCCCCTGCGGACTGAGAGTCGAGGTGCCAGGCGAGGGCTTCGTCGTAGCTGGTGTGGTGGCGCAGGCAGCCGTGCAGGATCCCGACGAGCCGGTTCGATAGGGCCCGAAGGGCCTCGTGATGGGTGGCGCCGCGGGCGCGCTGGGCGTCGTTGTAGCTGTCCCGCCCGCGGGTTCAGTGGAGGCTCGGAACTGACGCGGCGACGGTAGTCGCCGCGTCATTGTGCCGGTAGAAGTCGTCCTCATGCTCGGCTGGTGGAACGAGGCCTATCTCGCCGTGCAGGCGTCGGTGGTTGAACCAGTCGATGTACTCGGCGACGGCGATCTCGAGGTCGTCGATGCCCTTCCACGAGCCTGACGTGCCCGGCCCGCGCCCGTGACCGCCGCCGCCGGCGCCGCGCGGCCTCAAGTCGTGGGGGCTCCTGTCAGGGGTTCGAGTCCCCTCAGCTCCACTTCATTCCGCTCGGCGGGGCGTTCCCATCCGGGAGTGCCCCGCCGTCCGCGTGACCGGCGGCTGGTTCGGCGACGAGTCGCGGCGAGCCGCGATCTTCGAGGCCGTCCGTCGGCTGCATCGGGTCAGTGGGCACCCGGGCCATGGGTCGTTTTGCCCATTGTGTCGGCACCGAATGGCCCTTTCGTCCGACGCGGCGCCGGGCTCGAGATTCCTACCGTGGGGCCTCCTCGCCGCTTCGCTGCGGCACCGTCATCCGAGAGGACTCCGACATGACGACGACCAGTGCTCGCCCGGACCTTGGCATTGCGATCCACCACCTCCGCGAAGCCGACCTCGCCACAGCGGACGACGTCATGCGCCGGGCCTTCGGCACATTTCTCGGTTTGCCGGACCCCGCGGCTTTCATGCAGACGGCGGACTATGTGAGCACGCGCTGGGCCGCTGACCCCTCGGCGGCCTTCGCAGTCACGGTCGATGGCGAGGTGGCCGGATCCAACTTCGCGGCCTGTTGGGGGAGCGTCGGCTTCTTCGGTCCGCTCACCATCTCTCCCCATCTGTGGGACCGAGGGCTCGGCCGCCGCCTGATGGATCCGGTCATGGAGCGGTTCGAGGCCTGGGGCTGTCACCACGTGGGGCTCTTCACTTTCGCGCAGAGTCCGAAGCACGTCGAGCTCTACCGCCGGTTCGGCTTCTGGCCGCGCTTTCTGACGGCGGTGATGCGTCGAGCCGTGCCCACGGACGGACCCACGGCGGGCTGGTCCACGCTGAGCTCGTTGCCCCAGGAGAGCCGGGCAGACGCGGTCGCCGCATGCCGCGCCGTGGCCGACGAGGTCTTCGCGGGGTTGGACCTGGAGCGCGAGATCGCCGCCGTGGGCAGGCTGGGGTTGGGGGAGACGGTCCTGCTGGGCGCCGAGGATGCGCTCGACGGGTTCGCTGTCTGCCATCTGGGCGGCGGCACGGAGGCCGGTGAAGGCCTGTGCCTGGTCAAGTTCGGCGCCGTTCGGCCGGGCGCCGGCGCCGGCGAGCGCTTGGGCCGCCTCCTCGACGCATGCGAGAGCCTGGCGGCGCGGCGCGGGATGGCCCACATCGACGCGGGGGTGAACCTGGCCCGGGTCGGCGCTTATCGGCTTCTGGCCGACCGCGGCTACCGGACCTGGTTGCAGGGCGTGGCGATGCACCGAGCCAACGAGCCGGGGTACAGCCACGAGGGCGCCTGGGTCCTCGACGACTGGCGCTGAGCCGCTCACACAAGGTCGTTGCGGAACGCGTACGCGGTCGCCGCGGCGCGGGACCCGACCCCGGTCTTGGCGAAGATATTGCTCAGATGACGGGCGACGGTCTTCTCGCTCAGGTGTAGGTCAGCGGCCGCGGCATGGTTGGTCTTGCCGGCGGCCACCAAGCGCAGCACCTCGATCTCACGCACGGTGAGGCGGTCCGGCGGCCGCGCCGCCGACCGGTTGCCGCTGCGGCTCAGGAGCCGTTCCACGGCGGCGAGGTCGGTGAGGGCGCCGAGTTCGGCGAACACCCGCGTGGCCGCCGCAAGGTCGAGGGCGGCTGTGTCCTCGTCCCCGGCTGCGCGGCAAACCATGCCGATCAAGTGACGGGCCCGGGCCCGCTCATAGGGCACGTCGAGCTCCCGCCAGATTCCGTCGGCCAGCCGCAGGCTGGCCAATGCGCCGGTCGTATCGCCGTCGGTCAACCGGACGGCGCCGTCCGCGAAAGCGGCCAGGGCACGCATAGCGGGCGTGCCGATCGTCGCCGCGGTCGCCGCCAGCTCGTCCGCGGCTACCCGGGCCGTGGCCCCGTCACCGGTTGCCAGCATGATCTCTACGGTCGCCGGAAGCAGGCGAGCTCTGGCTGTTGCGTCCCTGGCTGGCTCGGCGAGGGCCCGGCGGATGCCGGCGGCGGCGGCGTCCGGTCGTCCCTGCGCCAGGCGGAGCAGGGACAGGCCGGGCTGGACGTCTCCGCCGAATTGGACGACCTCGGCGAAGGCCGCCTCCGCTGCCTCGTGGTCGCCGCGCAGCCGGTGCAGCTCGGCCAGGTGGTAGCGCGCCTGCGCGGCGTCCATCACGACGAGCCCGTGCAGGAGTTCGACGGCCTGCCGGTTCTCGTGCTCCGCCTCGGTCCAAGCTCCCCGCAGCTGTTTGATCTCCGCGCGGTGCAGGTGGCAGGAGCCCGAGAACATCCGCGCCGCCGGGTGCGACCGAGCCCACCGCTCGAACGCGGCCGTCCACTCCGAAGCTCGGCGGATGTCGGCGCGGGCGTGGCAGGCGATGACCGAGCTGCAGTAGACCCACAATGCGTAGAACGGGCTCAGCTCTCCCGCGGCCGCCGCCGCCATCGCCTCGTCAAGCAGCCGTAGCCCGGCAGGCACGTCGTCGAGCCGCACCAACGCCCGGCCCTCCAGATGCAGGCCCACCACGGTCAGATCCGGGTCGGCGTGCCGCTCGCCCAGCGCCCGACCAAGCCGCGCTGCGGCCAGGGACTCGGCCGTCCTGCCACACCAGTACGTGGTCTCGGCTTCGGCGATGCGCACGTAGCCGCTCTCGACGCAGTCCGGGATGTCTGCAAGGGCGCGGGTAGCCCGGCCGAGCCAGCCGGCGGCGAGGGTCTGTTCGCCCTTGAGTGCGAACAGCATGTGCAGCCGGTACGCGGCCATCGCCGCCACCTGCACGCGGCCGGCGGAGAGATGCCCGGAGTGGAGGCCGTAAAGGATCTCAGCGCAGCGGTCCGTCCGGCCCGTGTAGTGGGCGCATTCGGCGAGCCGGTCGAGGTCTCCGGCTTCGAGCTCGTCGCCCTCCGCGGCGCCGCTGAGCGCGGCGAACGCCTCTTCCCAGGCGCCGCGGCGGAACGCGTCCCGGCCACGCGCGAGCTCGTCGGCGCCGTTCGGGTCCATGTGCGAGACCGTCACCTTCCTGACAGCGACCATGGTATGCGGGGTGCCCTGCTACGGGACCGTCCCGACGCCCGTCAGGCTGCGTTGGTATGCGTGACGGCCCTGTCCCTCGATGACGATCAGCCGAAGACCGGGATGGTTCGCTCGAAGGTCGGCGGGGGGAGTGCCCGGACAGCCCGCGTCGTGGTGCCAGCGTGGTGGCCAAGGGGCCCCGTTCCGGGCAGTTCGCGGCGGTCTGTGGCAGTCGCTCGCATCTGACCTGGCCGGATGTATGTCGGCGGACCACCGCCGATGCCCCCCAGCCGACCCGGCAGCGTGGGAGTCAGGGGTTCGAGTCCCCTCAGCTCCACCCCTCTAACTGCCGCGTGACCTGCGGTTATGCCCGTCAGGGCTGTTGCTTGAGGGCGACGACGGTGCCGTCAGTTCACAAATAGTCCGCATGATCTTGACGTGCGGTCTGGGCGGCGGCGTCCAGGCGGTCGGCGACGGCGTCGAGATCGTCATCGAAGAGATCCGAGTAGACATCGAGGGTCATGGCCCCGCTGGCGTGCCCGAGCATGCGGTGGACGGCCTTGACGTTGGCGCCGGCGGCGGCGGCGGGACTGGTCGCGGTGTGCCGGAGCTCGTGCGGGGTGAGTTCGCCGAGCCCGGCCGCTGCGAGCGCGGGGTCGAAGACGCGGCGCCGCCAGTTGCGCAGCATCAGCACACCGCCCCGAGGAGCCGTGAAGACCAGATCGGCGGGGGCCTTCCCGGGCGCAGGCCTCGACCAGCGCGTCGATCAGCGACCGGGAGACCGGAACGGATCGGCAATGGTGTGACTTCGGCGTGCCGAAGATCATCACGCCGTCGACCTCGGTCACCGATTCTTCGATGTGCAGCCGGCGCCGCAGCGGATCGACGTTGCGCACCCGGAGCGCGGCGAACTCGCCGAACCTTAGGCCGCAGTAGGCGAGCACGAGGATGATGGGCCGGTCCCGTCCGGCGGCGTCGGCCAGGGCCGCGACCTCGGCGTGGCTGAGGAATCGCTTCTCGCGGCGCCGGTCGCGGGGCAGCTTCACCCGCGACGCGGGGTTGCGCACCAGGCGGCCGTGAGGCCTACCACCGGGTGCCCGGTCTCCCCGAGGAAGAGCCGCCGTTCCGGCAGAGGTTCTACGCGGTCGACCCTTCCGCTGGCCTTGGCAGCGTCGAACATGAAAGACGTTCCTCAAGCCGCCCTGGACGAGTCAGCAGTAGACAGCGCTTGTCTTGCCTGCCGCTCAGCCGGCGTGGTTTCAGTCGTCGGCCGAGTCGACCCGGACGCTCCGGCGGGCGGCGAGTAGCTCACCTCCCACTGCGGAGGGCGGTCTCTCGGGCCGGGATGGCCGCCCCCCGTCGCGTGTGCCGCCGGCCGGTCGGGCCGTGCCCTCAGGTCGGCGCGACCACTGCCGCCTCCTGCGCGGCCCGCGGCTCGGGCGCGAGCCCGGCCAGCATCGCCTCGAGGGCGGCCTGGTCCGGCCCCACGAACGGCGGCACGTCGGGCGCGGCCGCCAGGACGTCGAGCAGCTCGTCGCTGCGGTCGCGGGCCGGAGGAAGGTGCGTGCTCAGGATCAGCGGTGAGCCGGCGCCCGGGAACTCCCCGAGACAGGCGGCGTAGCGGTCACGGTCGACCCACGTCACCCACGGGCTGTCCACCACGGCCCACATCCGCTGGCCGGCGAGCAGGTCGCTGCCCGGGACCTCCGCGACGTCGTCGGCCAGCGCCAGCTGCGCTGAGGACATCGGCGCGCCGAAGCAGTCCGAGGACAAGCACGCGCCGGTCCGGTCGTCGACGAACCCGGTGGTGGCGGGGCTGTCGAACAGCGGCGGCCGGAAGGCCGTCAGGGTGCGGTCGCCGACGTCGAGGGATTGCCCGGGGTTGAGCAGGTAGACCCGGTCGGGTGGGATCGGGTGTTCGATCGACAGGATCCCCATGCCCATGAAGGTGGTGACCAGACGGGCCTGCGGTGCGGCGTCGAGGACCTGCATCACCGCCCCGGTGTGGTCGCGGTCGGGGTGGGTCAGCCAGATCCACCGCAGGTCGGCAGGGTCGACGGCCGACCACAGCAGATCGAGGAACTCCTCGCGCACGGCCGGCATGCCGGTGTCGACGAGCACCGGCTGCTCGGCGTGCAGCACGAAGGCGTTGACGGGCAGGTGCCCGAGTCCGGGGATCTCCTCGGCGTGGGCGAGGACGGTGAGGTCGTCGGAGAGACGGTGACTGCGCATGTCGGTGCTCCTGGGAGTTAGGCGGAGGGCAGGGCGACGAGCTCGAGCTGGATGTTGTCGGGGTCGCGAAAGACCAGCACCGAGCCGTAGTCCTCGTCGGCGATCGGGGACTGGGTGAGTGGCTTGTCGGCAGTGTCGGACCGGACGACGCCGTGGCTCTCGAGGTGCTCCTGCCAGGCCACGAGGTCGTCTCTGGTCGGGACGACGAACCCGGGGTGGTCGAGCCCGGTACGGGACTCGCGGAACAGTTCGCCCTCGTTCGCGTCGTGCCGGTGCAGCACGATCATCAACTGCATCGCCTCGTCGGCGAGCAGCTGCGCGAAGCCACCCGGGTGCGGGGCGTCCATCACGTAGCGGAGGCCGAACACGCCGCTGTACCAGTTGATGCTGGCCGGCAGGTCGGTGACGGTGAGCGCGAGGTGGTGCAGTCGGGCAGGTGCGACGGTGCTCATGGGTTCCCTCCTGGTGTCCTCCGGCCGAGGAAGTTCAGCCGGCTGCTTTGGGTCGGCGCTCGAGCCGGGGCACGAGCAGGTCCAGCGCGTCGTCGACGAGGCGCACCCAGCGGGTGCCGCCGGGGTCGTTGGCGATCTGCTGGCTGATCAGGCCGCCGATGATCGCGCTGAGCAGGTCGAGGTCCTCCTGTGTCGCCTGGACGTGTGCTCGAAGCGACACCGCCAGGCGCTCGTACGCCTGCACGGCGACGGCGTAGGCCGCTGGCGAAGGCACGAAGCCGGGGATCGTCCGCTGGTTGAGCAACTGGTACCGCACCGGGTCCTCCAACGCCCATCGCACATAGACGTGCGTCGTCCGGCGCAGGGACGTGCCCAGGTCGGGACCAGGGTCGGGGAGCTCCATGGCGAGCAGCGTCTGCCAGCCGTCGGCGTACATCGCGTCGTAGAGCGCGTGCTTGGAGTCGAAGTAGGAGTACAGCGACGGCGCGGCCATGCCGAGGCGGCGCGCGAGGTCGCGCAGCGACAACGCGGCCAGGCCGTGCTCGCGCGCGGCTGCCCACGCCTCGGTCACGATGCGCTCACTCGCCGCCGCACGTCGTGAGGCTCGCCAGTCGGCGGTCGGCGGGTCTAACACCGTTCGGACGGTGCTCTCGTGCGCCGCGGTTGTCAAGCCCCCGCTCCATGGGTTTCCCCGGAGCGTCCGGCCGAGGGTGGTCAGCCCGTGACCGGCTTCCGTGCAACCCATAGCCGCCGCCGTCGCGGGGCGCGAGAACGTCGTCCCAGGCTCGGGCGTCGCGCAGCACGCCGAGCAGCCGGTCACACACCTCCCGATCGGTGCCGGCGCACTCTGCGGCTCGTGCACCGGTGCCTCATCGTCGGCGACCCTGCCCTGCCCACCACGGGCAGGCCTTCTACAGCGGGCAGCGCGGCGCTCGGGGGGTGCGACCAGCGCCGAGGTCCACGGAAT
Source organism: Geodermatophilus chilensis (assembly GCF_002802985.1). GTDB lineage: Bacteria > Actinomycetota > Actinomycetes > Mycobacteriales > Geodermatophilaceae > Geodermatophilus > Geodermatophilus chilensis. Next base: position 5,663 of record NZ_NVPT01000148.1, on the reverse strand, counting down.
CGACTGGTGTTCCATAGGCCGCCTTCTGCGAGACCTCGCCGCACCGGCCTGCATGGCGTCGCCGGGACTCGTCCTGGCCTTCAAAGTCGGCGCCGGCGAGTGGCATCCGCGCGTCATAGCCGACATGATTCGAGATGCCCCGCGGACCTGCGCCGCCTCCTGGAACGCCGACGGTGACCTGCGCGGACACCGCTGACGGTCATTGCTCGTCACCAGCCCGAAACGGACCTCTTAAGACGGAGGTGCACCGGCCGGCGCACCATGTCCTCAGGTCGCAGGGACCGCCGGGCGGTTCACCATCGCCTGGCAGACCGCCCATAGCCGCTCCTCCGCGTCAAGGTCGCGGAACTCGCAGTCGACCTCGGTGCGCTGTTCGAAGAACCTGCCGGTCAGGCCGTGGACGTCCTGGCTGCCGGCCAGCCACAGCGCGGTGTCGGCTCCCTCGGCCAGGCTGCGGCTGGGCTGTTGCTCCAGATAGCGCCGGATCTCCTCGGGGACGTCCCGGTACAGGGCCGCGTCCAGGACCAGGCCCGGTGCGAGGGCGTTGACAATGATCCCCTCTGCCTCCAGCCGCCGGGCCCACGCCCAGGTGAGCAGCCGGTCGCAGGCCTTCGACTGGGCGTATGCCCGCATCCCGTCGTAGGGACGGCGCTCGAACTGCAGGTCGTCGAGGTCGAGGTCGCCGGCGTAGGTGGAGGCCACGTTGACCACCCGGGCCGCCGTGCCGGCGCGCAGCGCGTCCTGGAGTTCCCGCGTCATCAGGTGGTAGCCGAGCACGTTCGTGGCGAAGGTGAGCTCGTGCCCGTCGACGCCCAGCTCGCGCTGCGGGCGCAGGACACCGGCGTTGTTCACCAAGACGTCGACCGACCCGTACCGTCGGCCGTAGGCGTCGGCGAACCGTCGGATCGAGGCCTGATCGGCCGTGTCGACGACCATGACCGAGGGCTCGGCCTGGCCAGTGTCCGCCGCGATCTGCTGCGCCGTCCGCTTCCCGCGCTCGGCATCCCGGCAGGCGAGGACGACCTTGGCTCCTCCAGCTGCGAGTCCGCGGGCGATCTCCTTCCCGATGCCGGACGTGGGTCCGGTGACGACGACTCGTCTGTCTCGCATGGGGGTCATGGCTGTCCTCACGGGGTCGATCTGGGGCGAGCAGGTCTTGGGTGTGCGCTTTCACATGCCGGCGGTCACGGCGGTTTGGAGGATGTGGTCCAGCGCGTCCTGATCGGGTACAGGCGGGACGGGCACGTCGGGCAGGTCGCGGAGGAGGTCGAAGGCGTCCGCCACGCTCCTGCCCTCGATGAGCGGGCTGTGGGCGGTGGCGATCGTGGTCATGCCCATCGCGCGTACCCGGTCGACCTCGGCGGCGTAGCGCGCCCGGTCGACCAGGCCGACCCACGGGGACAATGCGTGGTGGACGAACATGGCCATGCCCTGGGCCCAGAAGCCCGGATCGAGATCAGCGACCGTGGGGGCCGGGTCGCCGGGGGACGGGGTGGCGAAGGCGTCGACCCCCCAGTAGATGCCGCTGCGCTCGTCGAGGAAGCCGCGGGTGGCCGGGGAGTCGTAGACCGGTGGCCGGACCGCCATCAGGCGTCGGTCCCCGATGTCCAGGGTGTCCCCGTCATTCAGCCAACGGCAGCGATCGAGGGGAAACCGGAAGGCGTTGCTGAATCGCTCTACCAGGGGCCAACTGCACACGAGGGTGGCAGTCGGGCAGGCCTCCATCACCGGGGCGAGATTGCCCGTGTGATCGCTGTCGTCGTGGGAAAGCAGCACCCATCGGACGTCGGCCGGATCGACGATGCCGAACACGTCCTCCAGCCACTGAGACCGGTTGTTGACCGATCCCGTGTCGACAATGGCGGGTTCCTCTCCTGCGATGACCATGGAGTTGAGGTAGACGCTGAGCGGGGCCCCTAGGGCGTGCTGGACCTGGTGGACCACCCAGGTGTCCGTGTCGAGCCGCGTGGGCGGGATGCGGGTGCAGGGCGTCTCGGGTGCGAAGCTCATCGGTCCTCCTCGTGGCACCCCCGTCCGCTCATCCGGGGGGACCTCGCCTTCGGAGGCCGACCGAAGCCTGCTGCGGCGGGACGGGCGGGCGCATGGGGGAGAGCCGTCGTCGTGCGTCGATGTGCCCCCCACTTAAGACGGCGGTACCCCTGCTGCCACCGTCCGCGCCGCGTAGGCCACCAGCTGTGCACGGCCACGTGCTCCCGTCTTTACCGCGAGGTTGGCCACGTGGCGCTCCACGGTCCGCGGCGACAGATACAGCCGGCCGGCGATCTTCGTGTTCGGCAGGCCCTCGGCGAGCAGCCGCAGCACCTCCATCTCGCGGGACGTCACACCGACGGCGCGCAGCTCGCGGGGGACGCTCGTCTCGCCACGGCGGCGCGGGACCGGGGCTCCTGCGCGCCGGAGCAGCGACCGGCACGCCGAGGCGATGTGGTGCTCCCCCAGGCCGTCGAAGAAGTCGAGCGATTGGCGCAGCAACGGCACCGGATCCCCCCAGGCATCCGCGAGGGCGGACTCGGCGATCAGTCGCCAGCCCAGGTGCCGGAACCACAGGTGCGCCCGCAGCGCGCGGTCGCCCTCGGCCATGGCGCGGAGAGCGAGCTCGGAGTCCCCCCCGCGCCCCACCGTCACCGCGTCGGCGTAGTGCAGGAAGGCGGCGGCGATGACATGGACGGACGTCGCCGGGCAGACGACCCGTGGCGCTTGGTCCGCGGATCCGTCGAGCGCGCGGAGGAGGGCGAGCAGCCCGATGGCCGGCACCGAGGAGTAGTCCCTGCCTGCCTGGGCGAGCGCGCTGAGGCCGGCAGCAAGATGCTCACGGGCAGTGGCCCGGTCCTCCTCGATCAGCGCCAGAAGGCCAGCCGCGGTCGACGTCTTCACCTCTATGTCGGGGACGCCGCGGGCCAGGGCCAGGGCCTCGTCGATGCACCGCTGCATCTCGGCACGCCGTCGGGCACGCGCGTGTGCGTACGACTCCAGGGCCAGGGCGGCGGCCAGCGTCTGGTCGAGGCGGTACCGCCGGGCCAGCTGGGCCGAGCGCTGAGAGGCGACCGCTCCGGTGTCGGGTTCGTCCCCGATGACCAGCGCGGCCGCGATCTGGACGTCCACGACCGCGGCCGTCGCCACTGCTCCCTGGCCGAGCGCGAGCTCCCGGGCCTGCTCAAGGCGCTCCACGCCCCGGCCGCGGAGCATGTCGATCGCCCCCAGTTCGTGCAGGGCGCGGGCTCGCCACAGGGTCAGGCCGTTGTCCTCGGCCAGCCGGAGGGCCCGCGCGAAGGTGCCCTCCGCGGCGGTCAGGTCGTGCGGGCGCTGGCTGCGGCCGAGGACCTCCAGCGCTTCGCACGCCACGTCGGGAAGCCCGAGACGGTCAGCCGCCTCGAGCGCCGCACGCGCCAGCGCGGCAGCCTGCTCGGGGTCGCGGGTGATCGCGGTCTGGGCGCGCACTGCCGCTAGCCGGGCACCCAGGTCGTCGTCCGGGACGGCCGCGGTCTCCCGCCCGGCCTGCTCGAGGTGCTCGTCCGCCTCCTCCCACCGCGTCGCGGCTACGGCGGTGCGGGCGAGACGGAGGTGGACCTCCGTGCGCCGCATCCGCCACCTCGGGTCGTCGCCCAGCCGGCTGAGCAGGGAGGTCGCCACCTCGAGTGCCCGCTCCCGCTTGCCCGCGAGGGAGAGCACCTGCAGGATCTGTTCGTCGACATCGAGCCCCGTGGGGTGGTCGGCGGGGAGCAGGCTGCGGGCGCGCTCCAGGGTGGCCTCGGCGGTGGCCAGGGCGCCCCTGAGGAAGGCGTGCCGTGCCATCTCCAGGACCAGCGCCGCGGCGTGGGTGCGGTCGCCGGCGCGCTCCGCCAGCTCTGCGGCCAGGCCACCCCAGTCGTCGTCGAGTTCCGGGTATGCCGCCTCGATCGCCGCCAGCGCCTGTCGCGACAGCAGCTCCAGCTCCGCCGGGAAGAGCTCCGCCAGCACGGCCTCCCTCGACAGTGCGTGTCGGAAGCGGAAGCTCCGCGAGCCCCGGTCCGGGGAGACGATCTGCTCGTCGACCGCCTCGTGCAGCGCGCGGAGGACGGCGTCCTCGCCGAGCCCGGTCACTGCCGGCAGCAGGCTCCAGTCGAAGCGCCGCCCGAGCACGGCCGCGGCGACGAGCACCGCTCGACCGTCGGCGCCGAGCCGCGCCACCCGCCGCCGCATGCTCTCGCACAGCGTGAGCGGCACCACCGGCTCGACGCCGTCGACGGTCTGCCACGTCCCGTCCTCGTGAACCAGGGCACCGACGCCCAGGGCGGTGGCCAGCAGTTCCTCCACCAGGAAGGGGACACCGTCGGCCCGGGCAGCGAAGGCCACGACCTCGTCGGGGACCGTGGCGGCACCGAGGCAGGACGCGACCATGGTGGCGACCTCCTGGTCGCCCAGGGGGCCGAGCGGGAGGAGCCGTGACACCCGCCTGGCGTGGAGGGACCGGGCGAGTGCCAGCCCACCTGAGCGCTCGTCGTCCCGCACGCCGACCAGGCACAGGACGCGCTCCGTGGTCAGGTTGTCGGCCAGGTATTCGAGGATCGTGAGGGTCTCGGGATCGGCCCAGTGGAGGTCTTCGAGCACCAGGAGCGCCCCGTCGTCCCCGGCGAGCGCGGTGAGGAACCGCAGCATCCCCTCGGCGACGGCGAGCAGTGACTCGTCGGGCGGAACCTGGTCGGCGGCGCGCCACTCGGGGACCAGGCGACCGAGGGCCCGCTGGAAGGGGCCCAGTTCGGCGAGGTCCGGTGCGCCACCGGCTCGGACGGCCGACAACAGGGCTTCGGTCAGGGGCCGGTACGCGGCGGGGGTCGCGGCCTGCACCGCCCGCCCCCGCAGCACCGGTCGCCCTCGACGGGCGGCGTCCGAAGCGACGACCTGCAGGAGGCGAGTCTTGCCGATACCCGCCTCCCCGACCACGAAGAGGACCCCTCCCCTGCCGTGTGTGCTCTCCTCCCACGCGTCGCGCAGGACGGCGAGCTCGAACGCACGCCCGACGACGTCCGGTGAGACCGTCGTCGCCGGCGTGTCCGTCGTGCCCGAGCCCGGCTTCAGCACGGGGGCATTGTGGCCCCGCCGGCTGTGGTGGCGACGTCCTTCAGCCACCGCCTTCAGCCGCGCGGGCGAGGGGTACCGGGCCCGGCGTCACCGATCGACGCGCGATCCTGCGCAGGACGGGCTGGCTGCAGCTGCGTCCCCAAGGCAGGCCCTGTCGGCTTCGGCGCTGAGTCGCCGCGGCTCCAAGCTGAGAGCGGATGAAGCCGATCGCCGTGACTGCCCACGACCTGGGCATCGCGGAGTCCTGCCTGCGGCGGTGGATGAAGCAGGACGACATTGTCGGGTACGAACAGGTCTTACACGGTCAAATTCCGGCCCAGGATCGGGTCGGGGTCTCAACACCGTGAGTCTCCGGACTGGTCGGCGGTGCACCCATCCGAGGCGGCTTGACATCCATACAAGCGTCAGACTGGTCCAGGGCCCTCGCGTGGCCTTTCTCCTCATGATCCTTGGCGGGTTCACGCAGGAGATCCACGCGGTGGCCCCTCACAGCGGTTCTCATGCAGCTTGGCGGGTGGGGTAGCCGGCGTGGGAGAACCAGCCGGCGGCATCAGCCGGGCTGACCGCCTCCAGGGCGGCGGCGATTG
>NZ_NVPT01000147.1 GCF_002802985.1 Geodermatophilus chilensis | reverse complement strand
CCTGCGGCGGCCGCGTGGGTCGGGCATGACAGGCACGAGCAGACCGGCGACACTGACATCCGAGCTCCTGGTGAGGGCTGGACGGTGTAGGAACCACCCGCCCTACCAGGAGCTCGTCACGTCACCGGACTGCCACGCCGCCGCCTCACCGAGTTTCGAGACGCGTTCTGAGGCAGCTGCCACGGATCCGGACTCGACGGCCGGGGCCGGGTCGCCGAGCCACCCGGAGCCGGCTCAGTGGTCGCTGCCCTCACGCAACTGGTCGGGGTGGATCCGACGAGCGACCAGGTCCGCGGCGAGGTCGTCGGCTGTCCGGTCGGTGGCGTAGGCGTGGGCACGGAGCAGCGCGAGCGCGTCCGGGAAGGGCACGTGCAGAGCGGACATGACCATGCCCACGGCCATCCAGAGCCGGCTTCGGCGGCGCGCAGCCGGGGTCCTGACCCAGACCGGCTCCTCGATCGAGGGCCAGGGGGACCAGTCGCCGGCCGACCCGAGACGCTCGGAGACCAGGCCGGCGACGAGCCTGGCCTCGAAGGGGTCGATCGCGGTCGCGCCGTCGGGGTCGGTGGAGAACAGGTCCATGCCGGCGACGCCCTTCAGTGGGTCGGGCAGGGACAGGGCCAGCACGCTGCGCATCGGCGTCTCGGTGACGAGCAGGTCGTGGAAGATCGGCCACCGGCGTGCCAGGAGCTCCTCGGTGGCGAACATCGGGTACCGCGACTCGGCCGCGAGTAGGCATGGACCCGTGCCGGCGGTGAACTGCAAGGACTCCGCCAACGACGCGACCTCGGTGCTCGCCGCCAGGGGTGTCCGGAGGTCTGGGCCCCGGTGGATGCTCAACCCGACGCCGTCGACGGGTAGCACGGCGGCGGCAGCCCGAGCCAGTCGGACCGGCAGCAGCTCCGGATCATCGTGTTGGGCGCTCGACTCGGCGTCCACCGCCTTCGTGAAGCGACTGGCGGTGTCCACAGTTGGCCCCTCGAGGTCGCCCCTCCGGGGTGCTGGGCCCCGGTAGCGGCGGCACGCTGTCAGGTGGCGGACGGTGCCCGCATCCGGTCGCGGCAAACGCCCGACAGCTCACCCCTCTCCACTGCGGTCCTCGTTCCGATCGGCATCCGAGCGTGCCGGGTGTCCGGAGTCGAATTCGACGGCACGGTGATGGGCCGGCAGTCGGCGGGCGGGCTGGCTCGCCTGTACCCGTCATGACGATGGGCGGGCACCCGATCAACGGCACCTGACACCGCCCCGGAGCGCTCAGCGAGCGGTCGAGTCGGCCCTGCGGGGACAGCCGTCATCGTTCAACCGCTGTGAACGCCGCATTTCATGTTTTCTCAGGAGACGGGATCCGCGTATAACGTTCTACCGGCAAGACGTGACTTCCACTTAACATCTCGTCGTGCCGGAGTGGGATGTGACCGCGCTGGCGGTCCTGCACGACTGCAGGGAGACGCTGGAAGAGCGCGAAGTCGTGCGTTGGCTGCGCGACACGACGCGGGCGATGTGGCGGCCGAACGCCGAGCGGTACGAGCCGTCGTACCTGTTCGACACACCACGGGGTATCGCCGGCCTGGCGTGGGAGAACATGCGTGAGCGCATGCTCGCGGAGTACCGAGCGGCCCGCTCACCGTGGCGCACACGCGGCGTGCGCGTGACCGTTCCGCACGGTTCTCTGCTGCTCCAGGTCGGCGACCTGGCCGTGCACGTGGTCAAGGCGCCCGGCGTGGGACTTCGCGAACCGGAGTGGACCGAGTTCGGCTGGAACACCAGCGTCACGCGTCGCGCAGCCGCCGCCCGGAACGCCGGGATCGACGCGTTGCCACCTCCGCCGATCGAGGGGCAACTGGCTTTCGACTTCGAGATCCCCTGGTCGGGGGCTTGTCCGGTGTGGCGGGACTTGTTCTTCGTCTGGGCGGGGGACGCCATGGGACTGACCGCAGGCTGGCTGGGTCTGCCGAACCTGGGTCGGCCGCGATGGTTGGCCGTGACGCCGCTGTGGCGCGACGGTGCAGCCCGTGTCGACGCGGCGACGGACGACGTCCCCTGCCTCCCCACCGGTGCCGCCTTCTCCGAGCGGGACGTCCCCGAGGCGCCCGTGTCGCTCAAGCGGCGGCCGCAGGAGGCCGCGCGTTGACCGATCAGCCCACGTGGACCACCGCCGCCAGGCGACGCCGCGGCTCGGGGGTTGCCGAGGACTTCGATGGCCGTCGCCTGGCTGTCGCCCGTCGACTGGCCTGCATGCCGCGGTCGGAACTGGCCCGGCGCATCGAGGTCACCCCTGCCGCGGTGACGCAGTACGAACGCGGGCTGTCCCGGCCGACGACGACCGTGCTCGCCCGGATCGGCCTCACCCTGGGCATGCCGCGGGAGTTCTTCTCCCGCGCGCTGGACATCCCCGAGGTGCGCTCCTCGACCGCTCACTTCCGATCGCTGCGAAGCACTCCGGCCAACCGACGCGAGCAGGCGCTGGCCTTCGGAGAGCTGGCGCTGGCGGTGCTCGACCTCGTCGAGCGGTACGTCGACCTCCCCCCGGTTCGCCTCCCGTCGATCGACCTACCGGCGCAGCCGTCCGAGGCCGACATCGCAGACGCCGCGCGGCGGGCCAGAGACGACCTGGCGGTCGGCACGGAGCCCGTTCCCCACGTGGTCCGCCTGCTGGAAGCGCACGGTGTGCTGGTCGTCCGGCTGCCGGCCGAGGGCTTCGATGCCCGGGTGGACGCCTTCTCGTCCTCCGAGAGCGCCTCCGGTCGGCCCCTGGTGGTCATGTCCCCGATGAAGGACGACAAGGCGCGTAGCCGCTTCGACGCCAGTCACGAGCTCGGCCACCTGCTGATGCACGCCGGGGTCGAGCCGGGATCGAAGGTCGTCGAGTCCCAGGCCATGTCCTTCGCGGCCGAGTTCCTCATGCCGAGGGCGGAGATCGAGAACAGCCTGCCGACGCGCATCGACTGGCGGACCTTCCACGAACTGAAGCGTCACTGGGGAGTCAGTCTCAAGGCCCTCGTCTACCGGGCGCACACGCTGGGACGCCTGTCGGATCTCTCCTATCGCCGGGCCAACGACCAACTGGACCAGTGGGGCCATCCGGAACCAGGACCGCTCGGCCCTCCCGAGAGCCCCAGCGTCCTGGGAGCCGCCGCCGAACTGCTGGAGCAGAGCGGAACCCCCCTCAGCTCTCTTGCCGAGGCGGCCCGCATCCCTCAGGAGTCGGTGCGCGCAGTCGTCGCCGCGGGGCGGACCGACAGACCGAGGCTGACCATCGACTCCTAGCGCATCCGTTCCTCGAGGCAGTGGGCGTCGGAGCCCCGGCTTCCGCGCAGCTGACCTCCCGGTGCATCAGTCGGTGCGGTCGCCTCGGCGGCGGCGACGGCGTCCTCACGGCTGGTGAACGGCCCTGCGGTGCGGGCGTCGGCGCGGCAGGTCCACCGGTAGCCGTCGGGGGTTTGCTCGATGAGGTAGCCCTCCGGGTCGGCCGGCCCGTGGCCCGGGCGTTCGAATGGGTCGGTCATGCGAGCTCCACGTTCTTGAAGCGCACTCCGGCGAACGCGCCGCCGAGGTGGACGACGGGCACGGGGCGGTGGGTGGCGTCTGGGACGGTCACGGTCTCGCGCCAGCCGGCAGTCGGCGAGCGCGTAGGACTGGAGCAGGACGGACGCCGGGCTGATCCCGCGGCGGTCGAGCGCGTCGATCATCGGCCCCATCGCGTCGCTGCTCTTGGCCTCGGCGCACAGGAGGACGCGGTTGCCGAACTCGGTGAGCACCTCCTCGAACAGTGGGGGGCGCAGCCCGTCGGGCCAACCTCCGCCGAGGATGGCCGAGGCGTCGATGTCGAGCTGTTTCCAGGACACCGACGTGTGATCGGCGACGTTGCCGCTGGAGGTGGTCATGCGGTCCACGGTGCCGTCGCGCATGACGCCCAGGCCGCCGTCGGCGAGCGTGGACACGTCTTGTTCGATGACCGGCAGGCCCTGGCCCACCGCGACCCGATAGCCCTCCATCGTGTGCTCGGGCACCTGCATGGCCCCGCCGCGGTGGGCGATGACGAACGGCCGGCTGAGCTCGGCGAAGTCCACGGGTGACCCTGAAGTCCTGGAGGTCCCCTGCCGGGGAGCGCCGTTCCGGGCTGAAAATGGTGCGCGGCCGCCCGTTGACGTCGTGGTGGCATGGTCTGTGAGGCCGTTCTGAAGTCGGGCGCCGGGAGCTGTGCTGTGGGCCGTTGCGTGTGCTTCGAGCACGAGGATTAGATTCGCCGTTCCCTGCAGCTCCTACGGGTGGCCGCCTCCGGTATCACCGAGGAGGCGAGGACGATGCAGGTCGAGACCGACGAGCCCGAGATCATCGAACGGATCGCGGCGCTGGATATCAGCAAGGCCGAGGTGGTGTGCTGCGCGCGGGTACCCGGTCCGCGCGGGCAGCGGATGCAGGAGGTCCGCACCGTCTCCACGATGACCGCCGCGCTGCTGGCGCTGGGCGACTGGTTGGCCAGCCTCGGGGTGACCCGCGTGGTGATGGAGGCGACCAGCGACTACTGGCGGCCGCCGTTCTACTTGCTGGAGGACCGCTTCGAGACGTGGCTGGTCAACGCCAAGGACGTCAAGCACCTGCCCGGCCGGCCCAAGACCGACCGGCTGGACGCGGTCTGGCTGTGCAAGGTCGCCGAGCGGCAGGTGCTGCGCCCGAGCTTCGTGCCGCCGCCGGCGATCCGGCAGTTGCGGGACCTGACCCGCTACCGGGTCGATCTGCTCGCCGCCCGGACGGCGGAGAAGCAGCGGGTGGACAAGCTGCTCGAGGACGCGCTGATCAAGCTGGCGGTCGTGGTCAGCGACCCGTTCGGCGCCTCCGGGCGGGCGATCATGGCCGCGCTGATCGCCGGGGAGCGCGATCCGGCGGTGCTGGCCGACCTGGCCCGCGGCAGCCTGCGCTCGAAGACCGCCCGGCTGACCGAGGCGCTGACCGGCCGGTTCACCGAGCACCACGCGTTCTTGCTGACCCAGATGCTGCGGCGGGTGGATGCGATCACCGCCGACATCGCCACCGTGCAGGACCGCATCGACGCCCAGCTCGGCGAACTGGCGCCCGCGGTGGCCCGGCTTGATGCGATCCCGGGGGTGGGGCCGGTCGCCGCACAGATGATCCTCGCCGAGATCGGCACCGACATGACCCGGTTCCCGACCCCGGCGCACCTGGCCTCTTGGGCCCGCTTCGCGCCGGGAGTCAACGAGTCCGCCGGTCGCAAGACCGGCAAAGCCGGCACGGGCGTGGGCAACCGCTATCTGGCGCGCATCCTTGGCGAGGCCGCGGTCAGCGCCGCCCGCACCGACACCTTCCTCGGCGAGCGCTATCGGCGGATCGCCCGACGGCGCGGCAAGAAGCGGGCGATCGTCGCGGTCGGCCGCTCCATCCTGGTCATCATCTGGGCGCTGCTCTCCGACGAGGAGGCCCGGTTCGTCGATCTCGGTCCGGACTACTACGCCTCGCGCGCCAATCCCGAACGCAAGGTCCGCCAGCACGTCCGGGAATTGCAGGCCCTTGGCTACTCCGTGACCCTCAACCCCGCCGCCTGACACCACCGACGAGCCTCGCCGCGGTCCTCCCGACTCCGGCTCGGGACGCTGCCGCATGCCTGGTGACCTGTGATTTTCGGATTAGATGCTGCGGCGGGTGGATGCGATCACCGCCGACATCGCCACCGTGCAGGACCGCATCGACGCCCAGCTCGGCGAACTGGCGCCCGCGGTGGCCCGGCTTGATGCGATCCCGGGGGTGGGGCCGGTCGCCGCACAGATGATCCTCGCCGAGATCGGCACCGACATGACCCGGTTCCCGACCCCGGCGCACCTGGCCTCTTGGGCCCGCTTCGCGCCGGGAGTCAACGAGTCCGCCGGTCGCAAGACCGGCAAAGCCGGCACGGGCGTGGGCAACCGCTATCTGGCGCGCATCCTTGGCGAGGCCGCGGTCAGCGCCGCCCGCACCGACACCTTCCTCGGCGAGCGCTATCGGCGGATCGCCCGACGGCGCGGCAAGAAGCGGGCGATCGTCGCGGTCGGCCGCTCCATCCTGGTCATCATCTGGGCGCTGCTCTCCGACGAGGAGGCCCGGTTCGTCGATCTCGGTCCGGACTACTACGCCTCGCGCGCCAATCCCGAACGCAAGGTCCGCCAGCACGTCCGGGAATTGCAGGCCCTTGGCTACTCCGTGACCCTCAACCCCGCCGCCTGACACCACCGACGAGCCTCGCCGCGGTCCTCCCGACTCCGGCTCGGGACGCTGCCGCATGCCTGGTGACCTGTGATTTTCGGATTAGCCGCCACGCGGCCACGCGGCCACGTGGCCACGTGGCGCAGTCCGCACCGGACGCCGACGGCAGATGCGTCCGGGGATCACGAGCCCCCGACGCGGCGGTACGCAGACACGTGGTGCGGCCAGTAGCGGACGTGCGGCGGCAGGGCCGGGAGTGCGGTCCTCATGGCGAGGCGGGCGGCGCGGAAAGCCTGCCGCTCCGGCCAGCCCCAGCTCAGCCCATAGCTGGCACGCAACCGGGGCGGGAGCAAGCCCGCGGTCAGGACGCCGGCCACTGCGTCGGCACCCTGGAGCAGGGGTCGTGGAACCCCGCGGACCGAGGCGGTGAAGATGGCCACAGCGAGCCTGCGCGCTTGCGGCCCCACCTCGAGCACCGCGTCGTCCATCGACGCCATGTACTCGGTGAACTCTCCGTGACTACCCAGTAGCAGCTCCTGCGGTACGCCGAGAAGCCCGCCGATACGGGACATCTCGGCCTGGTAACGAGCCCGGCGCTCGGGGGGCAGTGGCGCGACGAACCCGTCGTAGAGCTCGAGCGCCGTCCAGACCAAGGTGGCCAGCACCCACAGCGCCAGCTGTGGATCGTCGGCCCGGTACTCCGTGCCAGCCGGGAAGGCGCCTGCAGCGTCGCTGGTACACCCGGTCACTCGTCGGTGCCGCGACCGGATCCGGGCGGCTGCCTTGGCGGCCTGGTCACGGTCGCCAAGGTCATGGTCAGTGTGGCGTCCAGGGTGGTGCGCAAGCGATGCACCGGTCGGACACGGAAGTCGCTGTGCTGGTCGACGCCGGCAGCGACCAGCGGATGTGCGATCTGCATCAACAGGGCGGCCGGACCGGCCAGGATCAGCACTCTCTCCCGGCCGATCCGCCAGGCCTCCGAACCTGGACCGAACACGCCCAGGTCGCCCGGCGCACCCGGGGCTGACTCCGGCGGGAACAGGGAGGCGAGGTCGGCCCCCGGCCACACGCCGCTTCCGAATCCCGAACGATGCATCATCAAGGCCACTCCACGAGGGCTCCGCAGCAGGCTGCCGTCTCTGCCGGTGGCTTCAGGATGTGGCGAACCAGCCCCGTCGGCCACTACGCCTGACCGCCATCGTCCAGGGCAGCGGCTTCGGCCGTCGGCGGGTCGAGCCACGTGAGGGTCCACAACGCGTCCGCTCTGCTGACGGTCATCGCTGACGCGGCGGCAACCTGGGCCGACCAATCGATGATCGCCACGTGACCGGCGCCCTCTGAGGTGATCGGGTCAGCCTGCAGCAACGGCGAGCACAGCTGCTGCTCGGTCCAGCAGGGCGTCACGGAATGGCGGTCCCACGGTCAGACGGCGACGGCTTGCCGGATGCCGGCGGGTTGCTGTGGTCGGTCCTCGCCGTCGGGCAGGTCACGCGGGCAGAGCTCATCGAGGCGCCGGTTCCAGGGCTCACGGATCCAGTCGGGCCAGAGGTCGAGCAGAGGGGCGACGCGCAGTCCGAGAACCGGGTGGACTGCGGCCAGGTGCGTGGTGACGGGCAACGGGTGAGCAGTGATCACCGGGGCGTCGACCGGCCGTGGCAGCGTCGGGAGACCCTCGAGGGCGCGGATGCTGTCGATGGCCGTGAGCAGCAGGTCCCGGAGCTGGGAGTCGCGGGTCGGCCCCTCTGTCCTCGAGGCGATGGACCGCAGGTGCATGTGCACGAGGTGTCGGGCGGCCCGGCGCCACCTGATCCGGTCGACGATGTGGCGCGGCCGGGGTTGCCGCTCCAGCTGCTGCAGCACCGGGTCGAGGTCCGGGTCGACCCGGAGCTCCGAGCGGGCCGACTCGATCAGTGCGGTGATCACCGCGGTGTCGCGGGTGAGGTCGGCCGACAGGTGGGGACCGCAGACCGCCCAGGGGATCAGCGGCGCCAGGTCGGTTCGCGCCTGCGGGCTGGAGAGGTCGTTGACTCGGCGGGCGATCTGGCCGAGGACCGGGGGGATGCTGGTGGGGTGGTCGGTCCACTGGTGGGTGCTGAGGGTGGCCGCGACCTCGGCGAAGCAGCCGCCGGCGCGGGGATGGGCATGACTGCCTGGCGCAAGGACCGGCATGAGAACCAGGCGTTCATCGCTGCGCATGGCAGCCTCCGGGGCAACATCCGTCGGCGCAGAACTGCACGACCAGTGTGCTCGGCCCCGGGCCGCGTCGGCAGTGCCGGGATCCCGCCCATCGTGCGGCGGTAGGTCCCGGATGTGCCGGACCGGTCTGTCGTCGGCACGCGGTCGCCGATGGTCTGCACCTCGACCACCGGGCCTTCTCAGCACATCCCGACCGGCTGCTACCAGCCAGGCACTGTGATGGATGGCGTCGCCCGGGGTACGGGTTGTGCCGGGACCCGAGCAGCGACCGAGACGAGGTGAGCGGCGTGAAGGTCGTGGTCGTAGGAGCGACGGGCAACGTCGGGACCGCGGTCGTCCGCGCGCTGACGGCCGACGACAGGGTGTCGGAGATCGTCGGGATCGCTCGCCGGCGCCCGGAGTGGCAACCCCCGAAGACGACGTTCGTGGCAGCGGACGTCGCCGGCGACGACCTTGTCCCGCATCTGCGGGGAGCCGACGTCGTCGTCCATCTCGCCTGGCTGTTCCACCCAACGCACCGTCCGATGGTGACCTGGCAGGCCAACGCGGTGGGAAGCGCGCGGGTGTTCGCGGCCGCGTCGGCGGCGGGTGTCGGTGCCCTCGTCTACGCCTCGTCCGTCGGCGCCTACTCCCCGGGACCGGGCCGGCGGGTGGACGAGTCATGGCCCACCCACAGCGTCCCCACAGCGGCGTACGGGCGGGAGAAGGCCTACGTCGAACGGTTGCTCGACGCGTTCGAGGCCCGGCATCCCGACATCCGGGTCGTCCGGCTCCGGTCGGCGTTCATCTTCCAGCGGCAGGCCGCCTCCGAGCAGCGGCGGATCTTCGCCGGGCCGCTACTGCCCAACGCACTGGTCCGTCCGGGCCGGCTGCCGGTCGTCCCCTGGCCGGCAGGCCTGCGGTTCCAGGCGCTGCACGCCAACGACGTGGCCGAGGCATATCGACTGGCGATCGTCGGCGACGCGCGGGGCGCCTACAACGTCGCCGCCGACCCTGTCATCGACGCCGGATCCATTGGCGAGGTGCTCGGGTCGCGTGTCCTCCCGGTGCCCGGCCGCCTGGCGCGCGTCGGGTTGACGGCCGCATGGCAACTGCACCTTGTCCCAGCTGAGCCGCGGCTGCTCGACCTGGCGCTGCAGCTTCCGTTGCTCGACACCACGAGGATCCGCACAGAGCTCGGCTGGTCCCCCACCGTGTCCTCCGTGGAGGCACTGCGCGAGGTGCTCGAGGGCATGGCCGAGGGAGCCGGCGCCCGGACTCCACCGCTCGCCCCCGACTCGCCAGCCGGCCGGCTGCACGAGGGGGCGACCGGCGTCGGCGAGCGGTCGACCTGATCCATGCGGCATGCGGTCGTACACGAAGCAGTCGCCTACAGCGGCGGCGACGGAGAGATCGACGTCCTCCAGCAGATGCCGGTCGGACAGCGCTGACCAACGGATAGCCGCCCCGGTAGATCTGTTGTGGCGCGAGGCCATCAGCGGGCACCTCACCCGGACGCCGCGGTCGGCCAGGCTCGGGATCAGCGACCAGCGCTGGGTGTCAGCCCCTGGATGCCGGCACCGCCGTAGAGGTGCAGCCCGATCCTCGGTGGGGCCGTCGCGGGGCGACCCCCACTTCGACGTGTCCGAGGGCGACACGCTACATACGCACACGCCTGCATCCGCGGCGCTCCCCGACGACATCCGCGGTGAACATCTGATGAGGCGCCGAGGGGTCGGGAAGGCGAGGCTGTCGCAGCCGGCGGAGCGCTGGACCAGCGAGGGAGCGGGAACGTCGATCGCGGGCAGGCGGTGGTCATGTACCTCGGCCGTTGCCTCGTCTGGCCGATCCCGAGCCGTTCGAGGCGAGGAAGCTGGCGTCCAAGTGATGGCGGTCCGACCGTCGATCTGTCTCCGGCAGGGCCTCGTGCCTGCGCTTCACCTCATCGATCGCCCAGGCGGCATCGACCAAGCTGGTTTCTCCAGGTGGTGGGTCGAGCAAGAGGCGGTGTCACGCCGGGACCCCCGACTCCGCGTGGATGCGGGTGCGGAGAGCCGGATCGTCGACCTCCGCGGCCAGGGCGCGGGCGGCGGCGAGTGCCGGGCGGGATCCGGTCCGCGCCCGGTGCAGATGCGCACGCACGAGCAGGTCACGCATGCTGGCGCGACCGGCGAGCTCGATCAGCCGGTCGATCATCGGCTGGGCCGTCGCCGCACCGCCGGTCTGCAGTGCCACCGAGCACGCTGTGTCCAGCAGGCGGGCGTACGGCCACAGGTACCACGGCGAGGGCGCCAGACCGCGGTCCACCCACTCCTGGGCTCGGGAGGTCTGTCGAGCCGCGAGGGCCAGCCTGGCGTGGCCGTGCGCGACGGTCGCCATCCAGCAGTGGTCGACGCTCTCCGTGGCCAGGACCCACGCGTGGTCCAGCAGCTCACGGGCGACGGCGACGCACCCCGACCCGATGGCCGCCTCGGCGCGGAAGGCCTCGGGCCACGGCTGGAACGCCGTCCAGCCCTGCTCGCCGACGATGTCGAGCGCCGTGTCGAGGGGTGCGACGGCACGGGCGTGCTCGCCGCGCAGCACGTGGAGTCGGCCCACCATCGACAGGGACCACGCGACCTGCCTGGAGTCGCCGACGAGCCGGGCCAGGCGCACTGCCGAGGTCAGGGCGGACAGCGCGTCTCCGTAGTCCGCCCCGTCGGTCAGACACATCCCCCGGACGCCGAGCAGTCGTGCGCGTTCCCCGTCGTCGGTGGCGAGCCGTTCGCCCTCGTCGAGCCACACCAGGGCGCGGTCGTGGTGGCCACGCTGCAGGGCCAGGAATCCGAGCTCCCGGCAGGCCGCGGCGGCGAGGTCGCCTGCCTGGGCCTGCCGAGCGCAGGCCGCGGCGTCCTGCAGGAGGGCGCGCACCGCCGTGCCCCGCTCGCCGGCGCCGTGCACGCGGGCCCCGGCCAGTGCCACGAACGCGGTCGCGCGCAGGACCGGGTCGCCGAGGTCGACCGCCGTCGCCGCGGCTCGCTCGAGTTGCTCGATGCCGCGGTTCACGGCTCCCGCCGCCAGGGACGCCCGGCCGACGTCCAGGAGGGACCGCACCGCCGCCGGGCCCGAGGCCGGCCGCCGGTGCACGGCCGCCGGGCGAGCCGCGGCCACCACTTCGGCCGGCAGCGAGCACCCGAGCTCCCGCCGGAAGAGGTCCGCGCACCTCTCCGCCTGCCTCTGGGCGCCGAGGTGGTCACCGGCGGTGG
Organism: Geodermatophilus chilensis; assembly: GCF_002802985.1. Taxonomy (GTDB): domain Bacteria; phylum Actinomycetota; class Actinomycetes; order Mycobacteriales; family Geodermatophilaceae; genus Geodermatophilus; species Geodermatophilus chilensis. The sequence continues at coordinate 1,767 of NZ_NVPT01000147.1, read as the reverse complement.
CGAGGCTGCGGACCAGGAGGGCGTGGTGATCGGCGTTGAGGGGGTCCATGGCCACGGCCCGGGCGGCCAGTCGAGCCGCGCCACGGGCCTCACCGGTGGTGAGCAGGTTCAGTGACTGCTCCACGACGACCGTCTGGCCGCAGGTGGCGACCCGGCACCTCTCCGCGGCGAGCCAGGCCTCGAACGCGGGCGCGTCGGGTACGGCCACCCCCTCGAGCAGTTCCCGCCCGAAGCCGTCGAGCGAGAGAGCCTGCGCCGGGCTGCCCTCGGTGAGGAGGCGGACGTCGATGGCACATCCCGGCACTGGGGTCAGCACCAAGGGGTCGCCGGTCAGGGACGCGACTCCGCGCAGCACGCGGCGCAGTTCGGTGAGGTTCCACCGCAGGGCGCGCAGCGGGTCGAGGGCCTCGGGGAACAGCAGTGAGACGACCTGCTGGCGCGTCGGTGGACGCTCGGTCAGCACTAGGTAGGCCAGCAGTGCCCACGCCTTGTTGCCGCGCGGGGCGAGCGCGGGACGTCCGTCACAGACCACGTGAGGTCGGCCCAGGAGCCGGACGGCTGTGGACATGTGGACCCCCCAACACCGGCGACCGTAGGCCCTCGCGCTCGCCCCGTGCGGTGATCAGGCGGCGGCACCGGCGCGCCGGCGCCGCCACCCGGCGGCTACACGCCGGCGGTGGCCGTGAGTGCCTTTACGTCCGCAGTCGTGAGGCACTTCCCGCCGATGCCCCAGTCACCGCTGGCGACCTCCTCGACAACCACCCAGGTGACCCCGCGCATGGCTTCTCCCTCGATCGCCACCATGGCGTCGGTGAGACGTTCCACCATGGCCTGCTTCTGGTCGGACGTAAAGACGCCCTGGATGACCTTGACGTTGACGAACGGCATGACGTCCTCCTCGCTCGGGCCGCCTCATCGTGCGGCTGTGCCAGACCGTCCCGCCGAGGGGTTTGAGGATCCGTTTGACGCGCGTGACGGCGCCGAGCCCGATGCACCCCGTCCGGTCGGCACGAGCTCTGGTCGGTGTGGGCACGGCCCGCGGACGACTCGAGCCCCCCGACGGGGCGCGGGGTGACTCGGTGGCCGGAGACGACGAAGGTCCCGTGGTCTTCACCACGGAACCTCGCTGCTGTATCCGAGGGACGACTCGCTACATGCGTACACGCCTCCGCTGTCCGCGATGAGCGATCAGTCCCTCTGCACGACCTGTGGTCCTCGTACTGCAGCCGCATGTACCGGGCTTCTCGGGTGGCGTAGTGGCAACGGCGGGTTCGGGTTCGGTGTCTGCGGCGCCAGCGTGACCAGTGCAGGACCTGCCTCGGGTCGGCGTCGAGGTGCCAGACCAGGCAGGTGATGAGGTAGCGGATCTTGCGGATCGACAGCTCGGTCAGCTCGCCGTGCGGATTACAGATCCCCCCTGCTTTTGTCCTCCGTGGCGGCGCGGGTCTCGCGGAGGAGCATCTCTCCTCCCGGCGCCACGGCGGTGACGCAGGGCAGGCCGCGGCCGCCCGCCCCGTCCCGGTGTCCTGGGACGTATTCCGGCGCGACGCAGTTCGCACCGGACATGGCAGCCCTCCTCACCCTGCAGTTGGCACCGCCCGGACCCCTTTCGTCCGAACAGCGGCCGGCCGGGCTACTGCTGCAACCGGGTGAGGGCCCTCCGGAGGTCTGACAGCGCATCTCAGGCAGCTTGGCGGGTGGGGTAGCCGGCGTGGGTGAACCAGCCGGCGGCGTCGGCGGCGGTGACCGCGTCCAGCGCGGTGGCGA
>NZ_NVPT01000146.1 GCF_002802985.1 Geodermatophilus chilensis | reverse complement strand
AAGGAGAATGGTAGGAGATGTAGCTGGAGGGGGAGAGAAAGGGACAGAGGTTGCAAGGTGGAGTGGACGCAGTCGGAGGGCTAGCAGATTGACGGTTGTTTTAGCAGGACGGGCGACGGCGGGGATCCGGACCTGAGGGGTCGGCAGCAGCGTCGCATGTCGATAAGAGACAGGCTCGGGCCCCTGGACGACGGGCCGGAAGCGCAGCTGTGCGGTCTGGCCCAGCTCGCGGGCCTGCTCGCCGTCGTCCCCCGGGACGGAGATGACGATGTTCGAGTCGCCCTCGGTGACCACCTCGGCCTCCGCGACGCCGAGGCCGTTGACCCGCTGCTCGATGATCTGGCGGGCCAGCTCGAGCTCGGTCGGGTCGGGGGCCTGGCCGTCGGGCGTGGCCGCGGTGAGGGTCACCGTCGTCCCGCCGCGCAGGTCGAGGCCGAGCTGCGGGGTGCGGGTGTCGCCGGTGAGGAAGACGAGGCCGTACAGGACGGCGACGACGAGCAGGAAGGCGCCGAAGTACCGGCGCGCGGGCAGCGTGCGTTGGGCCACGGGGCGGCTCCGGGTCAGCGGGTGCGGTCGGCCGGGCCGCCGTCGGCGTCGTCCCCGGGCAGGACCGTGCCGTCGGCGGCGGGGCCGGCCACCACGGGCTTGCGGACCTCGAGGACCGCCTGGCGGGCGAAGGTCACGACCACACCGGGGGCGATCTCCAGGTCGACGGTGCCCTCGCCGAGGGCGGCGACCGTGCCGTGCAGGCCGGCCGTCGTCATGACCGGGGTGCCCGGGGTCAGCGACTCCTGCAGCGCCCGCTGCTGCTCCTGGATCTTCTTGCGCTGCCGTGCCGGGACGACGATGAGCAGCACGAAGGCCAGCACGAGGATGACGAGCGGGAACAACTCCACGACAGATGTGCCTCTCTACCGCGGCGTACCGGCCACGGTGGGTGCGGCCCGGGACGGGACCGCTCGGGTGCATCGGCTCCGGCGCGGGGCATCCGGGCACCGTGCGGGACGCGCGCGGCGACGCCGGACGAGTTGCGCGCCAGCGTCCCGCAGTCTAGGCGTCGAACAGGGTGCCTGACGACGAACCCGGGGCCGGTGGGTCGACTGTGACCCGACCGAGGGGGACGCCGCCGCGCGGGACCGGCTGGCCGAGGTGCTGCCAGGCCGCCTCGGTGGCCACCCGGCCACGGGGCGTGCGGGCGAGCAGCCCGGCGCGGACCAGGAACGGCTCGCACACCTCCTCCACGGTGTGCGGCTCCTCCCCCACGGCCACCGCGAGCGTGGCCACACCGACCGGACCGCCGCCGAAGCGCATGACCAGCGCCTCCAGGACGGCGCGGTCGAGCCGGTCCAGGCCCAGGTGGTCGACGTCGTAGAGCGCCAGCGCCGCCTCGGCGACCGCGCGGGTCACCCGGCCGTCGGCGCGCACCTCCGCGTAGTCGCGGACCCGGCGCAGCAGCCGGTTGGCGATGCGCGGGGTGCCCCGGGACCGGCCGGCGATCTCCGCCGAGCCGTCGGCGGTGAGCTCGACGCCCAGCAGCGCGGCGCTGCGGGCGAGCACCTGCTGCAGCTCGGCCGGCTCGTAGAACTCCATCTGGCCGACGAAGCCGAACCGGTCGCGCAGCGGCCCGGTGAGCAGGCCGGCGCGCGTCGTCGCCCCGACCAGCGTGAACGGGTTGATCTCCAGCGGGATGGCGGTCGCCCCCGGCCCCTTGCCGACCACGACGTCGACGCGGAAGTCCTCCATCGCCATGTACAGCAGCTCTTCGGCCGGCCGGGCGATCCGGTGGATCTCGTCGATGAAGAGGACGTCGCCGGGCGCCAGGTTGGACAGCATCGCGGCCAGGTCCCCGGAGCGCTCGATCGCCGGACCGCTGGTGATCTTCACCGACGTCCCCAGCTCGGAGCCGATGATCAGCGCGAGGCTGGTCTTGCCCAGGCCGGGCGGGCCGGAGAACAGCACGTGGTCCGGCGGGCGGCCGCGCCGCTTGGCGCCCTCGAGGACCAGCTCCAGCTGCCGGGCCACCTTGGGCTGGCCGATGAAGTCGGTCAGCGAGTGCGGCCGCAGCGCCGACTCGACGACCCGCTCCTCGTCCCCGGCTCCAGCCGACACCGAGGACAAGTCGCGGCTCAGGCCCTCAGCGGGCTCGGCCGACAGACCCCGGTCGAACGGCGAGCTCACGACCGGCCCAGCAGCCGCAGCGCCTGGCGCAGCAGGACGGCGACCTCGACCGAGCCGGTCTGCGTGACCTGCTCGTCGGCCAGCGGGGCGAGCTCGACGATCGCCGCGTCGGCCTCCTTGCCGGTCCAGCCCAGGCCGACCAGGGCCGAGGCCAGCTGATCGCGCCACGGGGCGACCGGGGTGACGGCCGGCAGGCCGGACGGTGCGGCGGCGCCGTCGAGCTGGGTGTCGGTCGTGGTGGCGCCCAGCCGGTCCCGCAGCTCGAGGATCAGCCGCTCGGCGCCCTTCTTGCCGATACCCGGCACCTGCATGAGCGCCTTGACGTCGGCCATCGACACCGCGCGGCGCACCTCGCGCGGCGGGTGGATGGCGAGCACGGCCTGGGCCAGCCGGGGGCCCACGCCGTTGGCCGTCTGCAGCAGCTCGAACAGCTGGCGCTCGTCGTCGTCGGCGAAGCCGTAGAGGGTGAGGGAGTCCTCGCGCACCACCAGGCTGGTCGCCAGGCGGGCGCTCTCCCCCACCTGCAGCCGGGCGATGGTGCCCGGCGTGCACTGCACCGCCAGGCCGATGCCGCCGACCTCGACGACCGCGCCGTCCGGCGACACCGCCGCGACACGCCCGCTGACCGACGCGATCACCGGGACACCCCCTGCCAGCGCGGCAGCGTCCGCTGCACCACCGGCGCGCCGATCCCGCCGGCCAGCGCGGCGACCTCGAGCCGCTGCTGCGCCGGGCCGCGCCAGGCGTGGCAGACCGCCAGGGCGAGCGCGTCGGCGGCGTCGGCCGGCTTGGGCGGGGACGCCAGCCCCAGCACCCGGGTGACCATCAGGGTGACCTGCTCCTTGTCCGCACGACCGCTGCCGGAGATGGCGGCCTTGACCTCGCTGGGCGTGTGCCAGGCGACCGGCCGGTCGGCCTGGGCGGCGGCCAGTGCGGCCACGCCCGCGGCCTGCGCCGTCCCCGTAGCGGTGCCCTTGTTGTTCTGGGTGAAGACCCGCTCGATCGCCACGACGTCGGGCCGGTGCTCCCGCAGCAGTGCGGTCACGGCCGTGTGCAGCTCGAGCAGCCGCAGCTCCAGGTCGAGCTCCGCGGCGGTGCGCAGGACCCCCACACCGACCGCCGCCGGCCGTGCACCGGGACGCCCGTCGACCACTCCCCACCCGCACCGGGTGAGGCCCGGGTCGATGCCGAGGACCCGCATGGAGGCGCCTCCTGACGTCAGCCGAACTGGTGTTCGACCCACGCTAACCCCCGGGGGCGACGGAACGGCGCGACACGCCCGCGCCAGGTGAGGTGCTGGAACGGCCCCTCTGCAGGATCCCGCCGCGAGCCTCGTCAGGTGCTGGAACGGCCACTCTTCAGGGACCCGCACCGAGCTCGCGAGGCGTGGGGGGAAGGGTGGTCCTTCACCCGACCTTCTCGAGCACGTCGTCGGAGACGTCGTAGTTGGCGTAGACGTTCTGCACGTCGTCGCAGTCCTCGAGCGCGTCGATGAGCCGGAAGACCTTGCCCGCCGCCTCCTCGTCCAGCTTGACCGAGACGCTCGGCACGAACCCGGCGTCGGCGGAGTCGTAGTCGATGCCGGCGTCCTGCAGCGCGGTCCGCACGGCGACCAGGTCGGTCGGCTCGCACACCACCTCGAAGCTGTCGCCCTGGTCTCGGACCTCCTCGGCCCCGGCGTCGAGCACGGCCATGAGCACGGTGTCCTCGTCGACCGTGTCCGACTTCGGCACCACGATGACGCCCTTGCGGGAGAACAGGTAGGAGACCGAGCCGGGGTCGGCCATCGACCCGCCGTTGCGGGTCATGGCCGTGCGGACCTCCATGGCCGACCGGTTCTTGTTGTCGGTCAGGCACTCGATGAGGACGGCGACGCCGCCGGCCGCGTAGCCCTCGTAGGTGATCGTCTGGTAGTCGACGCCACCGGCCTCGAGACCGGCACCGCGCTTCACCGCGCGGTCGATGTTGTCGTTGGGCACCGAGCTCTTCTTCGCCTTCTGGATGGCGTCGAAGAGCGTCGGGTTGCCGGCCGGGTCACCGCCGCCGGTGCGGGCCGCGACCTCGATGTTCTTGATGAGCTTGGCGAAGAGCTTGCCGCGCTTGGCGTCGATGCCGGCCTTCTTGTGCTTCGTCGTCGCCCACTTGGAGTGGCCGCTCATTGATCCTCCTCGTTCCCGGCGACAGCGCCGGCCCTCTCGGCCAGGCGGCGTCGGACGATGTCGACGAACAGCGCGTGCACCCGGCGGTCCCCGGTGAGTTCGGGGTGGAAGCTGGTGGCCACCAGGTTCCCCTGGCGGACGGCGACGATCCTACCGTCGGCGGGTCCCCCGACGACCCGGCCGAGGACCTGCACGCCCTCCCCGGCCTCCTCCACCCACGGCGCCCGGATGAAGACCGCGTGCACCGGGTCGCCGGCCACGCCCTCGATCTCGACCTGCGACTCGAAGGAGTCGACCTGCCGGCCGAAGGCGTTGCGCCGCACGGTGACGTCCAGCCCGCCGACGGTGACCTGGTCGGGCGGGGCGTCCAGCAGCCGGTCGGCCAGCATGATCATCCCGGCGCAGGAGCCGTAGACCGGCAGGCCGTCGGCCACGGCCGCACGCAGTGGCTCGAGCAGGCCGAACCGCGCGGCCAGCTTCGCCATCGTCGTCGACTCACCGCCGGGGACGACGAGCGCGTCGACCCCGGCCAGCTCCTCGGGACGGCGCACGATCACCGCCTCGGCGCCCAGCTCCGGCAGCGTCGCGAGGTGCTCGCGGACGTCTCCCTGCAGGGCCAGCACACCGACGACGGGCTTCCTCGACACGAGGGACCAGGCTACGTCGCCCGCTCAGGGCCCGGCCGCCCGCCGCGAGCTCCAGGTCAGCAGCCGCTCCAGCGGGCCGCGACCCAACCGCCACCGCCACACCGACGCCAGCACCAGGGCGGTGACGGTGAAGCGCACCCAGAGTCCCCAGTCGGCGGAGGAGGCGACCTGGAGCACCCGGATGGCCACGATCTGCACGGTGTAGACCGACAGCGCCAGCGCGCCCACCGAGGCCAGTGGGTACGTCACCCGCGGCAGCAGGTCGGCGACCACCAGGCACACCCCGATGACGGCGACCGCGACGCCGCCGGAGCCGATCACCTCGAACGGCGTCGCGGTGTGCGGTTGCGCGCCGGCGAACCAGGCCGGCTCCCAGGCTCCGTCGGAGCCGAAGCCGGACTCGATCCCGTTCAGGTCCTGTCCCGGCGCGAGCTGCCGGGTGCTCAGCCAGCCGCCGAGGTAGCCCAGCACCGCGGCGGCCGCGCCGCCGGCGACCAGGCCGACGCGCACCCGTGCTGCCCGCAGGTCCAGCCGGCCGACGGCGAGCCCCACCAGCACGAAGGCGAGCCAGACCGCCGCCGGGTAGTAGCCGGTGAAGAACAGGAAGGCGAAGGCGTTGCCCGCCTCGTCCAGCTCGGTCGCGTACTGCCCCACCGCGAGGGTGAGCGGCGGCCCGAGCAGGGCGACGGCCCCGGCGGCGAGCAGCAGGCGCGCGGGCCGCCAGCGCAGGAAGGGCAGGGCGAGGACGAAGAGCACGGCGTAGACGCCCAGGATGATCGCGACGAAGGTGCCGAGCAGCTCCAGGACGCCGCCGATCGCGAACACCCAGGCGCCGCGGACCAGGATGCGGGTCCGGGCCCGGGCGAGCTCGTCCCCCGTGGCCGGCGCGCGGCCGCCGGAGAGGAGCGCGATCGAGACACCGGCCAGCGTGGCGAACAGGATCGACGAGCGGCCGTCGACCAGCGCCCGCCAGGTGACCGGGTCCCAGCCCAGCTCGCCGGTGCTCCCGAGGTGCGCGCCGAACATGCCGAGGACGGCGAGCCCGCGGGCGACGTCGAGACCGCCGATCCGCCGTCCCGACGGGGTCTCCCGCGCCGGGACGGCGGACGCGCGGGCGGCCTCGACGTCGTCCCGCTGCGCCGTCACGTGCCTCCTCGCTGGCGCTCGTCGGTCACGCCACGGGCCGTGCTGCACCCCAGCGTGACCTCGCGAGCTCGGTCACGGGGTCACCAGCCGCGAGTGGCGTACCGCTCGCTCTCCGGCAGCGTGGCGACGTTGATGCCGACCATCGGCTCGCCGAGCCCGCGGGAGACCTTGGCGATCACGTCGGGGTCGTCGTGGAAGGTCGTCGCCTGCACGATGGCCGCGGCCCGCTGCGCCGGGTCGCCGGACTTGAAGATGCCCGAGCCGACGAAGACGCCCTCGGCGCCCAGCTGCATCATCATCGCCGCGTCCGCGGGGGTGGCGATGCCGCCGGCGGTGAAGAGCACGACCGGCAGCTTGCCCAGTCGGGCCACCTCGGCGACCAGGTCGTACGGCGCGCGCAGCTCCTTCGCGGCGACGAACAGCTCGGTCGCGTCGAGCGTGCCCAGCCGGCGGATGCCGGCGCGGATGGCGCGCATGTGCCGCACCGCCTCGACCACGTTGCCGGTGCCGGCCTCGCCCTTGGAGCGGATCATCGCCGCGCCCTCGGCGATCCGCCGCAGCGCCTCACCCAGGTCGGTGGCGCCGCAGACGAACGGCACGGTGAACTCGCTCTTGGCGATGTGGTGCGCCTCGTCGGCCGGGGTGAGCACCTCGGACTCGTCGATGTAGTCGACGCCGAGGCTCTGCAGCACCTGCGCCTCGACGAAGTGGCCGATGCGCGCCTTGGCCATGACCGGGATGGAGACCGCGTCGACGATGCCCTGGACCATGTCCGGGTCGCTCATGCGGGCGATGCCGCCCTGGGCGCGGATGTCGGCGGGCACCCGCTCGAGGGCCATGACGGCGACCGCGCCGGCGTCCTCGGCGATCTTCGCCTGCTCGGGGGTGACGACGTCCATGATGACGCCGCCCTTGAGCTGCTCGGCCATGCCGCGCTTGACGGCCTCGGTGCCGGTGGTGGTGGGGACGGTCGTGCTGTGCTCTGCCACGGGGACTGCCTCGGTCTCGGAGGTCGGGGAGGGGCACCTCGATGCTACGGGCGCGCGCGACCGCCCCCGGCGGCGCTGCCGGTGACCTCGCGCAGGTCGTCCTCGATGTCGAAGAACCGCGGCAGCGGCCGGGCGGCGTGCAGCCGCAGCAGGCTGGGCAGCCGGCGGGTGCGCAGGGCGTGGGTGTCGCGGACGGCGTCGTTGTAGAAGCGCCGGGCCAGCCCGATCCGGGTCGCCGTCCCCTCGAGGTCGGCGCGCAGGGCGCGCGGCACGCCGGGCAGGTCGCCGGGCAGCTCGCGCAGCTCGCGGCCCAGGGCGTTCTCGGTCAGCTCGCGGTCACCGGCCCGGGGCGCGCGCACCTCGCGGACGCAGGCCGCCAGCCGGGCGGCGCGCTCCTCCCCCACCGCGCCCGCGTGGTCGCGGCAGAGCTCCTCGGCCAGGGCCGCGCGCCGCGTCAGCTGGGTGTCCAGGGCCGTCCAGGCGCGCTCGACCCGGGCCTCCAGGCGGCGTAGCCGGGTGAGCGTCCACGCCACCCAGGCGGCCAGCAGCAGGACGACGACGGCGGCGGTGAGGAGCAGCCAGACGTCGGGGGTCACGACGGGTCAGGCTAGCGCTGCACCCACCGTCGCAGGGCCGACCGGGTCGGTGCGTCCCCCGGGAGGGCGGCGAGGTCGGCCAGCCCGGCGTCGTCGGAGGCGGTGACCCCGCCGCTGCCGGGCAGCACCACCGTCTCGTAGACGGCGAGCACCCGGCGGGCCACCACCGACCAGTCGTACTCCGCGGCCACCCGACGGCCGGTCGCGCAGAGCTGCTCCCGGCGCTCGGGGTCGGCGAGCAGGTCGGAGAGGGCGCGGGCGAGGTCGCGGGCGTTCCCGCGGCGCACCAGCACCCCGGCGGCGCCGTCCTCCAGCACCGCGGCGAAGGCGTCGAGGTCGCTGGCGACGACCGGCGCCCCCGCGGCCAGGGCCTCGATCAGCACGATGCCGAAGGACTCCCCCAGCAGGTTGGGCGCGCAGTACACGTCGATCGACCGCAGGAACGCGCCCTTCTCCGCCTCGGTGAGCTCACCGAGCAGCGAGACGTGCGGGGCGAGGTCCTCGCCGAGCAGCTCCCGGACAGCGTCCGGGTCGCCGCGGCCGGCGATCAGCAGCTGCGCGCCGGGGTGCCGGCGGACGACGGTGCGCATCGCCTCGAGCAGCACCGGCAGGCCCTTGCGCGGCTCGTCGTACCGGCCGAGGAAGCCGATGGTCGGCCCGTCCACGCCGCGGGCGCGGCCGGGCAGCGAGGGCCCGTCGGCGAAGGCGCGGACGTGCACGCCGTTGGGGATGATCACCGCGTCGCCGCCGAGGTGCTCGACCTGCACCCGGCGGGCGAAGTCCGACACCGCGATGCGTCCGGAGATCTTCTCCAGCCAGGGCCGGACGAGCGGGCCGAAGGCGGCCAGGGTCCTGGACCGGGTCGTGGCGGCGTGGAAGGTGGCCACGACCGGGCCGGTCGCGATCATGCAGACGAGCAGCGAGACCGAGGGCGGCGCCGGCTCGTGCACGTGGACGACGTCGAAGTGCCCCTCGCGCAGCCAGCGGCGCACCCGGGTGGCGCTGACCGGCCCGAACTGCAGGCTGGCCATCGAGCCGTTGTACGGGACCGGCACGGCGCGCCCGGCCCAGGTCGTGTGCTCGTCGGGCAGCGACTCCTCGCGCTCGGCGGGGGTGAGCACCTCGACGTGGTGGCCCAGCCCGCGCAGCGTCTCGGCCAGGTCGCGCACGTGGTACTGGACCCCGCCGGGGACGTCCCACTGGTAGGGGCAGACCAGTCCGATGCGCATCAGCGGTGCCCTCGCCGCGGCGGGTCGGGCGGGACGTCGTCCCAGATCCGCCCGAGCACGTGCCAGTCCTCGGGGTGCTCGGCGATGCCGGCGGTGAACGCGTCGGCCACCCCCTGCATCGCGGCGGGAACCCGGTCGCGCAGCCGCCCGGGCCCGCCGACCGGCACCTCCGGGTGGACGACGTGCCGCCAGGCCCGCTCGGTGAAGTGCGACACGGCCGGGTGCAGGGCGGCGCCGGTCTGCGCGGCCAGCAGCGCCGGCCCGCCGGGCATGGTGGTCCGGCGGCCGAAGAGGTCGACCGGGACCCCGCCGGTGCCGAGGTCCCGGTCGACCAGCAGGCAGATCGAGCCGCCGGCGTCGAGCCACTCGCGCAGCACGGTGGCGCCCGGCCGCGGGCCGCCGGTGAGCGGCACCACCCGCATGCCGAGCGTCTCCCGGAAGGCGAGGAAGCGCCGGTACAGCGACTCCGGCCGCAGCCGCTCGGCCACGGTCATGAACGGCCCGCCGAGCCAGTCGACCAGCCAGACGCCGGCGGCGTCCCAGTTGCCGCTGTGCGGCAGCGCCAGGACCAGCCCCCTCCCCTGGTCACGGGCCGCCTCGAGGTGCTCGCGGCCGGGCAGCTCGGTGCCGTCGAGGATCCGCTGCACGCCCAGCCGCGGCAGCCGGAACGCCTCCTGCCAGTAGCGGGCGTAGGAGCGCATCGCGCGCGTGGTCAGCTCGTCGAGCGCGGCCTCGTCGAGCCGGCCCCCGGTGGCGACGCGGAGGTTGGCGCGCAGCTGCCGCACCCCGCGGCCCTCGCGCGCGGCGGCCCATCGGCCGGCGGCGTCGAAGGCGCCGCGGGCCACCGGCTCGGGCAGCGCCTTGACCGCGCTCCAGCCGGCGGCGTAGCCGAGGTCGGTCAGCTGCGCCGTGGCCCGGGCGCGCAGCCCCGGCCGGCCCGGGACGAGCCGCAGCCCGGCCACCGTCTCCCTCGACCCCGTCCCCGTCGACCCCGCCGTCGCGGCGTCCGTCCCGGGCGCGTCGGTCACGGCACCAGCCCCGAGGACGGCGGGGTGGACGGCGGCGTCGGCAGGGCCCGGCCGCGGGCCTGCCGGTGGACCTCGGCGAACCGCTGCGCGACGGTGACCGCGCTGCCCACCGTCAGCACCCACAGCGCGACGTGCAGGGCGTAGGGGATGCCCAGGCCCAGGAAGCCGGTGCCGACCAGCACGAGGATCAGCCGCTCGGTGCGCTCGACGACGCCGACGTCGCAGCGCAGACCCATGCCCTCGGCGCGGGCCTTGACGTAGGAGGTGAGCACGCCGAGCACCAGGCACAGCAGCGCCAGCAGCACGAGGAGCCGGTTGTCGCCGGCCCCGGAGAACCACCAGACCAGCGCGCCGAAGATGGCGGCGTCGGCCGCGCGGTCGCCGGTGGAGTCCAGCACCGCACCGAACACCGAGCCGCCGCCGCGGGCCCGCGCCAGGGCGCCGTCGAGCATGTCGAGCAGCACGAAGACGGTGACGGTGAACGCGCCCCAGAACAGGTGGCCGGTGGCGATCAGCCCGACCGCACCGGCGATGGCCCCGAGCGTGCCGACCAGCGTGACCGCGTCCGGGGTGACGCCGGCGCGGGCGAGCCGGGCCACGACCGGTGCCCAGAAACGGCCCACCGCCGCACGGGCGTTGACGCCGAGCACCTCAGGCCCCCGGCGTCGGCCGGCCGTCCGGCCAGTGCTGCGCGAGCAGCGCCCGCGTCTCGCGCAGCACCTGCGGCAGCACGCGGGTCAGCCCGATGACCGGCATGAAGTTGGTGTCCCCGCCCCAGCGCGGCACGGCGTGCTGGTGCAGGTGGTCGGCGATCCCGGCACCGGCGACCGAGCCCTGGTTCATCCCGATGTTGAACCCGTGCGCCCCGGACACCGCGCGCACCACCCGCATGGCCGTCTGGGTGAACTCGCCCAGCTCGGCGACCTCGGCGGGCGTGAGGTCGGTGTAGTCGGGCACGTGCCGGTACGGCACCAGCATCAGGTGGCCGGCGTTGTACGGGTACAGGTTGAGGACGGCGAAGACGGTCTCGCCGCGCGCGACGACCAGCCCCTCCTCGTCGTCCATCTGCGGGATGAGGCAGAACGGGCAGTCGTGGGCGCCCGTGGGTTTGCCCTCGCCACGGATGTAGGCCATCCGGTACGGCGTCCACAGGTGCTCGAAGACCGTCGCCGGCCCGCCGTCGTCGCTGGAGACGGCGACCCGGAAGGCCTCCTTCGAGTCGGTGCTCATCCGGCCACCACGGATTCGGCAGTGGGGTCGGTGTTGGCCCGGCCGGCGACCCAGTCGGCGATCGCGGCGACGGCCTTCTCGACGGGCACGCCGTTGTGCTGGCTGCCGTCGCGGAAGCGGAAGGAGACCGCGCCGGCCTCGGCGTCGGTGGCACCGGTGATGAGCACGAAGGGCACCTTCTGCTTGCTCGCGGTGCGGATCTTCTTCTGCATCCGGTCGTCGGAGTCGTCGACCTCCACGCGGATGCCGCGCGCCCGCAGCTGCAGGGCGACGTCCCGCAGGTAGCCGACCTGCTCGTCGGTGACCGGGATGCCGACCACCTGCACCGGGGCCAGCCACGCGGGGAAGGCGCCGGCGTAGTGCTCGGTGAGGACGCCGAAGAAGCGCTCGATGGACCCGAACAGCGCGCGGTGGATCATGACCGGGCGCTGCCGGCTGCCGTCGGCGGCGGTGTACTCCAAGCCGAAGCGCTCGGGCAGCATCAGGTCGACCTGGATCGTCGACATCTGCCAGGTGCGGCCAATCGCGTCGCGGGCCTGCACGGAGATCTTCGGGGCGTAGAAGGCCGCGCCGCCGGGGTCGAGGACCAGGTCCAGGCCGCTGGCCTCGGCCGCCTCCCGGAGCGCGTCCGTCGCGCGCTCCCAGTCCTCGTCGCTGCCGATCGACTTCTCCGGGTCGCGGGTGGACAGCTCCAGGTAGAAGTCGGACAGGCCGTAGTCGGCGAGCAGGTCGAGCACGAACTGCAGCAGGGAGCGGATCTCGCCCTGCATCTGCTCCGGGGTGCAGTAGATGTGCGCGTCGTCCTGGGTGAACCCGCGGGCCCGGGTCAACCCGTGCACGACACCGGACTTCTCGTACCGGTACACCGTGCCGAACTCGAACAGCCGCAGCGGCAGTTCCTTGTAGGAGCGGCCCCGAGACCGGAACACCAGGTTGTGCATGGGACAGTTCATCGGCTTGAGGTAGTAGTCCTGCCCCTGCCGCCGCACGTTGCCCTCGGCGTCGCGCTCCTCGTCGAGGTGCATCGCCGGGTACATGCCCTCCGCGTACCACTCCAGGTGCCCGGAGGTCTGGAAGAGCTGGCCCTTGGTGATGTGCGGGGTGTTGACGAAGGAGTACCCGGCCTCCTCGTGCCGCCGCCGGCTGTAGTCCTCCAGCTCCCGGCGGATGACGCCGCCCCTGGGGTGGAACACCGCCAGGCCGGAGCCGATCTCGTCGGGGAAGCTGAACAGGTCCAGCTCGGCGCCGAGCCGCCGGTGGTCGCGGCGCTCGGCCTCGGCGACCTGCTCCAGGTAGGCCTTGTGCGCCTCCTTGCTCTCCCACGCGGTGCCGTAGACCCGCTGCAGCTGCGGGTTCTTCTCGCTGCCCCGCCAGTAGGCGGCCGCCGACCGGGTCAGGGAGAACGCCGGGATGTTCGAGGTGCGCGGCAGGTGCGGGCCGCGGCACAGGTCGGTCCACACCAGGTCGCCGGTGCGGGCGTCCCGGTTGTCGTACATGGTCAGCTGCGCGCCGCCGACCTCCACGTCGGCACCCTCGGCCGCCTCGTCGGCACCACCCTTGAGGCCGATCAGCTCGAGCTTGAACGGCTCGTGCGCGAGCTCGGCCTGCGCGTCGGCGTCGCTGATCTCGCGGCGGGAGAAGTACTGCCCCGCCCGGACGATCTCCTGCATGCGCTTCTCGAGGGCCGTGAGGTCCTCGGGGGTGAAGGGCCGCTCGGGGGCGAAGTCGTAGTAGAAGCCGTTCTCCACGGGCGGGCCGATGCCCAGCCGGGTGCCCGGGAAGAGGTCCTGGACCGCCTGCGCCAGCACGTGCGCGGTGGAGTGCCGGATCACCGCACGCCCCTCCGGGCTGGCGGCGGGCACCGGCTCGACCTCGGCGTCGGCCTCGGGTGCCCAGGCGAGGTCCTTGAGGTCGCCGGTGGCGAGATCACGGACGACGACCGCGCCGTCCGGGCCCTTGAGCGGGACCCCGGCCGCCTTGAGCGCCTCCTGGGCCGTCGTCCCGGCCGGCACCCGGATCGGGGCGGTGGCGGCGAGGGTGGGCGCGGCTGACACGGGAGCTCCTGCGGGGTCGACGAACGGGCACTCCCGAGCCTAGTGCGCGGCGCACGTCACCCCCGGACGACGCCCGGCCGGCTCAGAACGTGTTGAGAAAGCGGGCTGACAACTTCGGGGTTGTGGGCCAGGGTGGGCTATGGGCTCTTCCCCGGCCTACCCCTCGGATCTGACCGATGAGCA
>NZ_NVPT01000145.1 GCF_002802985.1 Geodermatophilus chilensis | reverse complement strand
CTCGTCCGCGGTCAGCCCGCCACCCTGGGGATACCTCATGGTGTGGGCATAGCGCAGGCCGCGCCGACTGTCAGCAGGGTCCGGCCGGCGGCCAACCGAGCCCGTAACTCCTGCCGTTAATGATCTTTAGAGGGGTGTCTCCCAATCTCACGCTGCCGGACGCGGGCCAGGTCAAGCCCGGTGGCGTGGTGTGTGACGGCTACCGCGTGATCTTCATGTCGGGTCAGGCGCCGACCAGCGACCGCCAGTCCCTGTCGGCGAGCCGGTCGGTTCCGGCCCGCGCCGCTAGACCGGCGGCCGCGGCGGAGGAGTGCGACCGGACCTCCTCCTGGTCCACCGTGGTCAGCGCCCCCCCGTCGACCACCAGCCGGCCGTCGACGTAGACCCGGTCCACCTCGTCGCCGCGCTGGCTGTAGACCAGCGACGACACTGCCGCGTGCACCGGCGTCAGGCAGAGGTTCGACATGTCCAGGACCGCGAGGTCGGCGCGCTTGCCCGCCTCCAGGGAGCCGATCGACGCCTCGAGGCCCAGTGCCCGGGCGCCGTCGATGGTGGACATCTCCAGCGCCTTCTCCGCCGTCATGATTTCCGGGTCGCGATGCACCCCCTTGTGCAGGAGGGCGGCAAACTTCATCGCCTGGAGCATCGAGTGGTTTGACGACGACGCCGGGCCGTCGGAGGCCAGGCCCACGGTGATCCCGCGCCGATGCATCGCCGGAACGGGCGCGAAGCCCGACCCGAGGTAGAGGTTGGAGCAGGGGTTGTGCGACACCTTCGTGTCCGACTTCTGGATCAGCTCGAGGTCCTGTCCGTCCACCTGCACGCAGTGCACGGCCAGCAGGTCCGGGCCGAGCAGTCCGGTGTCGGCTGCAAAGGGGATGTCCCGAACCCCGAACCGGCGGACGGACTCGGCGACGTCGAACGGCGACTCCGCCAGGTGCATGGTCACGAGCGCTCCGGTGCGGTCGGCCAGCGCGCGGGTCTCCCGCAGCGTCGCCTCGTCCACCGTCCAGCTCATGCATGGCGCCAGCCCCACGGCGACCCGTGAGCCGGGGACGTTCCACTCGCCGATGAGCCGTTCGGCGTCGGCCAGGGCCACGTCCAGCGGCTGGATGAGCTCTGGTGGCGCCCCGACGTCGGCGCCCGCCGTCATGTATCCCCGTGCCATCACCCCGCGGATGCCGACCTCGGACATCGCTGTGGCCACCGCGTCGCCGAGGCCGGGCCGCGGGTGCACGTACATGAAGTCGACCAGCGTCGTCGTCCCGGTGGTCAGCGCCTCCGCGCACCCGTGCAGCGCTCCGGCGTAGCAGTCCTCCGGCGTCAGCTCCACCGCGGACGGCCCGGTCATCGTCAGGAACCAGTCGGAGAGCACCCGGTCGTCGCCCAGCCCCTTGAGCAGGGTCTGGAACAGGTGGGTGTGGGTGTTGACGAATCCCGGCAGCACCGCCCGCCCGGAACAGTCGACGACGTCGGCGTCCGGATAGGCGGTGAGCACCTCGGCGGAGGGCCCGACGGCGAGGATGGAGTCGGTGAAGGCCACCGCCCCGTCGGTCAGCACCCGCCGGGCGCCGTCCATCGTGATCACGGTGCCACCGGACAGCACGGTGACGGGAGGCGAACCGTCCCCACCGGCGGCGGAGCGCCTCGTCACGCCGTCGTGCCGGCACCGGCCGGCGCGGCACCTGCCGATCGCATCAGCTCCCAGACCGTCGCCGGCTTGAGTGGCGTGCGGGTGACGGTGCAGCCGAGGTGCTCGATGGCGTCGGCGACGGCGTTGGCCACCGCGGAGTGCCCGCCGATCGCGCCGCCCTCGCCCATGCCCTTGACGCCCAGCGGGTTCAGCGGGGACTTCGTCTCCAGGTGTCCGATCTCGACGTCGGGGACGTCCAGGCTGCCCGGGATCAGGTAGTCGAGGAAGGATGTCGACTGCGGCTGCCCGTCCGGGGCGTACACCAGCTCCTCCATCAGCGCGCCGCCGAGCCCCTGCGCCACCCCGCCGGCGATCTGTCCCTCGGCGTTGCGGGGGTTGACGATGGTCCCGGCGTCGTTGACGACGACGTACCGGCCGACCGTCGTGACGCCGGTGTCGGGGTCGACCTCCACCTCGGCGATGTGGATCCCGTAGGAGTAGGGGGCGGCCATGTTCTCGAAGTACTGCACCGACTCCAGGTCCGGCTCCATCCCCTCCGGCCGGTTGCCGCCCGGGGTCGCCGCGGCCGCGATCTCCGCCCAGCTCACCCGTGTGGTGGGTACGCCCTTGACGTGCGCGTAGCCATCCTCGAGCACCATGTCTGACGGGTCGACCTCCACGAGGTGAGCGGCCAGGGCCAGTGCCTTCTCGCGCACCTTCGTCGAGGCCATCATCACCGCGGTACCGGCCATGACCGCGTTCCGGCTGGCGTAGGTGCCCATGCCGTGGGCTAGGCGGCCGGTGTCCCCGAAGACGACCTTGATGGTGTCGTGCGGCACCTGCAGCTCGTCGGCGGCGATCTGCGCCAGCATCGTGGCGGTGCCCTGGCCCTGCGGAGCGGCACCGGAGTTGATCGTGACCTCGCCGGTCGGGTCCACCCGCACGCTGCCCCCCTCGAACGGGCCGGTGCCGGTCAGCTGGTGGTAGACGCAGATGCCCATGCCGATGAGCCGGCCCTCCTCGCGGGCCGCCTGCTGGCGTGCGGCGAAGCCGGCGTAGTCGGCCATGTCCAGCGCCTGCTCGAAGGCGGCCGGGAAGCTTCCGCTGTCCAGGATCACGGCAGCTTCCAGTGAGACGAGCCCGGTGTCGTAGGGCATCTCCTCGGGGGTGAGCAGGTTCTTGCGGCGGAGTTCGGCTCGGTCCATGCCCAGTTCACGGGCGACGATGTCCAGCAGGCGTTCGCGCGCGAAGGTGGCCTCCGGTGCGCCGGCACCGCGGTAGGCCGATGCCGGCGCCTTGTTCGTGGAGGCGCACACCGCCTCCACCCGTAGCGCAGGCACCCGGTAGATGCCGGCGAGGCTCGTCCCGGCCAGGGAGGCGTTGACCAGCCCGAGCGGTCTCTGATAGGCCCCGCAGTCGGTGATGTGCCGGGCCCGGAGGCCGAGGATCGTGCCGTCGTCCCGCAGGGCGATCTCCACCTCGTGGATCTGCTCCCGGGAGTGGGCGATGGTCAGGAAGTGCTCGTTGCGGTCCTCGATCCACTTCACCGGCCGGCCGACCCGTCCGGCGGCGAAGGGCACCAGGAAGTCTTCGGGGTAGAAGTCGGCCTTGATCCCGAAGCCGCCGCCGATGTCGGGCGTGATGACCCGGATCGAGCGTGCCGGGACGGCGAGCATTCCTGCCAGGACGGTGCGCATCGTGTGCGGCCACTGGGTGGAGGCCCAGATCGTCATCTCTGCCGTGACGGCGTCGCGGTGCCCGACCACGCCGCGGGTCTCCATCGGGATGCCGGTGTAGCGCTGCATGTCCAGCCGCTTGCTGATGACTCGATCGGCGCCTGCGAAGGCGGCCTCGACGTCGCCGCTCTCGTAGACCATCGTCGCCGCCACGTTGTCGGGGGCGTTCTCGTGCAGGACCGGCGCGCCGGGCTGGATGGCGGCGTAGGCGTCGACCACCGCCTCGAGGAGCTCGTAGTCGACCTCGATGAGCTCGAGGGCGTCCTCCGCGAGGTGCCGGCTCTCCGCGACGACGACCGCGACGCCCTCGCCGACGTAGCGGACGGTGTCGGTGGCCAGCGGGTACTGCGGTGCCGGGCGGAAGGACTCCGGGTTGTAGAAGAACGGGATGCCCGGCGGCTCGGCCCCGAGGTCGGCGGCGGAGAAGGCGTCGACGACGCCCGGCAGCTCCCGTGCCGCGCGCACGTCCACCGACAGGAGGCGTGCGTGCGCGTGCGGGCTGCGCAGCACCGCCATGTGCAGCAGTCCGGGGAACCGGATGTCGTCGACGAAGGCAGCCTCGCCCCGGAGCAACCGCGGGTCCTCCATGCGCCGGACACTCGCTCCGACCATCTTCACGCCCACGTCAGCGCTCCCACGTCTCGTCGGCGGCCTGGACCGAGCGGACGATGCCCTGGTAGCCGGTGCACCGGCAGAGGTTTCCCGACAGCGCCTCCCGGATCTCCGGCTCGGTCGCCCCGTGCTTCTCGCGCAGGAAGTCGTAGGTCGTGAGCAGGAAGCCGGGGGTGCAGAACCCGCACTGCAGGCCGTGGTGGTCCCAGAACGCCTGCTGGATGGGGTGCAGCTCCTCGCCCCAGGTGAGCCCCTCCACCGTGGTCAGCTCGGTCCCGTCGGCCTGCACGGCGAACATCAGGCAGGCGCGGATCGGCTCGCGGTCCAGGAGGATGGTGCACGCGCCACACACGCCGTGCTCACAGCCGACGTGCGAACCGGTCAGGCCGAGGTCCTCGCGGAGGAAGTCGACCAGGGAGCGCCGAACCGGGACCGTCCGCTGGTACGAGTTCCCGTTGACCGTCACCGTGATCGTCTTCTCCTGCAGGCCGACGTGGTCGGCTGTCGTGCGTTCGTCGACGTCCATCGCAAGCTCGCTCTCCCGGCCGGTCGTCGCCCGGCCTGCTCGTCGGTCCGGCCTGAATGTCCGGGGTGCGCTGTGGGTGCGGGGTCAGGCGGCCGAGGCCGCGCGGGGCCCGGCGAGCCCGGTTGCCTGGGCGATCGCCCGCTGCAGCAGGTGCCGGGCCAGGTGGCGCCGGTATTCCGCCGGCCCGTGGGTGTCCGGCGGTGGGTCGAGCTGGGCCGCGAAATTCCCGGCCAGCTCGGCGATGACCCCCGTGTCGGGCTCGGAACCGACCAGCCCGTCGACGACGCTGTGCGCCTGCACGGTGCTCGGCGCGGCTCCGGCGACGGCAAGCCCTGCCCGGGTGATCCGGCCGTCGGCCACGGTAACCACCGCGGCGACCGCGACCTGCGCGAAGTCGCCCCGGCGGCGGCTGACCTCGAGGAAGGCGCCGCGGGTGCCCTCCGGCCACGGTGGGAGGCGGATCTCGGTGAGCAGTTCGTCCGCGGCGAGGGAGGTGGTGAAGAAGCCTTCGAAGAACTCCTCCGGGGGTACCTCCCTCGTTCCCTCGGCGCTCCGGATCACGAGGGTGGCGCCCAGCGCGCTGACCGCGGCCGGCAGCTCCGCCGCCGGGTCGGCATGGGCCAGACTGCCTCCGACCGTCCCGCGGGCGCGGATCTGCGGATGCCCGATGTACCCGAGCGCCTGCCGCAGCAGGTCCTCCGGGCCGCCGGCCGGGCGGGAGGAGACGTGGCGCTCAAGGGAGCGCTGACGGGTCGTCGCGCCGATGCGCAACGCCCCGTCCTCGGCCTGGATCCCGTCAAGGCCGGCCACCTGGTTGAGGTCGACCAGCACGGCCGGTCGGGCCAGCCGGAAGTTCAGCATCGGCACGAGGCTCTGACCGCCGGCGAGCACCTTCGCCTCGTCGCCGTACTCCTGCAGGACGTCGAGGGTCTCCTCGACACCGGTCGGTGCAAGGTAGTCGAACGGAGCTGGTTTCACGGGCCCGCCTCCTGCTGTCCGTCGGTGCCGGCTGCGCTGACGCCAACTCCCGAGGGAGGTCATGGTCGGGATTTTCCCGGGCCGGCGCCACGGACGTTGTGGTGCACTTTGCGCGCCTGCAACTGGACGTTTCGTCCCCCGCCTGCTGAGGTCGGCGGCGTGACGATGACGCTCGCCGAGGTGCTCGCCCTGGACGTCCTTCGCCGGGCGGACCCCCAGGTGGTGGTCGGCGCGGAGCTGCTCGACCGCCCGGTGCGCTGGGTGCACACCAGTGAGCTGGCCGAGGCGGCGTACCTGCTCAGGGGAGGGGAGATGCTCCTCACGACCGGCCTGGGAATCACCGGGCGCGGTGCCGTGGGTGAGGCCGCCTACGTCGCGGCGCTGGCCGCGCGGGGGGTGGCCGCGCTGGCGCTGGAGCTGGGCTGGACGTTCCCCGAGCCTCCGCGCGCGCTCGTCGACGCGTGCAGCGAGCACGGGCTGCCGCTGCTCGTCCTGCGGGAGGTCGTGCCCTTCGTCGAGATCACCGAGCAGGTGCAGACCACGATCCTGGAACGCGCGGCGGGAACCGCGCGCAGCGGGCGGGACGTCCGACAGGTGCTGACCGATGCGCTGCTCGAGGGGGCCGGCCCCCAGGAGCTCACCATCGTGTTGTCCGACCTGGTGTCCGCCCCGGTCGTCGTCACCACCGCCGAGGGCGCGCTGGTTGCCGCCGCGGGCGGGGGGCCGGACGGGTCAGGACGGCGCGGCCGGCCGGTGGCCCGCCGAGACGTCGTCCTGCTCGACCGCCTCTGGGGGCACGTGGCCGTACTGCCGCCCGCCCGCGCGGACGACCCGCTCGTCCCCGCGGCGTGCGGCTACGGCGCCGAGGCGCTCGGTCTCGCGCTGCTCCGCTCGGCCGCCGGCGCCGACCTCGACGTCCGGCGGCGCCAGCTGGTCGACGACCTCACCGAGCGGCGCTGGCGGGCGCCGGGCGAGCTGGTGGCCCGTGCCCGCGTGCTGGGGCTGCCTTTCACGGCCGACGGCCAGTACGCGGCACTGGTGATCACCGACCTTCCGGCGGCCGAACCCGATGCCGTCGTCCGGGCGGTGGCGGGCGCACTGGCACCCGGCACGGCCCTGGTCGCCGACGTTGGGGAGGACGTCGTCGCCGTCGTCCGCACGTCGGCGGTGACCGCGGCCGCGCGCGCGGTGCTGCGCGCCGTGGACGCGCTCGTACCACCGTCCGCGCGGGTGGTCGCCGGGACGGTGGTAGGCAGGCTGGAGGACGTCGACCGGTCGATTGCCCGCGCCCGGGCAGCGCAGGCGCTCACCAGTGACGGTGACCGGGTGGTGTCGGCGGCGGGCATGACGGCCCGGCTGCTGCTCGCCGGCGTCAGTGACGGGCCGTTGGCCCGCCAGCTGGTGCAGGAGGAGATCGGCAGGCTGCTCGACTACGACGCAGCGCACGGCAGTGAGCTGGTGCGGACGCTGCGGGTGTACCTGGCCCACGCCTCGTCGAAGGTGCAGACGGCGCAGGCGCTGCGGCTGCGACGCCAAACCCTCTACGGCCGACTGCAGCGAATAAAGGACCTGATCGGCGACATCTCCGCGCCGCACCGGCACACGGCCCTGGTTCTGGCGATTGCCCTCGATGAGTCGGCGGGCTGAGCCGAGCTGCCGCAGCTACGGGTGGGCCCTCCGCTCGGCGGCGTTGTCTCAGCGGCCGGTCAGCCCGCCGAGAGGGCCACCGCCCAGCTTCGCGATGAGTTCCTGAGGCCCGAGACCGTAGCTGGACAGCAGGTCCGCATGCTCGTCCGTGTCCATCTGGTCGGGCAGCTCCCGGTCGGCCTGCTCGGCCCGCTCGTCTTCGCCCTTCGAGCGCAGAAGCTCCAGTACCTGTTCCTTGTCGATCTGCATGGTCTCCGCACTACCCAATGGCTGGGGATACCCACCCGCGTTCCCGGGGTCCGTGGAGGTCCGTGGAGGTCCGTGAGCGCGAGCGACGATGGTCGTACCCGTGCTACCGGTGATTGGATTCCCGGCGGTCACCTGGTATCCGACTCCTCCGGACGGTCAACCGGCTGGCTTCTTGGAGCGGTTGCGTGAACGGTGGAGATGCCGAACTCGAGTCTGCCGGGATGTCGAGGACCGGCACGGTCTCGGCGTCAGCATCCGAGAGCGCGCGCTGCTGCATCTCGTGGAGGTAGCAGAAGTGCCGTTCGAAGGCCTGGGCTGCTGCGCCCGAGTCTCGGTCCCGGATGGCCTCGTACATCGCCCAGTGCTGCTCGGCGATCTCGTCTCGGTCGAGTTCCTTCAGCATCAGCCGGTTGGTCCGCGGCCGGACGAGGTGCACCGCTGTCATGGCCAGTTCGAGGATGCTGTTCTTGGCCGCCTTGCTCACCGCCGTGTGGAACTTGACATCGGTGGCGAGCCACTCGTCCTCGCCGAGCCCCGGGTCACGAGACTCCTCCACGGGATGCCGCATGGCGCTCAGGTCCTCCTCCGTCCGATTCGCCGCGGCCAGCCGCACGCACTCTCTCTCCAGGACGTGGCGAGCGTGGTGGACCTCGGCCAGCGTGATGTTCCCGGCCCGGAACCACAGGCCGATCTGCTCGCCGATTTGCTCGGCGAGTTCGCCGGCCTGGGGAGTGGTGACAAAGGTTCCGCCCGCTGCCCCTCGAGAAGAAGTCACCAGCTTGCTGGCCGCCAGCGTGCGAATGGCCTCGCGGACGGTTCCGCGGGAGACGCCGAAGTCCTGAGCGAGCTGATGCTCGCTCGGTAGTCGATCGCCGGTTCGCAACCGCCCGTCGATGATCGCCGAGCGGAGTTGGTCGACGACTTGGCTTGCCGCGCTGCGCATTGTCACCGGTCGGACGACCAGCGAGTCCTCGTCGCGGATCTCCGGACGCTGAGGTTCCACACCACCACGGTATCACAACCGCCATACGTCCAACCTTAGCCCAAAAAAGCTTGACATATGGGCTTCCGCGCTCATAGCTTCTCGTCCACTGGGCGTCCGAGCGGAAGGGAGAGGCGGTCCGTGAAGTCCCCGTGCGCGGTTCCGCTGGCCAGCAGAGGAGGCCGCACTCTGTCTCGACGGCGGCAGAGCTCGGGCCACGGTGGGTTGTGACGGGCCTGGTGCAGGCCAGGATGCGCCCATGTGCCGCGGCCGATCACGTCGCAGGTGGATCTGTGCATCAAGGTGAGGACCCGGCGTTCGCCTCCATCGAGGGGCTCCAGCGCGCCTATTTATCGGGAAATTTGAGCACGGAGGCCGTCGTCCAACTCTTCCTCGACAGGATCGACCGCTTCGATCAACGTGGGCCGAAGATCAACGCCATCACTGCCCTCAACGCCGGTGCACTCGCCGAAGCCCGACGGCTCGACCGCGGCCTCGTAGGCGGACGTCTGCGTGGTCCGCTGCACGGCATCCCGGTCCTGGTCAAGGACCAGATGGAGACGGCCGGCATCGAAACGACGTTCGGCTCGGTCGCCATGCGTGGATACGTGCCGGCCCGAAACGCGACGGCGGTCGAGCGGTTGAAGGCTGCTGGTGCAATCGTCCTGGCCAAGACGTCGATGCCCGATTTCGCCGCCTCCTGGTTTTCACTCTCCTCGCGGAGCGGGGCGACGCGCTGCCCGTGGGATCTCGAGCGCGATGCCGGTGGTTCGAGCAGCGGTTCGGCTGCGGGTGTGGCGGCAGGGTTCGGCACGGTGGCCCTCGGGGAGGACACCGGAGGCTCCATCCGGATACCTGCGGCCTACAACAACCTCGTCGGCGTGCGGGTCACCACGGGATTGATCAGTCGCGCCGGCATGGCCCCGCTGGTTGCCACGCAGGACACGGCAGGACCCATCGCGCGGACGGTCTCAGACGCTGCCATCGTCCTGGACGTCCTGGTGGGCTTCGACCCACCTGACCCCGCCACGGGAATCTGCCTGGACACATCCCGGCGGATCGGCGGTTATCGCGAGGCCCTGGACTCCTGGACGCTCCACGGCGCTCGCATCGGACTACTCACCGAGGCCCTGGCCACTGCGGACGGCCAGCAGACGAGCCCGGTGAGCCAGGTATTCGCGCGGGCGCTGCGAACGCTCGAGGACCGCGGCGCTTCAGTGCTGCCCGTCTCCCTCCCAGGCCTTCCCGGGTGGTTGCGACGGACCTCGCTCTATCTGTCCAGGTCCAGGCGCGACATCGACCTGTTCCTGGCCCACCGGCCCGTGCCGCTGCAGGACGTCGCGCTGATCGTGCGCCGAGGCCTGTACGAGCCGAGTCTCGACCTCCTGCGCAGCATTGCCGAGAGTGACCCGGGGCACGCCGAGCTGCAGGAGAGAGAGCAGGCGCAGCGGCAGCTGCAGCAACGCCTGGTCGCGGTCATGGAGGCCAACGCTGTCGACGTTCTGTGCTTCCCGACCACGCCGGTCATTGCGCCACGACCTGACGAACTGCGCCGCGGTGCCGTCACGACGCAGAGCTTCCCGACGAACACCCTCATCGCCGCCCAGTCCGGCCTCCCAGCTGTGACGGTGCCGGCCGGCTTCACCCCCGGTGGCTCGGCCGTCGGTCTGGAGTTCGTCGGAAGACGTTTCAGCGAACACCAGCTGCTCGGCTTGGCGGCGGACTTCCATCGGTCCGCCCGGCTACCTCTCGCACCTCCCAGCACGACCTGATCGCACCGTCCCGTCCCTTCATCGGAGACTCACCATGTCGAGATCCACAGAACAACCCGTCGCAACCGAGGAATACCACTCCTTGCCCGTGCCCATGGCCGGGCGTCTGGGCTTCAAGCAACCCGCCTGGGTGTGGTCAGGCTTCGGCATCGCTTTTATCTGCGCAGTGATCGGCGGCACCATCCAGCAGGGGCTTGGCACGGTCGACGCGATCCTGGCCATCGTCCTCGGTAACGCGATCTTGTTCGTGTACGCCTCCGCGTTGGGCTACGCCAGCGGCAAATGGGGAATGAACTTCCCCCTCACCGTTCGGGCGGTCTTCGGGGGGCGCGGCTCCGTGATCCCCGTCCTGATCCTGGCAGGCCTCGTCACGGGGTGGTTCAGTTTCCACGTCTGGCTGACCGCGGACATCGTCAAGGCCGCCTTCACCATTGAGTCCGGGATTGCGGTGGCCCTCATCGCACTCGGTGTCGGGATCCTCTACGCCGTCCCCGTGATCTTCGGTATCAAGTCCATGGCCCTGGTGCGTCAGATCGCCATTCCCGCCATGGTCATCTTCGTCGCGTACTACCTGTTCACCAAGGTGATCCCGGCCGGTGCTGCGCTGTTCGAGTCGAGCGGCACCGGGGACATGTCGTTCGTCACCGGAGTTGGGCTCGCCTGGGCCACGTTCGCGGTGAGCGGCACCATGACCGGTGACATCGTCCGCTACACCCGGACCGGCGGCCAGGCCATCGGCGTGACAGGCGTGGCCTTCCTCCTCAGCAATGCACCCTTCATGATCCTGGGCGTCTTCTTCGCCGCCGCCATCGACGACCCGACCGTCCCCTACTTCCTCGACTCGGACAGCATGAGGGTGCTCATCCCGCTGGCAGCCATCGCGATCCTGAGCACCTGGTCCACGGCCGACGCGTGTCTCTACAACGCCGCTATGGGCTTCTCCAACAGCCTGCCTAACTTCAACTGGCGGCGCGCCGCCATCCTGGGCATGGTGATCGGACTGGCCCTGGCCATGTCCGGGGTAATCGCCAACGTCACCAACCTGCTGATCACCATCGGGCTGATCGTTCCCCCGGTCGGCGGCGTCATCATCAGCGACTACTTCTTCGTCCGCCGGAACCACGGTTTCGGCATGGACCGCACGTCTTCCACCAACCTGGCCGCCATCATCGCGGTGATCCTCGGCATCGGCACTGGCATCTACATGTACTTCGGCTTCCCCACCTTCATCTTCGGTATCCCCGGTATCGCCGTGTCTCTGGTGAGCTACGCACTCCTGGCCAAGGGCTTCGGGTCGACACTGGGCGCCGAAGAGCCGACCGTGCCGAACACCGCTGAGGCGGAAGGCATGACCAAGACAGCGGCGACAAAGCCGAGCGTCCTTTCCTGACCGAGAAGGAGAACGTGCATGACCGAGATCTGTGCAATGCAAGCGACCGATCTCGCCGTCGCCGTCAAGCGCGGTGAGATCTCGCCGGTCGAGGTCGTCGACGCCGTCAGCGAGCGCATGGATGCCGTTGAGCCGGTGCTCCACGCCTTCTGCACCCCGACCCTCGACATCGCCCGTCAGCAGGCGCAGGACCTGGCGCAGCGAATCGCTGCCGGTGAGGACGTAGGCCCGCTTGCCGGCGTGCCGGTGGGCATCAAGGACCTGGTGGCAACGAAGGGCATCAGGACGGTCATGGGGTCGAAGGCATACGAGGATTTCGTGCCGGACGAGGATGACATCGTCGTCGAGAGGCTGAAGGAGGCCGGCGCTCTCATCATCGGCAAGACCAACGTTCCCGAGTTCGGCTACAGCGGCGTCGGCCACAACCCCGTCTTCGAGACGACGCGCAACCCCTGGAACCCCGCTTTGACGCCGGGTGGCTCCAGTGCTGGCTCCGGGGCGGCCGTGGCGTCGGGCATGGGGCCTATCGCCGTCGGCAGTGACGGTGGCGGATCGGTTCGGATTCCGTCGGCGCACTGCGGTCTCTTCGGCATGAAGGCATCCATGGGACGGGTTCCCCTTTATCCCGGGTGTCGTGACGAGCGGTACCCCGGGGTCTCCAGTTGGGAGTCCCTCGAGCACATCGGCCCCATGTCGAGGACCGTCGCGGACGGCGCCCTGATGCTGTCGGTCATGGCCGGCCCCGACCCGCGCGACCGGCACACGATCCCCACCTCCGACGTCGATTGGACCGGATGTCTCGGACAGGGGGTGGAAGGCCTCCGGGTCGCCTTCAGCCCGAACCTGGGATACGCCGCCGTGGACCCCGCGGTTCGCGACATCGTGCAGAACGCGGTCAGCGTCTTCGAGAAGGCCCTCGGTTGCGTGGTCGAGCAGGCCGACCCGGGCTTCGAGGACCCGTACAACGCCTTCTGGGGCCTCGTCGCGCTCGACACCGACCTGCGGGGACTGCGCCGACTGGCCCAGGAATTCGACGTTTCACCACACTTGGCCGAGTTTCTCGCCCGTCCCTGGGCCGCCGAAGAGCTGACCGACGCGGTGATGGCGAGGAAGGCCCTGAACAACAAGATGTGGCGGTTCATGGAGAACTACGACCTGCTGCTGACCCCGACCCTGACCGTTCCGCCGTTCCCCGTACACATGCAGGGGCCGGAGAAGGTCGACGACCGGATGGTTCCAGCCTTCCAGTGGCTGTCTTTCACGCTGCCTATCAACATGACCGGGCAGCCCGCAGCCACGGTGCCCGCGGGCTGGACGGAGGACGGCCTGCCGGTCGGTCTCCAGATCGTGGGACGCCACCTCAGCGATGAGACGGTGCTTCGAGCGGCCGCGGCGTTCGAGGAAGCGTCGCCGTGGCGTGACCGGTGGCCCCACCTGGTCAACGGCTGACCCGCCACACCACCGGCCGTGTCGACGCTTCGCCTGCGTCGGTGCGGCCGGCGGTGGCCCAACCATCCGATCCTTCCGCGGTGTGCACCTTCAGCGCCCCGACCCGGGGCGGGAGAGGCCCGGCAGCTGCCTCCGATGTGCACTGCCCACACGTGGTGATCCCGGAACCCGGACGCAGCAGCGTCGCTGCTGCGTCCGCGTCGTCGTGTGTGCGGCTGTCTGCGGGCAGGGGCTGGGGAGATCCCAGCCAACGAGTCGTTGATCTAGGGAAGTTCGCTAGCCGCCGGCGTCAGAGCCGTGAGACTCCAGCACGGTCAGCGGCAGCCGTGATGACCTCTCGCCAGTCGGTGGCCGCCATCCATGTCTTCTCAGTCACGTGCAGTGTCCAGCGCAGGAGTTGACCGGCTGTCCGTAGACGCTCCACCTCGATGGAGTAGGTGAGCCTGGCGTCCGAGTAACGCTCACGCCCTTCGGTCTCCTGCCCATCCAGGGTGCAGGCGAAGTGCAGCGGTCGTCGCCGAGGGCTCAGGGACCGGGCTTGTCCTGAGCCCTAGAACCGCGGTAGGAAACCGTAGTCCAGTCGAAGGCTTTCCGCCATGACCAGTGGTGACTGTTCAGGTCGTTGCTGGGATCCAGACGTTTCCGCTGGTGAGTTCGGTCAGGACGTCGAAGGGTCGGCGACCGTGCTTGGCCGCGGTTGACAGA
>NZ_NVPT01000144.1 GCF_002802985.1 Geodermatophilus chilensis | reverse complement strand
AGGGCTGGGTGCGTATATCGCGAGACGTGTGGGTAAGGATACTGCTTCTGTATGACGAATTCGGCGGCGCCCGAGATCTACGCGTAAGGGGCCTTAGGCAGCGTCAGATGTTGTTACGAGTCAGCAGGCGCGCACGGAGGACACCGTGGTGAACCGGGCCGCTGACCGGACCGGGCAGCAGCAGCCGGCCGCCAAGGCCGCGCCCGCCACGAAGCCGGCGCCGGCCGCCAAGCCCGCCGCCCAGGCCGAGCAGCCCGCCGGCGAAGGCCCCAAGCGCGTCCCGCTGCGCGGGGCGGCGGCCAGCGTCGTCAAGAACATGAACGCCTCGCTGACCGTGCCGACGGCGACCAGCGTGCGCGCCGTGCCGGCCAAGCTGCTGGCCGACAACCGCATCGTCATCAACAACCACCTGGCCCGCTCGCGCGGCGGGAAGGTCTCGTTCACCCACCTGATCGGCTACGCGCTGGTCCGGGCGCTCGACGACTTCCCGAACATGAACTCCGCCTTCGCGGAGGTCGACGGCAAGCCGACCCTCGTGCAGCCCGAGCACGTCAACTTCGGCCTGGCCATCGACCTGCCCCGGCCCGACGGCTCGCGCTCTCTCGTCGTCGCCTCGATCAAGGCCGCCGAGGAGATGGACTTCGCCCGGTTCTGGGGCGCCTACGAGGACGTCATCCGCCGCGCCCGCGCGGGCAAGCTGACCCTCGAGGACTTCTCCGGCACCACGATCAGCCTGACCAACCCGGGCACGATCGGCACCAACCACTCGGTGCCGCGGCTGACCGCCGGCCAGGGCGCGATCATCGGCGTCGGTGCCATGGAGTACCCGGCCGAGTTCCAGGGGATGAGCCCCGAGGCGCTCACCGACATGGCGGTCAGCAAGATCATCACGCTGACCTCGACCTACGACCACCGGATCATCCAGGGCGCCGAGTCCGGCGACTTCCTGCGTCGCCTGCACCAGCTGCTGCTCGGTGAGGACGGCTTCTACGACGACGTCTTCCGGTCGCTGCGCATCCCCTACGAGCCGGTGCGCTGGATGCCCGACGTGCGGGTCAGCCGCGAGGGGCAGATCGACAAGGAAGCCCGGGTCATCGAGGTCATCGAGTCCTACCGGCGCAACGGCCACCTCATGGCCGACACCGACCCGCTCGAGTTCAAGGTCCGCAGCCACCCGGACCTGGACATCCTCCAGCACGGCCTGACGCTGTGGGACCTCGACCGGAAGTTCCCCGTCGGCGGCTTCGCCGGCGAGAAGCTGATGGCGCTGCGCGACGTCCTCGGGGTGCTGCGCAACTCCTACTGCCGCACGGTCGGCGTGGAGTACATGCACATCACCGACCCCGAAGAGCGGGAGTGGATCCAGCAGCGGGTCGAGCTCAAGGCCGAGCAGCCCGACCGGAAGAAGCAGAAGCACGTCCTCGGCCGGCTCAACGCCGCCGAGGCGTTCGAGACCTTCCTGCAGACCAAGTACGTCGGCCAGAAGCGGTTCAGCCTCGAGGGCGGCGAGTCGGTCATCCCGATCCTCGACGAGGTGCTGATCGCCGGCACCGACCACGGCCTCGACGAGGTCGCGATCGGCATGGCGCACCGGGGCCGGCTCAACGTGCTGGCCAACGTCCTCGGCAAGAGCTACTCGAAGATCTTCGGCGAGTTCGAGGGCAACATCGACCCCGGCACCGTCCAGGGCTCCGGCGACGTCAAGTACCACCTGGGCGCCGAGGGCACCTTCGAGAACCCGTTCAAGCCGGGCGCCGAGATCGCCGTCTCGCTGGCCAGCAACCCCTCGCACCTGGAGACGGTCAACCCGGTCCTCGAGGGCATCGCCCGGGCCAAGCAGGACATGATCGACAAGGGCGAGCAGGGCTTCACCGTCCTGCCGGTCCTGCTGCACGGCGACGCGGCCTTCGCCGGCCAGGGCGTCGTCGCCGAGACGCTGAACCTCTCGCAGCTGCGCGGCTACCGCACCGGCGGCACGGTGCACGTCGTCATCAACAACCAGGTCGGGTTCACCACCAGCCCGGCGCAGTCCCGCTCGAGCCTGTACTCCACCGACGTGGCGCGGATGGTCAACGCGCCGATCTTCCACGTCAACGGTGACGACCCCGAGGCGTGCGTCCGGGTGGCGCGGCTGGCGGTCGACTACCGGCAGGCGTTCAAGAAGGACGTCGTCATCGACCTGGTCTGCTACCGCCGCCGCGGGCACAACGAGGGCGACGACCCGTCGATGACCCAGCCGCTGATGTACAACATCATCGACCGCAAGCGCTCGGTCCGGAAGCTGTACACCGAGTCGCTCATCGGCCGCGGCGACATCACGCTGGCCGAGGCCGAGGAGGCCCTCAAGGACTACCGCGACCAGCTGGAGCGGGCCTTCGCCGAGACGCACGACGCGCAGGACACCTCCAAGCCGCAGCCGGTCATGGACCAGCCCGCGCAGGAGCAGCCGGTCGCCACGGCGATCAGCACCGAGGTGCTCAAGGCGGTCGGCGACGCCCACGTCTCCTTCCCGCCCGACTTCACGCCGCACCCGAAGCTCCAGAAGATGCTGGAACGGCGTGCGGCGATGGCCAGCGAGGGCAACATCGACTGGGCGATGGGCGAGCTGCTGGCCTTCGGGTCCCTGCTCATGCAGGGCGTCGCGGTGCGGCTGGCCGGTCAGGACTCCCGCCGCGGCACCTTCGTGCAGCGCCACTCGGTGCTCATCGACCGGGAGTCCGCCGCGGAGTACACGCCGCTGGCGAACCTGTCGCCGGAGCAGGCGAAGTTCTTCGTCTACGACTCGCTGCTGTCGGAGTACGCGGCGCTGGGCTTCGAGTACGGGTACTCGGTGGCCAACCCCAAGGCGCTGGTGCTGTGGGAGGCGCAGTTCGGCGACTTCGTCGACGGCGCCCAGATGGTCATCGACGAGTTCATCAGCTCCGGTGAGGCCAAGTGGGGCCAGCGCTCCGGCGTCACCCTGCTGCTGCCGCACGGTCTCGAGGGCCAGGGCCCGGACCACTCCAGCGGCCGGATCGAGCGCTTCCTGCAGCTGTCGGCGGAGAACAACATGACCGTC
Organism: Geodermatophilus chilensis; assembly: GCF_002802985.1. GTDB lineage: Bacteria > Actinomycetota > Actinomycetes > Mycobacteriales > Geodermatophilaceae > Geodermatophilus > Geodermatophilus chilensis. Next base: position 10,695 of record NZ_NVPT01000144.1, on the reverse strand, counting down.
GCCAACTGCTCGACGCCGGGCAACTACTTCCACCTGCTCCGTCGTCAGGCGCTCTCGGACGTGCACCGGCCGCTGGTCGTGTTCACGCCCAAGTCGCTGCTGCGGGCCAAGGCCGCCGTCAGCCCGGTCTCGGACTTCACCGACGAGGCCTTCCGGCCGGTGCTGGCCGACCCGGGTGTGGGCGGCGAGCCGCTGGACGACGCCGCCGTGCAGCGGGTGCTGCTGTGCAGCGGCAAGGTCGCCTACGACCTGCTCGCCCTGCGGGAGGCCGACGGGACCGCCGACACCGCGGTGGTGCGCGTCGAGCAGCTCTACCCGCTGCCGGCCGAGCAGATCCGGCAGGCACTGGAGCGCTACCCGAACGCGCAGGACGTCGTCTGGGTGCAGGAGGAGCCGGCGAACATGGGGGCCTGGCAGTTCATGGCCGTCAACCTGGCCGAGCACCTGCCGGCCGGCCGCCGCCTGCGCCGCGTCAGCCGCCCGGCCGCGGCCAGCCCGGCCGTCGGCTCGGCGAAGGTCCACGAGGTCGAGCAGAAGCGCCTCGTGGCCGAGGCCTTCGCGAAGTAGCCATCACCCACCGTGTACTCCACCGACCGTGTACTTCACTGACAGGGGCCTGGAGGAGCTGGTCGACCGGCGGGGCGAGGAGCAGGTGACCCTCGCCTGGCTGGCCGACCAGATGCAGGCGTTCGTCGACCAGCACCCCGACTTCGAGGTGCCCGTCGAACGGCTGGCCACCTGGCTGGCCCGCGGCGGCACCGAGGACGAATGACATCGCGGTCCTCCGGACCGCACCGCGGCCAGGTGCCCTCCCGCACCTGAGCTGAGCCGCTTTGCGGCGTCCGGGGAGGAGCCTCCGGCCCCGTCCCCGGACGCCGCCCTCGCGGGCGGCTCGCGATCGACACGCCACAGGAGTCACGTCCGCTGGGTCGTGCCCCAACGACGGCACGCTGTGTCCGTGCTCGGTCACTCGCACGCGCTCTCCGGGCTCGCCGCCGGCGCCGCGACGCTGCCGTGGGCCCCGGTCGGGGGCACCGTCGGCCAGGTCGCCTGGATCGCCGCCGTCGGCGGGATGGCCATGCTGCCCGACCTCGACCACAGCGGGTCGACGGTCTCGGACATGTGGGGCCCGATCACCGACGTCCCCTCCGGTGCCGTGGGGCGGCTGGCCCAGGGACACCGCTGGGGCACCCACGACGCCGTCCTCGCCCCGCTGGCCTTCGGCGCCCTGGCCCTGGCCGCGGCGAACGCCTTCTGGTCCAGCCTGCTGCTCCTGAGCCTGGCCATCGGGCTGGCGCTGCGCGCCCTGCACTTCGTCATCCCGGGGCGGGCGGAGAACACCGTCGTCGGCAACCTGGTGCTGTCCTGGGTCGGCGCCTGGCTGCTGCTGGAGCACTCCCCCAGCCCGGCCTGGCTGCCCTGGGCGGTCGCGCTCGGGGTGCTGACCCACATCGCCGGGGACGCGCTGACCACGCAGGGCGTGCCGGTGCCGGTGCTGTGGCTGCTGCGCCGGTCCCGGCTGAAGCTGACCCCGCTGCGCACGGGGGCGGCGCTGGAGAAGGTCGTGCTGGTGCCGGCGTTCGTCCTGGTCACGCTGTACTGCGTCTACCTCAACACCGACGTCCGCACCGCGGTCGACCCGCTGCTGGCCGACCTGCGCAGCTTGGGTTGAGAGTGGCCCCCTTGCAGGGTCCCGCCGCGAGCATGCGAGTGGTGGGGGGCAAGGGGGTCCTTGCTCAGCGGGTGACGCCCTGCTCGCGGGCGCAGGAGGCGACCGCGGCCGCGACGGCCTCGGCCACCCGGCGGTCCAGCGGGCTGGGCACCACGTAGTCGGCCCGCACCTCGTCGCCCACGACGTCGGCGATCGCCGTGGCCGCGGCCAGCTTCATCTCCTCGGTGATGCTGGTGGCGCCGGCGTCGATCACACCCCGGAAGACGCCCGGGAAGGCCAGCACGTTGTTGATCTGGTTGGGCTCCCCGCTGCGGCCGGTGGCGACGACCGCCGCGTACCGGGCCGCCATCTGCGGGTCCACCTCGGGGATCGGGTTGGCCAGCGAGAAGACGATGCAGTCCGCCGCCATCGACGCGATCGCCGACTCGGGGACCGAGCCACCGGAGAGGCCCAGGTAGACGTCGGCGCCCTCCAGCGCGCCGGCCATCGTGCCCGCGTAGCCGGCCCGGTTGGTGTGCTCCGCGACCCAGCGCTTGATCGGCGTGAGGTCGTCCCGGCCGGTGTGCAGGACGCCCCGGGAGTCGGCCACGGCGATGTCGCCGATGCCGGCCTCCAGCAGGATCTTGGTGCAGGCCACCCCGGCCGCGCCGGCGCCGGAGACGACCACCCGCAGCGAGCCGAGCTCCCGGCCGACCACCCGCGCCGCGTTGCGCAGCGCGGCCAGGACGACGATCGCCGTCCCGTGCTGGTCGTCGTGCATGACCGGGATGTCCAGCCGCTCGCGCAGCCGCTCCTCGATCTCGAAGCAGCGCGGCGCGCTGATGTCCTCGAGGTTGACGCCACCGAAGGACGGCGCGATCGCCGCCACCGTCTCCACGATCGCGTCCACGTCGGTCGTCGAGAGCACCACGGGCACCGACGACAGCCCGGCGAACTCGCTGAACAGGCAGGCCTTGCCCTCCATGACCGGCAGTGCCGCGGTCGGACCGATGTCGCCCAGCCCCAGGACGGCGGTGCCGTCGGAGACGACCGCGACCACGCGCGACGCCCAGGTGTACCGCTCGGCCAGGCCCGGCTCGGCGGCGATCGCGCTGGAGACCCGGGCGACGCCGGGGGTGTAGGTGAGCGCGAGGTCCGCGGTCGACTCGATCGCGCGGGTCGGGCGTACGACCAGCTTGCCGCCCTCGTGCGCCGCGAACGCCGGGTCGTCGGCGAAGCGGTCGGCAGTCCCGTCGTGCTGCTGCTGCTGGGCGCTCATGGACCCGGGAGCGTAATCGAGTCGGGACACCCTGCCCCGCGCCGTCCCGCCCTGGGACACGGTCGAGGGCTGGACTCGGCTGCGCAGCCCCGCGGGGCGGGCTGGCTACCGTCGCGGCGTGCAGATCCGCCAGCTCGCCGTCGGCGACGCCCACGTCCTCGACCTCGTACCGCACGGGGACGCCCGCGGCCGGTTCACCGAGTGGTACCGCGCCGACGTGCTCGCCGACGTCGTCGGCCACGGCCTGCCCCTGGCCCAGGCCAACCACAGCGTCTCCGCCCGCGGCGTGCTGCGCGGCGTGCACTTCGCCCTCGTGCCGCCCGGCCAGGCCAAGTACGTCTACTGCCCGGCCGGCCGGGTGCTCGACGTCGTCGTCGACGTCCGGGTCGGTTCCCCCACCTTCGGCGGGCACGACGCCGTCGTCCTCGACAGCGAGCAGCCGCGCGCGGTGTACCTCGCCGAGGGCCTCGGGCACGCCTTCCTGTCGTTGGCCGACGGCAGCTCGGTCACCTACCTCGTCTCCAGCGGCTACGACCCGTCGCGGGAGTTCGGCGTCTCGCCGCTGGACCCGGAGCTGGACCTGCCATGGCCGGACGACGTGGAGTTCGAGCTGTCGGCCAAGGACCAGCAGGCCCCCACGCTGGCCGAGGCCCGCGAGCAGGGCCTGCTCCCGACGATCGAGGAGTGCCGGGCCCGCTACGCGCAGCTGCGCACGGCCGGTCAGCCCTGACGGCGGCGCAGCCGGCCCGGGCGCGGCCACATCCGGCCCACCACCCGGCCGACGACGACGGCGGGACCGAACGCGCGGCTGTCGTCGGTGACGAAGGGGTTGTCGCCCTCGACCCAGTGCCCTCCCGGCACCGCACGGCGCACCCGTTTGACCACCAGCAGCTCGGGCCGCGCCGGGAAGCGGGCGAGGACGACGTCGTCGTCCCGCACCGGGGTCGCATCGGTGACCCGCCGGACGAGCAACCGGTCGCCGGAGCGGACCGTGGGCGTCATCGACGGCCCCGACACCCGGGCCACGACCCAGGGCGTGACCAGGCTCTCGACCCCCGTCGTCCGCCCTGCTCCGGACGTGTCCCCGCTGCTCACCGGGAGTAGGGTCGCAGACGAACCGACCCCACAGAACCGGAGGCTCAGCCCATGCGTTTCCGCATGTTCTCCGCCGTGGAGGCCACCGCTCACTGCGACCTCCCCTGCGGCGTGTACGACCCGGCCCAGGCCCGCATCGAGGCGGAGTCCGTCAAGGCCATCCAGGAGAAGTACCAGGCCAACGAGGACCCGGTCTTCCGCACCCGCGCGATCCTGATCAAGGAGCAGCGGTCGGACCTGGTCAAGCACCACCTGTGGGTGCTGTGGACCGACTACTTCAAGCCGCCGCACTTCGAGAAGTACCCGCAGCTGAACGAGCTGTTCAACAAGGCGACCAAGCAGGCCGGGGCCGCCGGCGGCAAGGGGAGCATGGACCCCGCCGAGGGCCAGAAGCTGCTCGACTACATCGCCGAGATCGACAAGATCTTCTGGGAGACGAAGGCCGCCGCCTGAGGTCCCCCGCACCACGACGCCGGCCGGCGAGCGCTCCGCTCGCCGGCCGTTGTCGTCCGCGGCGATGACTTCCGCGGGTCGGGACCGTCTGCCCTGCTGAGACGCGTTCCCGACACCCCAGGAGACCCCGATGACCGTTCGCCTGAACCCGTACCTGCACTTCACCGGCAACGCCCGCGAGGCGATGGAGTTCTACCGCTCCGTCCTCGGCGGCACGCTCGACATGATGACCTTCGGGGACGTCGGCGGCGGCGGGGAGCAGTTCCCCGACGACGGCGTCATGCACGCCTTCCTGCGCACCGACGACGGGCTCGAGCTGATGGCCTCCGACGGCCACGACCCGGACGCCGCCGGCCCCGCCCGGGTGTCGCTGTCCATCTCCGGGGACGACGCGGCGACCCTGACCCGCTGGTTCGAGGCGCTGGCCGAGGGCGGGAAGGTCGACGTCCCCCTGGAGAAGCAGGTCTGGGGCGACACGTTCGGCCAGGTGACCGACCGCTACGGCCTGCGCTGGCTGGTCGACATCGGCACGGCACCGGCCTGAGGAAGGACCCCGCTGCTCCCCACCGTCGAAGGACCCCGTCCTCTCCACCCTTCGCAGGCTCAGGGCGGGACCCGGGACGGGGCCGCGGCGGGCCCCTGCAGCGGGGCCGGACCACAGTCCCCGGGGCGGCGACCGGTCGTGGGGGGCGACTGCTCCCCGGTACCGTCTGACCTCGATGCGTATCGACCCGGCCGGGTGGCCCTTCATCACCGGGCCCCTGGCACCTGCCGCCGTGCTCGCCGCGGCCGGCCGCTCCAGCGGCCGACGTGGCCCCCGACTCGCCGCCTGGCCCTTCGCCGTCCTGTCGGCCTACATGGCGCTGTTCTTCCGCGACCCGGACCGGCGCTGCGACACCGTGCCGCCGGCGCCCGACGACGTCCTCTCCCCCGCCGACGGCATGGTGATGGTCGCCGGCGAGCCGCAGGAGGGCGTGGCCCCCGAGGGCGACTGGCAGCAGGTCAGCGTCTTCCTGTCCGTCGTCGACGTGCACGTCAACCGCTCCCCATACCACGGTGAGGTCGTGCAGAGCTCCTACCGCAAGGGCAGCTTCCTGGCCGCCTACCGCAAGGAGTCGGCGCACCGCAACGAGCGCAGCGAGCTGTGGCTGCGCGACGGCGACCGCACCGTGGTGTTCCGGCAGATCGTCGGCGTGCTCGCCCGCCGCATCGTCACCCGCACCGGCGTCGGCCGGCAGCTGGCCACCGGCGAGCGGATGGGCCTGATGAAGTTCGGCTCCCGGATGGACGTCTTCGTCCCCCGGGACTGCACGGTGCTCGTCCGGGTGGGCCAGCGGGTGCGCGGCGGCGAGACCGTCATCGCCCGCTGGTCCGACGCCCGCTGAGGAGGCCCCTGGTGCCCAGCTCCGCGTCCGGCGCCCGGCTCCCGCAGACGCGGCGGACGGCGACCGTCGAGTTCGTCCGCGGATCGGTGCGCGGCACCCGGCGGCGGGCGCTGGCGACGCTGCCCAGCCTGTTCACGCTGGCCAACATGATGTGCGGCTTCGTCGCGATCCTGGTCTCCATCCGGGGCCAGTACACGCTGGCCGCCGTCCTGGTCGGGCTCTCGGTCGTCTTCGACATCGCCGACGGCGCCGTCGCGCGACTGGTCGGCGCGGTCACCCCCTTCGGCCTGCAGTTCGACTCGCTCGCCGACCTGGTGTCCTTCGGGCTCGCGCCGGCACTGCTGGCCTTCACCCTGTTCTCGGAGGGCCGCGACGCCTGGGACCCGCTGGGCTCGGTCGCCTGCGGCCTGTGGGTGGCCTGCGCGGCGATCCGACTGGCGCGCTTCAACACCACCATCGACCCGACCGCCGACAAGCGGTACTTCACCGGCATGCCGAGTCCCGGCGCGGCCGGTGTCGTGCTCGCCTCGGTCTTCGCCTTCGGCGACCAGATGCAGGGCCGGGAGCGGCTGTGGGTGCTGCTCATCATCGCCCTGCCGGCGCTGCTGATGGTGAGCACGATCCGCTTCCGCTCGTTCCGCTCGCTGGTCAGCCCGAAGAGCGGGCGCCCCTACGGGCTGATCGCCGCGGTACTGGCCGTGATCGTCGGCTTCGCGTTCGTGCCGGTCGCGACCGGCTGCGTCCTGGCCTACGGCTACCTGCTGGCGCCGGTCCTGGTGCCGGTGTTCTCGCCCCTGGGCCGGCTGGTGCCGAACCGGCTGAAGGAGCTGTTGACGTGAGCGAGCTCGCGAGCTCGCGCCGAGGACACAGCACCGTCGGACACGGGTCCGCCGAGCGCAACGAGGAGGAACCGTGACCGTGCGGCCGATCCGCCCCGACGACGTCCCCGCCGTGGTGGGCCTGGTCCGCGAGCTGGCCGAGTACGAGAAGGCCCCGCACGAGGCGCGGATGACCGAGAACCAGCTGTCCGCGGCGCTCTTCGGCGAGGCGCCCAAGCTCTTCGGCCACGTCGCCGAGGCAGCGGGGCAGGTCGTCGGGACGGCGCTGTGGTTCCTGAACTTCTCCACCTGGCGCGGCACCCACGGCATCTACCTTGAGGACCTCTACGTCCAGCCCCGGCACCGCGGCAGCGGACTGGGCCGGGAGCTGCTGCGCACGCTGGCCGATCTCTGCGTCCAGCAGGGGTACAGCCGGCTGGAGTGGTCGGTGCTGGACTGGAACACCCCCTCGATCGACTTCTACCGGGCGGCCGGTGCCGTACCGATGGACGAGTGGACGGTCTTCCGGCTCACCGACGACGCCCTGACCGCCTTCGCGGCCGGCCACCGCGGCCCCCGCTGAGCAGGACCGACGCCGGGTCGGCAGGATCACCGGGGTGAGCATCGACCGCAAGCCGGCGGAGTGCTGGCTGACCGACATGGACGGCGTCCTGGTGCACGAGGGCCAGGCGCTGCCCGGCGCCGCCGACTTCCTCGACCGCCTGGTCGCGGCGGGCCGGCGGTTCCTGGTCCTGACCAACAACTCGATCTTCACGCCGCGGGACCTGTCCGCGCGGCTGGCCCGGTCGGGCCTGCAGGTGCCCGAGCAGTCGATCTGGACCTCGGCGCTGGCGACCGCGGACTTCCTGTCCACCCAGCTGCCGAACGGCTCGGCCTACGTCATCGGCGAGGCCGGCCTGACCACCGCGCTCTACGAGGCCGGCTACACGCTCACCGACACCGACCCGGACTACGTCGTCCTCGGTGAGACCCGCACGTACTCCTTCGAGGCGATCACGCGGGCCATCCGGCTGGTCGGCGCCGGGGCGCGGTTCATCGCGACCAACCCCGACGTCACCGGCCCCTCCCCCGAGGGCCCGCTGCCGGCCACCGGCTCGGTCGCGGCGATGATCACCCGGGCCACCGGCTCGGAGCCCTACTTCGTGGGCAAGCCGAACCCGATGATGTTCCGCAGCGCCATGAACCGGATCGAGGCGCACTCCGAGTCGACGGTCATGATCGGCGACCGGATGGACACCGACGTCGTCGCGGGCATCGAAGCCGGCCTGGACACCATCCTGGTGCTCACCGGGTCGACGCAGGCCTCGGACGTGGCGCGCTTCCCCTTCCGCCCGGGACGGGTGCTGGACTCGATCGCCGACGTCGTCGAGCTGGTGTGAGAGAGGACCTCCTTCTCCCCACGCCTCGTAGAAGGACCCCGCTGAGGGCCGGTGCTCAGCGCTCCATGAACGCGAGCCGGGCCTCGGGCGTGGCCAGCAGGTACAGCTCGGTCGCCACGAGCACCAGGATCGGGACGCCGGCCCACGCACCGCCCCACTCGAACGCCGAGTAGTAGCCGAAGAGCCCCAGCAGCAGCTGCAGGAAGACGACCGGCCCGCGCGACCACGGCGACACCCGCCACAGCCCCACGGCGGCCGCGCTCAACGCGACGGCGAAGATGCCGACGTAGACGACCTCGGCCACGGCCCGCCCGACGCTGTCGGCGGTCGAGGTGAACGTCAGGACGAGCAGCCACAGGGCCACCGCGGCCAGCCCCGCGGCCTCCACGCCGGCGACCAGCGCCGCCCGGCGCACCGCCCTCGGGGTCGCCGGGCGCTCCCGTTCCCGGCGCGGCGCCGCCGGCTCGGCCGCGCCGCCCAGCAGCCGTTCCGCCCGCCGACGGTCCCGCGACGGCCTGGCTCCGGACTGCTCGGTCACGACCGGCAGGGTACGCGCCGGGGCACCCACGGGACGGCGTCCCGCGGGCCCAGCGGCCCCGCCACGGCACCCCGTTCCCCCGCCAGCGCGGGGGTGAGCCGCGTCGCTGGCTAGCCTGACTGTCATGCGCGCGCTCGTGGTGGCCAACCCCGCGGCGACGACGACCAACCGCGGCGTGCGCGACCGGGTGCTCACCACCCTCGCCGACGAGCTGCAGGTGGAGCTGGCCGAGACCACCCACCGCGGGCACGGCAGCGAGCTGGCCCGCAAGGCGTGCGTGGAGGGTGTCGACGTCGTCCTGGCCCTGGGCGGTGACGGCACGGTCAACGAGGTGGTCAACGGCCTGCTGCACGACGGCCCCGGCGACCGCGTGCCGCCGCTCGCCGTGGTGCCCGGCGGGTCGACCAACGTGTTCTGCCGCGCCCTGGGCCGGTCCCGCGACCCGCTGGCCGCGACCCGCGAGGTGCTGGACTCGCTGCGCGCCGGACGTACCCGGCGCATCTCGCTCGGCACGGCCAGCGTCCGCGGCGCCACCACCGCGCCGGCCCGGTTGCCCGACCCCGCCTTCGCCCAGGCCGCCGCCGACGCCGGAGCCGCGGCCCATCCCGAGTGGAGCGAGCCGCGCTGGTTCGCCTTCTCCGCCGGCCTGGGCTTCGACGCCGACGTCATCGGCCGCGTGGAGGCCCACCGCGCTCGCGGCGTCCGCTCCACCGGGCTGCTCTACGTGCTCGAGGCGACCGGCGCCTTCGTGTTCGGCGGGGAGCGCCGCGACCCGGCGATGTCGGCCCACCTGCCCGGAGGACCGCCGCTCGACGGGCTGTTCCTCTGCCTGGTCTCCAACGTCTCGCCGTGGACCTACCTGGGCGCCCGCGCGGTGAACCCGACCCCGGACGCCACCTTCGACGGCGGCCTGGACGTCTTCGCGCTGGGCCCCACCGGCATCCTGCGGATGCTGCACCACGTGCGCGAGGTCTTCGCCGCGAGGCCCGACGTCCGCGGCACCGGAGTGCACCGCTGGCACGACCTGGACGAACTGACCCTCACCGCGCGCCGTCCGCAGGGCTGGCAGCTCGACGGCGACCACCTCGGGACGGCGACCGGGCTGCGGGTGCGCAGCGTCCCCTCTGCGCTGACCGTCGTCGTCTAACCACGAGAACCGCCCGGTTCCGCTGCAAGACGCTGACCTGCGGTTCACCCACGGACGGCATCGCTTGTCAACGCAGCGCGCGGGACTTCGTCTGGTCGAGTGGCGCGCCCTAGCATGCCCGTGGTGAGCTTGCTCACGAGGGGTCGATAGATGCCCTCGTTCTGCTTGACAGGCGTCCTTGCCGTGAAAACATCGCGGAGGAAAGCAACCTGTCGGTAACAAATGCATGAAGTCGCTGTGCCATGGCGCTGGTCACCCCGGTGCCGGCCTGCGGATCGGTCCGAGGCCGGCGACGACTGCACCACACCGTAGACGACATCGAGGAGAACACGGCCATGGACTGGCGCCACCGCGCGCTCTGCCGCGACGAGGACCCGGAGCTGTTCTTCCCCATCGGGACGACCGGCCCCGCTCTCGTGCAGATCGAGCAGGCCAAGGGTGTGTGCCGGCGCTGCCCCGTCACCGAGTCGTGCCTGGACTGGGCACTGCGCGCGGGGCAGGACTCCGGCGTCTGGGGTGGGCTCTCGGAGGACGAGCGGCGCGCTCTCAAGCGCCGTCAGGCCCGCACTCGCGTGCGCACCGCCTGAGCACACCCCCCTGCACCGCAGCGAGGCCGGTCCGGAGTCATCCGGACCGGCCTCGCTGCTGTGTTGATCGTCGACCTACCGGCCGACACCGCGGCCAGCTGCCGTACCCAGCCACCGCTGAGCAGCAGCCCGCGTCCCGACCGGGGACCCTCCGGGCCCCGCGCTCGGTCCACCCCCGGCCAGCTGCCGTACCCAGCCACCGCTGAGCAGCAGCCCGCGTCCCGACCGGGGACCCTCCGGGCCCCGCGCTCGGTCCACCGGTCAACGCCGGAGTCTCCCGGCGCCGGGGAGGGTGAGCACGACCTCGGTGCCGGTGCGGCCGTCGGCAGGGCGGGAGGGCGG
>NZ_NVPT01000143.1 GCF_002802985.1 Geodermatophilus chilensis | reverse complement strand
TCATAATTTGTGTTTAATGTGTTTCACGAGCCAGACGTTGCGTGCGTGTGACAGGTCGCCGGGATCCACAAGTGTGTCTAACCGCCCAGCACCAGGCTGCCGAGGTCCACGCCGCCGCGGCCGTACCCCGCGCCGTGGCCGCCGCCGAACCCGCCCGGCCCGTACCCACCGGGGCCGTACCCGCCGGGCCCGTACCCGCCGTCGCCCCAGCCGGCCACGTCGGACTGCGCCCGCTGCAGCGCCTCCTGGGCCAGGGCGTCGGCCAGCTGGGCCTCGCGCAGGGCGCCGACCGGGTCGGTACGGCCCTGCGCGACCGCGACGTCCAGGTGTCGCTGCGCCTCGGCCAGCCGGGTGCGGGCCTCGGGGCCGACGGCGCCACGGCGGGTGCTGATGAAGTCGCCGGCGGCCGCGATGCCCGACCGGGCGGTGAGCAGCGCCTGGTCCAGGGAGGCCGCGGCCCGCTGCGCCCGCTGGTCGGCGTCCCGGGCCACGGCGAGCGCCTGCTCCAGCGCGATGTCGGCCTCCTCCAGCTGGCGCAGCGCCGCCATCGGGTCGGGCCGGCCGCCGTCCGCCGGGTGCAGCGCGGCGTCGGCCGCGGCCAGGGCCGCCTCGGCGCGGGCCACCTGCGGCCGCAGTCCGCTGCCCGTGCCCCCGGCGACCAGGGCGCGGGCCTCGGCGAGGTCCTCCTCGGTCTCGGCCCGCACCTGCGCCACCCGGGCCTCGGCGGCCTGCAGGTCGTTGCCGAGCCGGCCGACGGCGTCGAGCAGCGTGCCGGTCTGGGCGAGGGCGTCCTCGGCCACCCGGATGTCCCCGACCGCACCGCCGGTCCGCCCGGCGGCGATGTCGCCGCGTGCCTCGGCGATCGCCTGCTCGGCGGCGTCCAGCCGCGCCCGGGCCTGCGCCAGGTTGTCGGCGACCGGTGCGAGCGCGGCCGGGGCGTAGCGGCGCTGCAGCGCGGCGAAGCGGTCCTCCTCGGCGGGCAGCCGGCCGCGCAGCGCGGTGGCGCGGGAGGTCAACGCGTCGAGGGCCTGTGGCGCGGTGCGCTCCAGGTCGCGCAGCCGGTCGAACGCCTCGGCCTGCTCGTCCAGGCGCGCGTCGGCCGCGGTCGTCAGCTGGAGCATCTCGGCCAGCATCCGCCGCTTGGTCGGCTCGTCTGCGCCGGTCTCCCGCCCGCCCGACTCGTCGTCCAGCTGCTGGCGCAGCGAGAACGCCCTGGCCAGGTCCTGCTCCGAGGCGGCCAGCGCCTCGGCGAAGCCGGCGACCGCCTCCTGGCCGTACTGCAGCCGGGCGTAGTCGAGGTCGAGCCGGGAGGTCTTGACCGCCTCGTCCAGCTCCAGCAGCGCCGTGCTGGCCTGCGCCTCCAGCTGCTCGGTGGGGACGCCGGCGTTCGGGTCGGGCCGCTCGAGCCGCTCGGTGGGCGGCGGTCCCTGCCGGCGTCGGCGGGACCGCGAGACCAGGTAGGCCCCGCCCGCGACCGCCGCGATGCCGCCCACCACCGCCACCGTGCCCAGCCCGCTGCCGGAGCCGCCGTCGTCCCCGGCGAGCCCGTCGGCGAGCGCGACCGCCGCGCCGTCCCAGTCCTCCTGAGACAGCCGCGGGTCGACGTCGGAGACCAGCAGCTGCTCGATCTCGGCGTCGGTCAGCGGGAAGTCGTCGGGCACCCAGTAGCCGTAGCGCCGGTCGTCGACCGCGACGGCGAACAGCGCGTCGCCGGTGCCCAGGCCGGAGGCGTCGGCGGTGGCCTGCGCCCACTGGCCCTGCTGCACCCCGTCGAAGGAGGACACGTAGACGACGAACAGCTGCGTGCCGTCGGCGGAGCGCAGCTGGCCGAGGGCGTCCTCGACCTGGGACTCCTCGGACGTGCTGAGGACGTCGACGTCGTCGGTGAGCTGCGCTGGCACGTCGAACGGCGGCTCCGCCAGCGCGGGCCCCCCGCCGAGGAGGACCACGGCGGCCAGCGGGACGAGGACGGCGGGCAGCCGGCGCACGGGGGGACCTCCGGGGGTTCGGATGCGGCGACCCTACCCACGCCGGCCGGTCTGACCCGTCGTCCCGCGGGTAGGGCCGTGAGTGGACAGGGGCGTGAGCACCGCAGCGAGGAACGAGCGAGGAGCGGAGCGCCCTGCGTGAGCGAACCGTGGGCCCGGGGCCCGAGACCGCTGGAGGACGCATGACCGAGCCCGACCGGATCCCCGCCGCCGACCTGCCGCCGGGAGCGGTCCGCCGCGTCGGCGACTGGGCCGTCGGCAACCGGGACGGCCGGTACTTCGCCGTCTCCCGGCGCTGCCGCCACCAGCTCGCCGACCTCTCCGAGGGCAGCGTGGACGCCGACGGCTGTCTGGTCTGCCCGTGGCACCAGAGCCGCTACGACGTCCGGACCGGCGAGATGGTCGAGGGTCCGCACGGCTTCCTCGGCTACCACGGCCCGACCCCGGGCTACACGCAGTTCGTCCGCGCCTACGCCCGGGTCCTGCGGCTGCGGGTCCGCCGGGCGCTCCGGAGAGGGGATGACGTCGTCCTCGGGTGAGCCCGCTTCAGCGCCGCTCGATCGGCTCGTCGACGCCCTGGACCAGCGCGTCGGTCTCCAGCCCCTCCGCGCCGGTGGCCCGGACCGACACGCCCTGGGTGGCCGCGACCTCCTCCGGTGACTTCGGCCGCAGCACGCCGTCCCGGATCTCCTCGGCCCAGTGGCAGCTCACCAGGTGGCCCGGCGCCAGCTCCCGCAGCACCGGGACCTCGTCGTCGCAGCGGGTCTCCTGCCGCCACGGGCAGCGGGTGTGGAACCGGCAGCCGCTCGGCGGGTTCGCCGGCGAGGGCAGGTCACCGGCCAGCAGGATCCGCTCCCGCCGCTCCTCCACCACCGGGTCCGGCACCGGGACGGCGCTCATCAGCGCCCGCGTGTAGGGGTGCAGCGGCTCGTCGTAGAGGACCCCCGACGGCGCCTGCTCGACCAGCGACCCGAGGTACATGACGCCGACGACGTCGCTGATGTGGCGCACCACCGCCAGGTCGTGCGCGATGACCAGGTAGGTCAGGCCCAGCCGCTGCTGCAGCTCCTCGAGCAGGTTGACCACCTGCGCCTGCACGCTGACGTCCAGCGCGGAGACCGGCTCGTCGGCGATCAGCAGGTCCGGCTCCAGCGAGATGGCGCGGGCGATGCCGATGCGCTGCCGCTGACCGCCGGAGAACTCGTGCGGGTACCGGCGCAGCGCGGCGGCCGGCAACCCGACGGCGTCCAGCAGCTCCCGGACCCGCGCGGCGATCCCCACCTTGCCGCCGCCCAGCCCGTGCGCCCGCAGCGGCTCGGACAGCAGTGACTCGACGTCCTGCCGCGGGTCCAGGCTGCCCAGCGGGTCCTGGAACACCATCTGCATCCGCCGGCGCATGGTGCGCAGCGCCTCACCCTTCAGCGAGGCGACGTCGGTGCCGTCGAAGAGCACCTGCCCGGCGGTGGGCTCGACCAGCCGCAGGACGGCGCGGCCCAGCGTGGACTTGCCGCAGCCGGACTCGCCCACCAGCCCGTAGGTCGTGCCACGGTCGATGGCCAGGTCGACGCCGTCGACGGCGCGGACGTGGCCGACCGTGCGGTCGAAGAAGACCCCCCGCTTGATGGGGAAGTGCACCTGCAGACCCTCGGCCCGCAGCAGGGGCTCGCCCGCCGCGGTCACCGGCCGGCTCCGGAGGCGGTCGCCCCGGCGGGGGCCGCCGGGTACGTGAGCGGGTGCCGGCAGCGCAGCTCGCGGCCGGGCCCGTCGTACTCCAGTGGCACGGTGCTCCCTGCGACCTCGGTGAGGCAGTCGTCCTGGGCGTTGTCGCAGCGCGGGGCGAAGGCGCAGCCCTCGGCCCACGGGATGGCGTCGCGGGCCGAGCCGCGGATCGGCGTCAGCGGGACGCCGCGCCCGGCGTCCAGCCGCGGCACCGAGGCGAGCAGGCCGCCGGTGTAGGGCTGGCGGGGCCGGGCGAACAGATCGTGCCGGTCGGCGGTCTCGATGATCTTCCCGGCGTACATGACGTGCACCCGGTCGCAGAGGCCGGCGACGACCCCGAGGTCGTGGGTGATCATCACCAGCGCCGTCCCCGAGTCGACGACGAGCTCGCGCAGCAGCTCGAGGATCTGCGCCTGGATCGTGACGTCGAGGGCCGTCGTCGGCTCGTCGGCGATGAGCAGGCGCGGCGAGCAGGCCAGGGCCATCGCGATGAGCGCCCGCTGCCGCATGCCGCCCGACAGCTGGTGCGGGTACTCCTTGAGCCGGCGGGTGGGGTCGGGGATGCCGACCCGGTCCAGCAGCGCCGCCGCCTCGGCCACCGCCTCCTTCTTCCCCATGTCGCGGTGCTCGACGAGCACCTCGGTGACCTGGGTGCCGATGGACACGGTGGGGTTGAGCGAGGACAGCGGGTCCTGGAAGACCATCGCCATCTCCGACCCGCGCAACCGACGCAGCGTCCGGTCCGGCGCCCCGATGAGCTCGGTGCCGCCGAGCCGCACCGAACCGCCGACCTGCACGCCGCGCCGCGGCAGCAGCCCCATGACCGCCAGCGAGGTCACCGACTTCCCGCAGCCGGACTCCCCCACCAGGCCCACCGTCTCGCCCGCGGCCACCGAGAAGCTCACCCCGTCGACGGCCCGGGTCGGCTGCTCGCCGCGGCGGGCGAAGGTCACCGAGAGCTCCTCGACCTCCAGCACCGGGACGTCGCCGCGCACGGCGTCCTCGGGCGGCATCGCCTCGATGGACACCGGCTCCCTCACTGCTCGACTCCGGGCTCGTTCCGCTCCTCGGTCGACGCCCCGAGTCGCCTCCGCGGTCGCTCCGCTCCTCGCTCGCTGGCGCTCGCTGCGATGCTCACTCCCTGTCGGCTCCGGGCATCTCCCTGCGATGCTCGCTCGCCCGTCGTCATCGCGGGTCACCTCCGGAACTTCGGGTCGAGGGCCTCCCGCAGCGACTCCCCGAGCAGGGTGAAGCCGAGGGCGACGACGATGATGCACAGCGCCGGCCACACGGCCAGGGCCGGCCGGACGGACAGGAAGGCCTGCGCGGTGGCCAGCATCGCGCCCCACTCCGGCCGCGCGATGTCGGGGTCGCCGAGGCCCAGGAAGGACAGCGCGGCGGCCTCGATGATCGCCGTCGCCAGGGACAGCGTGGCCTGCACGATGACCGGGGACAGCGAGTTGGGCAGCACGTGGCCGAAGACGATGCGGCCGTGCCTGACGCCCAGGGCGCGGGCCGCGAGCACGTAGTCGCTGCCCCGCTGGGCGAGCATCGAGCCACGCAGCAGCCGGGCGAACACCGGGACCTGGGTGACCGCGATGGCGATCATCAGCGCGTACTGGTTCTGGCCCAGCAGCACCGAGATGCTGATCGCCATCAGCAGGCTCGGGATCGACAGCAGGATGTCGACGAACCGCATCACGACGGTGTCCACCCAGCCGCCGAAGGCCCCGGCCAGCACGCCGACGGCCATCCCGACCACCGCGCCGAGCACGGTCGACACCACGCCGATGAGCAGCGACTGCCGCGAGCCGTAGACCAGCCGGGAGAGCAGGTCGCGGCCGAGCTGGTCGGCGCCGAGCGGGAAGCCCTCCTGCGGCCCGGGGATGGCGCCGGGGCGGACCTCGCTCAGCAGCGTCTGCGCGAGCGGGTCGCGCGGGGCCAGCCACGGTGCGAACGCGGCGACCACCAGGAAGACCACGACGATGACCGCACCCAGGATCGCCACCGGGTTGCGCCGCAGCCGGCGGAAGGCGCTCCTGACGAGGGACACCCCGCCCTCACCCTCGGGCACCCTCCCGGCGCGGGCGGCCAGCTCGTCGATCCGCTGCCGGCGGACGTCGCCCATCGCGGTCACCGGCTCCGCCCCCGTCCGATCCGCGAGCTCAACGGACCCGCACCCTCGGGTCCAGGAGGCCGTAGGAGATGTCGACCAGCAGGTTCACCAGGACGTAGACCACCGCCAGCATGAGGATGAAGCCCTGCAGGATCGCGAAGTCACGGGCGAAGATCGCGTCGTAGATCGCCGATCCGACCCCGCCGAAGGCGAAGACCGTCTCGGTCAGCACGGCCCCGGACAGCAGCAGGCCGGTCTGCAGGCCGATCGTGGTGGACACCGGCAGCAGGGCGTTGCGGACGACGTGCCGGCGGCGCACGGTGTCGGCCGCCAGGCCCTTGGCGTTCGCCGTCCGGACGTAGTCCTCGTTGACGACGTCGAGCACCGAGGCGCGGGTGATCCGCACGATGATGGCCAGCGGGATGGTGCCCAGCGCGATGCCCGGCAGCACCAGGTGCAGGAAGGCGTCCCAGGCGGCGTCCCACTCGCGGGTCAGCAGGCCGTCGAGGACGTAGAAGTTCGTGATGTGGGTGGCGTCGATGCGGACCTCCTGGCGGCCCGACCCGGGCAGCCAGCCCAGCTCGACGGCGAACAGCAGCCGGAGCAGGTAGGCGAGGAAGAAGACCGGGATCGCGACGCCGAGCAGCGACCCGACGACGGCGGTGGAGTCCAGCCAGCTGCCGTGCTTCCGCGCGGCCAGGTAGCCCAGTGGGATGCCGACGCCGACGGCGAAGACCATGGCGAAGACCGTCAGCTCGACGGTGCCGGGCATCCGCTCGAGGAACTCGGTGGTCACCGCGCGCCCGGTGCGGGCCGACGTCCCGAAGTCGAGCTGGACGGCGCGACCGAGGAAGCGCAGGTACTGGACCCAGATCGGCTGGTCCAGGCCGAACAGCTCGTTGTAGCGGGCGATCGCCTCGGGCGTCGCTCGCTCGCCGAGGGCGGCCTGCGCCGGACCGCCGGGCAGGGCGCGCAGCCAGGCGAAGAGCAGGACCGACAGGCCCAGCAGGATCGGGACGAGCTGCAGGAGCCGTCGGACGATGAAGCGGAGCACGGCGCGCGGGTCGTCCTTCCTCGGTCAGGAGTCGGTCACGACACCGTCCCCGCCAGCGGCCCGGAGGCCGCCGACGGGGACGGGCGTGGGGTCACTCGCTGATGGAGACCGTGGAGAAGACCTCGGCGGTCAGCGGGCTGGGCTCCAGGCCGCTGACGTTCTCCGCCACGACCAGCGCCGGCGGCGAGTGGGAGATCGGGACACCCGGCAGGTAGTCCATGATCAGCCGGTTCGCCTCCTGGTAGAGCACGGTGCGGGCGGCGGGGTCCGGCTCGGCGTCGGCCCGGGCCAGCGCCTGGAAGATCTCCGGCGCGTTGAACGCCCCGAACTCCGCCTTGGCCAGGCCGTCCGCCTTGGCGGCGAAGAAGGTCCCGATGAAGTTGTAGGCGTCGTTGTAGTCACCGGTCCACCCGAGCAGGTGGATGTCGGCCCCACCGGCCTGGACGGCGTTCAGGTAGTCCGGGCTCCAGGGGAGCGCCGTCGGCTCGATGGTGAAGCCGGCGTCTGTCAGGTTCTGACTGATGACCTGGAACATCGCGGCCGGGTCCGGCAGGTAGGGCCGGCTGACCTCGGTCGGGTAGAAGAACCGCAGCGTCGTGCCCTCGGCACCGGCCTCCTGCAGCAGCTGCCGCGACCGGTCGGGGTCGTACCCGTAGGTGGTGACGTCCTCGGCGTAGCCCTCGACGGTCGGCGGCATGAACTCGATGGCCGCCTCGGCGCCCTCGGGCAGCAGCGAGTTGACGATCGTCTGGCGGTCGATCGCGTGCGCGATCGCCTGCCGCACCCGCGGGTCCTGCAGCGCCGGGTTGGCGCCGGAGTCGGGGACGTTCCCGCCGTTGATGCCCAGGTAGAGGATGTTGAAGGGGTCACGCACGAGGACCTGGAAGCCCTCGCCCTGCAGGGACTGGTAATCCGCCGGGGCGACGAAGTCGTAGCCGTCGATCGAGCCGGCCTGCAGCTCCTGACGGCGGGTGTTCCCGTCCGCGATCGAGCGGAAGATGATCTCGTCGAGCAGCGCCGGCTCGCCCCAGTAGTCCTCGTTGCGGACGATGCGGACCTCGCCGTTGCCGCGGTCCCAGCTCTCGAAGCGGAAGGGCCCGGTGCCGGTCGGGTGCTCGAGGGCGTACTCGGGGTAGGTCAGCGCGTCGTCGCTGCCGGACAGGTTGTCGGCGTCGTACTCCTGCAGCGCGGTGGGGCTGGCGATGGAGAAGGCGGGCAGCGACAGCGCGGCGGGGAACTTGCTGGTCACCCTGTTGAGTCGGATGACGGCGGTGTTCTCGTCCGACGCCTCGCACCCGGCGTAGACGTTGGGTGTCTCGGGCGTGTTGGCGAAACCGCCGAACACGTCCTGGTAGTAGGTCGAGGCGCTCGGGCTCTGGGCCAGACCCTCGAAGTTGTACCAGCGCTCGAAGTTGAAGCAGACCGCCTCGCCGTTGAAGTCCGTCCCGTCGTGGAACTTCACGCCCTGGCGCAGGTTGAAGGTGTACTCCAACCCGTCCTCGCTGACCTCGTAGTCCTCGGCCAGGGCCGGCACCGGGTCGGTGCCGCCGGGCTCGTTGGTCAGCAGGCCCTCGTAGACCTGGCGGATGACCCGGAAGGTCTCGCCGTCGCTGGCGAACGCCGGGTCGAGCATCACGGGGTCGGAGGTGGCGCCGAAGACCATGGTGCCGCCGGACTGTGCTGCCTCACCGCCCTCGCCGCCGCCGGAGTCCCGGTCGCTCGAGGCACAGGCGGCCAGGGTGAGTGCGGTCAGCGTGGCCGCCGAAGCGGCGAGCACGCGTTGAGGACGACGCTGCATCGCGGAAGACCTGCCTTCTCGGCCCCGGTGGGCCGGATGAGTTCCCGACTTCACGGCCGGAGGGCGGAAGCTCTCACGGACGTGGTCGGACCCTAGGCCGGGCGTCGAGGTCACAGTGAGCAGGGGATCCTCATCGACACCATCCTGTGACCTGGTAACGGGCCAGGTCAGGCAGGTGACGTCCGCCGGCCCCGTCCAGGGGCCCGCCCCGAGCCTGCGAGGGGTGGGGAGGACGGGGTCCTTCAAGCGTCGATGCGGCGGCGGCCCTCGAACGCCCGGCCGAGCGTGACCTCGTCGGCGTACTCCAGGTCGCCACCCACCGGGAGGCCGCTGGCCAGCCGGGACACCGCCAGCCCCAACGGGCCGACCAGCCGGGCCAGGTAGGCGGCGGTCGCCTCACCCTCGAGATTGGGGTCGGTCGCGATGATCAGCTCGGTGACCGTGCCGCTCATCAGCCGGGTCATGAGCTCCTTGACCCGCAGGTCGTCGGGGCCGACGCCCTCGATCGGGCTGATCGCACCGCCGAGCACGTGGTAGCGGCCGCGGAACTCGCGGGTGCGCTCGATGGCGACGACGTCCTTGGGCTCCTCGACGACGCAGATGACGTCGTCGGCGCGCCGCGGGTCACGGCAGATGCGACACTGCTCGCCCTCGGCGACGTTGTAGCAGGTGTTGCAGAACCGGACCTCGGCCTGCACGCGCTGCAGTGCCGCAACCAGCCGGCCGACGTCGGCGGACTCGGCCGCCAGCAGGTGGAAGGCGATGCGCTGGGCACTCTTCGGCCCGACGCCGGGCAGCCGGCCGAGCTCGTCGATGAGGTCCTGGACGGCCCCCTCGTACACGGTGTTCCTCTCGTCGTGGTGGGGCGTCCGGACCCTTACAGGCCGGGCAGCCCCAGGCCGCCACCGAGGCCGCCGGCGAGCGGCCCCATGCGGCTGGCGGTGAGTTCGTTGACGGCGCGGGAGGCGTCGCGGAACGCCGCGACGACCAGGTCCTGCAGGCTCTCGACGTCGTCGGGGTCGACGGCCGCGGGCGCGATCGTCACCGCGGTGACCTCGCCCTGACCGGTCATCGTGACGCTGACCAGGCCGCCGCCGGCGGTGCCGGTGACCTCCTCCTGCGCCAACTGCTCCTGCGCGGCAGCCAGCTGCTGCTGCATCTGCTGCGCCTGCTCGAGCAGACGTGCCATGTCGGGCTGGCCTCCGGGGAACATGACCCGAGCGTAGGCCGAGGGGACGACAGGTGCGGGGACGTCGGCATCGGCAACCAACTGGTTGACGAGCCGCGCGGACCGGTCCACGCTCCTTCCTCAACCGAGCGGTTGAGGAAGGGAGGACGCCCCGATGGCCGCCGATCCGCTCTCCCGGGTCTTCGCGGCCCTGGCGGACCCCACCCGGCGCGACATGGTCGCCCGGCTGGCGGTCGCCGATGCCACGGTCGGTGAGCTGGCCGAGCCGTACGACGTGAGCGTCCAGGCCGTCTCCAAGCACCTGCGGGTGCTCGAGGACGCCGGCCTGGTCAGCCGCAGCCGCGACGCCCAGCGGCGTCCGGTGCACCTCGAGGCCGAGGTCCTCGACCTCATGACGACGTGGATCGAGCGCTACCGGCGGCAGGCCGAGGAGCGCTACCGCCGTCTCGACGGCGTCCTGGCGTCCATGCCGGACGACGACACCACTGGACAGGGAGGGAACCCGACATGACCACCACCGCGCACGAGACCCGCATCGACGTCGACCCGGAGGTCCCGCTGGTCCGGATCACCCGCGAGTTCGACGCCCCGCCGGCCAAGGTGTTCCGCGCGCACACCGACCCCGAGCTGTTCGCCCAGTGGGTCGGCCCGCGCGACACCGCGACGCGCTTCGACATCTTCGACTGCCGCACCGGCGGCTCCTACCGCTTCGTGTCGGTCAGCGACGGCGAGGAGTACGGCTTCCGCGGTTGCTTCCACGAGGTGCGGCCCGACGAGCTGATCGTGCAGACCTTCACCTTCGAGGGCGACCCCGACGGCGTCGCCCTCGAGAAGCTCGTGCTCGAGGACCTCGGCGACGGCCGCACCCGGCTCACCTCCACGTCGTTGGTCGACTCCTTCGCCGCCCGGGACGCGTTCGTGGCCAGCGGCATGGAGGTCGGCGTGCGCGAGGGCTACGAGCGCCTCGACGAGCTCCTCACCCGCAGTTAGAGGAAGGACCCCCTGCCCCCCGCCGCTCGCAGGCTCGCGGCGGGACCCTGCAGGGGGCCAGCGGAACCCTGCAGGGGTCCTTCAATCGATGGGGCGGGCGCCCAGGTGGGTGCGCAGCAGGGACAGCGCCGCCTGCTCGGGGTCGACCGCCGGCTCGTGCGGCCGGTCGCCCCCGGTGCCCTCGGCCGCCCGCTCGGCCATGAGCTCGCTGGCCTCGGCCACCTCCGCCGCCCGCGCCGCCTCCCGGGCGGCCTCCGGGGAGACGGTGCGGCCGGGCGCCGGCTGGCCGGGTGCGTCGACGACGGTCTGCACCTTCCAGCGCACGCCGAGCAGCTCCTGCAGCGCCGTGCGGACGACGTCCTTGTTCAGGTCGTCGCCGAGCATCTTGGCCAGCGCCGGCGAGGTCATCGACAGGGTCAGCGTGCCGTTGGCGACGTCGTGCACCTGCGCGGACTTCAGCAGCGCCTCGGTGGTCCGCTTGTGCCGGCGGACGACTGCCAGCAGCTCGGGCCACACCCGGCGGACGTCGCCGGCGTCCAGCTCGCCGTCACCGGCCGGCTCGGGCGGGTTGGCGGTGACCACCGGCGTCGGCTCGCTGCCGCGCGGCGCCGGTGAGGACTCCGCAGCGGCCCGCGGCGCCGACGTCGCGGTCGGGCGGGGCTGCTCGAGGCGCGACGCCGCGGCCGCAGCCGCGGCGGGCTGCGCCGGGTGCGGCCACTCCTCGTCGTCGGTGGGCTCCGGCGGCAGCGGGATGTCCGGCTCCCCCACGGCCACCCGGGGGCGCTGCTCCTCGGCCGCGGCCGGCGCGGGAGCTGCCGGGGCCGGGGCACTGGGGCGGGACGGCGCGCCCGAGCCGGGCGGGGTGGTCTCCGGCCAGCCGTCGTCGGCCGGCGCCGGGCGGGACGACACCCCCGATCCAGGCTTGGCGGTCTCCGGCCAGCCGTCGTCGGCCGGCGCGCGGGCCGCCACCGGCTCAGGCCGGGCGGGCTCGGCACGGGCAGGCTCCGGCTCAGGGCGGGCCGGCTCGGCGCGAGGAGGCTCGGCGCGGGCGGGCTCGGGAGCGGGCCGCGGTGCCGGCTGCGCGGGCGCGCTCGGCGCCGAGGCGGTGACCTGCGACCTGCGCACGAACTCACGCACCGGTCGGGCGGGCTGCTCGGGTGCGACCTCGGCGGGCTCCGGCCGCGCCTCGCGGACCGGCGCGGCAGAGGCGGGGGGCTCGGCTCCCGGCCGGCCGGCGTGCTCGCCGGCGATCGACATCCGCCGCTCGAGGCGCTCCAGCCGCTGCAGGGTCGCGGCCGCCGAGTCGTCCGTGGCGGGGAGCAGCATCCGGGCGCACACCAGCTCGAGCAGCAGCCGCGGGGCCGTCGTCCCCCGCATCTCGGTCAGGCCGGCGTGCACGGTGTCGGCCATCCGCGAGAGCGTGGCCGAGCCCAGCGCCTGGGCCTGGGAGCTCATCAGGTCCAGCCGGTCGGGCGGGCAGTCGAGCAGGCCGTTGCCCCCGGCGTCCGGGACGGCGTCGAGCACGATGAGGTCGCGCAGCCGGTCGAGCAGGTCGGTGGCGAAGCGGCGCGGGTCGTGCCCGGCCTCCACCACCCGGTCGACGGCACGGAAGACACCGGGCGCGTCGTGCGCGGCGAGGGCGTCGATCGTCTCGTCCAGCAGCGCGTCGTCGGTGACGCCGAGCAGGCCGACGGCGCTCCTGTAGGTGACGCCCTCCTCGCCGGCGCCGGCGAGGAGCTGGTCGAGGATGGACAGCGAGTCGCGCACCGAGCCACCGCCGGCGCGCACCACGAGCGGGAAGACCGTGGGCTCGACCTGCACGCCCTCGGCGGTGCAGGTCTTCTCCAGCAGCCCGCGCAGCGTGGTCGGCGGCACCAGCCGGAACGGGTAGTGGTGGGTACGCGACCGGATGGTGGGCAGCACCTTGTCCGGCTCGGTGGTGGCGAAGACGAAGACGAGGAACTCCGGCGGCTCCTCGACCAGCTTGAGCAGGGCGTTGAAGCCCTGCGTCGTCACCATGTGCGCCTCGTCGACGATGTAGACCTTGAAGCGGCTGTTGACCGGCGCGAAGAAGGCACGTTCCCGCAGGTCACGGGCGTCGTCCACACCGCCGTGGCTGGCCGCGTCGATCTCGATGACGTCGAGCGAGCCCGGCCCGTCGGGCGCCAGGGCCACGCACGATCCGCAGACACCGCAGGGCGTGGACGTCGGCCCCTGCTCGCAGTTCAGCGAACGCGCCAGGATCCGGGCGGACGACGTCTTGCCGCAGCCGCGGGGACCGCTGAAGAGGTAGGCGTGGTTGATCCGCCCGCCGTCGACGGCGTTGACCAGCGGCGCGGTCACGTGCTCCTGCCCGACCACCTCGGCGAAGGTCGCCGGGCGGTACTTCCGGTAGAGCGCCAGAGCCACGGCAGCAGGTTACGTGGACGAGGCGACGGATCGACGGACGCCGTTGTGGACCGGTCGCGGGGGCCCGGAGGGTCTCCCGACGGGGACACGGGCAGCGGCTCCACGCAGGCCGGGAACGGCACCTGGCCGCGGTGTCGGCCGGTAGGCCGACAGAAAGCAAGGACCCCCCGCGCACCCGCCAGAGCCCGCTTATCCTTGCTGCCTTCCGGCCCTGGGGAGGTTCACAGGGTGACGCCACACGAGGGGTCTGCACCCACTGTAGAGGAAAGCCCGCGAGGAGCGGGGGTGCCCCTCGCTACGCTCGCGTCATGACGCTCCGGCACGCGCTCGTGCTGCCCCCGCCGCGCTCCTGACCCGGAGCACCGCGGGCTGACCGCTGCCGGCGACGAGCTGCGGGGCTGCTGCGCCGTGCTCCGGACCGCCTCCTCCGATCCGGACCCGCCCAGGAGCGTCATGCCCACTTACACACATCTGAAGTGGCCGACCACACCGTACACGTACACATCGATGACTAAGGAATATATAAAAAACCAAGACGAAAAGTAATCTCTGAAA
>NZ_NVPT01000142.1 GCF_002802985.1 Geodermatophilus chilensis | reverse complement strand
CCGGACCCATTCCGAACCCGGAAGCTAAGCCTCTCAGCGCCGATGGTACTGCCCTGGAGACGGGGTGGGAGAGTAGGACGCCGCCGGACAACCATTCCAGAACGGGGGTCAGAGCCACGTGCTCTGACCCCCGTTCTGTCGTTTCCAGACACCTTCTTCAGCACTGCGCGTGCTGCATCCAGTCTCGAGGTACGTAGACGGTCATGACTTCACCGCGACGAGGCGCCGGCGGTACCGGCGGACAGGGACCCCGGGGAGGCCGGAACGGTTCCGGTCAGGGATCGTGGCAAGCGCGGCGTCCCGCCGGTGGCCGGTCCGAGGAGGGTCGCAGCGGGTGGCAGGAGCGCCGTCCCGAGGGCGACCGGCCGCAGCGTCGGCCCCAGGGCGAGGGCGGGCGGTCGGAGCGTGCCGAGCGCTCCGACTGGCGCGACCGCCGTCCCCAGCGGGAGGGTGGCCCGGGTGCGGGTGGGCCGCGTCGGGAGTGGCAGGACCGCCGTCCCCAGCGTGAGGGTGGCCCGGGTGCGGGTGGGCCGCGTCGGGAGTGGCAGGACCGCCGTCCCCAGCGTGAGGGTGGTCCGGGTGCCGGGCCGCGTCGGGAGTGGCAGGACCGCCGTCCGCAGGGTGACCGGCCGGCCGGCGGACGCGGGGACTGGCGCGACCGGCGTCCCTCGGGCGAGGGGACACGGGATGACCGACCGGCTCGTGCGGACCGGGACCGTCCCGCACGCAGTGAGTGGCAGGACCGGCATCCGGCACGGGCGCGCAGCGAGTGGCAGGACCGGAGCCCGGCCGGGGACCGGGACCAGGGTGACGGCCCCGCGTGGCGGGACCGTCCCCGAGCGGCACGCCCGGAGGGCGCACCGGACCGGCGCGGCGGACGTCCGCAGCGACCCGGTGCGCCGCGCGGCGACTGGCAGCCCCGTGAGAGCCGCTCTGGCGGTCAGCGGGACGACTGGCGCGACCGCCGTCCCGGCGACGACCGCCGCGGGGGGCCCGAACGCGGCCAGCGTCCGCCTCGGAGCGGGGAGCGCACGCCTCCTGTGCCGGCCGGTCCGGAGATCCCCGAGTGGGCCGACCCGCGCGACCTGGACCGGTCGATCCGCGCAGCGCTGCGCGCGCTCGACCCACGCAACGCGCAGAAGGTCGCCGGGCACCTCGTGGTCGCCGGCACCCTCGTCGACGAGCAGCCCGAGGAGGCGCTCGCCCACGCGCAGGCGGCCCGCGACCGGGCGTCGCGCATCGCCGTCGTCCGGGAGGCCGTGGGCGTCGCCGCCTACCACGCCGGCGACTACGCCGAGGCCGCCCGCGAGCTGCGCGCCTACCGCAGGATGAGCGGCGACTCGGGGTACCGCGCGGTCCTCGCCGACTGCGAGCGGGCACTGGGGCGGCCCGAGGTGGCGCTGCGGTTGGTCCGCGAGGCGCTGGCCGAGCGGCCCGACGCGGAGGAGACCGTCGAGCTCCGCCTGGTCGAGGCCGGGGCCCGGCAGGACCTCGGTGAGCTGCCCGCGGCCCGGCTCGTCCTGGAGAGCGCTCTCGGTGGCTCGCCGCGACCGGACTCGGTGGACCTCACCGATCCCACGGTGCTGCGGCTGGCGACCGCCTACGCCGACCTCCTCGACGCGGTCGGCGAGACAGCGGCCGCCGAGCAGTGGCGCGCCGCGGTGGCGGCCCACACCCCCGAGGAGGACGTCGAGTTCGCCGAGGAGGAGCTGCCCGTGGCCGATGCGGCTCCGGACGGGGACGAGGAGGCTGCCGCGGGGGTGTCCGGGTCGGCGGAGACCGTGCCGGCCGACACGGACGACGACCCCGAGGACACGGACGACGACCCCGAGGACACGGACGACGACCCCGAGGACACGGACGACGACGTCGAGTTCACGGACGAGCCCGGCGGGGCCGACGACTACGACTTCAACGACGACGTCGAGGCCGAGGTCGCCGAGCTCCTGGGCGAGACCGACGGACCCGAGGTCGACGCCGAGCACTGACCACCGACGGTCGCAGCGGCGTCGTCCACACCGGCACCCTCGGTCCACAGACCACCGGCGGGCCTGGTCCGGGCGGCACCGCGCGGCGAGGCTGCCGTCATGAGCGTGGCTGTGATCGACCGGAACGACGTGGTGCTCCGCGGGAGGCTGTCCGCTCCCGCCGAGGTGAGGACGCTGCCCAGCGGCGACACGCTGGTCAGCTTCCGCCTGGTGGTGCGCCGCCTCGAGCCGCGGGTCAGGGGGCAGTCGACGGACACGTTGCCGTGCATCACCTACGACCGCGCGCTCCAGCGGCGCATCACGGCGTGGCAGGCCGGTGACGTGGTCGAGGTCGAGGGCGCACTGCAGCGGCGGTTCTGGCGGACGGCCACCGGCACCACGTCGGTGACGGAGGTCAACTGCCGGCGCGGGCGCAAGGTGCCGCGGTCCGCGGGCCCCGACGCCCGCACCGCCTGAGCGGCCGGTCAGTCCCCGTGCGGCCGCAGCACCAGGCCGGTCCGCGGCTTGGGCACGAACAGCGTCGACTTCCGCGGCATGCGGGCGTTCGCCCGGGCCACGGCGGCGACGTCTGCCGGCGAGGGCGCACGCAGCAGCACGGCCACGCCGCGGCGGCTCCGCGCGCCGGCCAGCGCGTCCGCGACGCCGTGCGCGATGAGCACACCCTCGTGGTCGTCGTCGCGCCCCCACAGCCGCTGCACCAGCCCGTGGTGGGCGAGCACCACGTCCAGGCCGCGCCACGCCGCGGGCGCCTCCGGGGGGACGGCGGCGAGCACCTCGCCCGAGGGGGCGTCCAGCCGGACCAGCCGGGCGCCGTCACTCACCAGCAGGCCCGACCCGGCGGGGTCGGCGATCCACCGCCAGACGGCCTCGGCGGGGCCGGCGGCGTCCGTGCCGAGCTCGGTGACCCGGAAGCCGGCCGACGCCGCGGCCAGCGCCTCGTCGAGGGCCAGGTCGGGCACCACGCGGTGGATCGGCTGCACCCTCAGTCCGCCCGGTCCCATGGGGGTGACCAGCGCCAGGATGGCGTGCGCCCCGTGTGCCCGCGCGGCGGCGAAGCGGTGGTGACCGTCGGCGATGACCGCAGCAGTGTCGGCGAGCGCGGCGCTGACCGCGCCGGTGAGCGTGGGGTCGGTCACCCGCCACAGGGCGTGCCGAACGCCGTCGGCGTCGGTCACCTCGAGGGTCGGCGCGCCGTCCTGGGCCACGGCGGTTAGCGCCGGAACGTCGGGCTGCGGATCGTGCGCCAGCACGATGGGTTCCAGGTCGGTCGAGGTGGCCGCGAGCAGGGCGCGGCGTCCCTCCACGGCGACGGGGAAGGTGTCCTCGTGCGGCAGGACCGCGCGGGAGCCGGCCGGGGGCAGGCCCACCGCGCCGAGCCAGCCGACCGTCTCGGGAGCGCCGTCCGCGGGGCGCATGGCGTACACCCACAGCGCCGGGCCGGGGTCGCGCTCGAGCACGCCGAAGTCCTCCCAGTCGCGCAGCGTGGCGGCGGCCACGGCGACCGAGCTGCGGGTGGCGTCGGCGCCGTCGAACCCAGAGGCGACGCCGGGCAGGATCAGGCGCACGATGTTGTGCGGGTCGGCGGCGGCCAGGCGGTCCCGGCCCTCGGGGGTCACCAGGTCGTAGGCTGGCGAGCTCACCCGGGCCAGGTGCCCGGGGTCTCGTCGCCGGTAGGTGAGGGCGCGGAAGGGCCGGAGCTCGAGTCCCGTCGCAGCTGCCGGGTGCGTGGAGTCCGCCGACGACGAGAGCACGACGGGAATCGTAGGAGTGGTGCGCTCCGGTCGGTGCAGGTCGCGGGCTGCGGGGGAGAGCCGGCGCCGACACCGTCCGGCGGCACCCGGACCGAGGGAGCGGCGGTGTCCGACGCGGGGGCGCCCGAGGGCGACGTCTACGACTGGTACCAGCGAGGCCTGCAACTGCTGGCCAACCGCGACCCGGCCGCGGCCGCGATGATCCTGGCGCGCGCCGCCGAGGCCGAGCCCGGGTCGCGCAGCCTGCTGGAGGCCCTCGCGCGCGCCCAGTACGACGCCGGCCGCTACACCGAGGCGGTGGGCACCTTCCGCGAACTGATCGTCCGCAACCCGGCCGACGACTACGCGCAGTTCGGCCTGGGTCTGGCGGCCAGCCGGGCGGGCGACCTCGACCTCGCCGCCGAGCACCTGGCCCTCGCTGTGGCGATGCGGCCCGACCTCGGCCACTACTCCCGGGCGCTGCGCGGGGTGCGGGCCCGCCGCGGCGGGGAGACCTCGTGAGCGCCGCGCCGGTCCCGCTCTCCGTCGGAGCACCCGAGCCGCCCTGCCGGGCGTACGACGTCGCGCTGCTCGACCTCGACGGCGTCGTCTACGTCGGGCCCGAGGCGGTGCCCGGCGTGCCCGAGGCCCTGGCGGCCGCGCGGGCGGCGGGCATGCGGCTGGGGTTCGTCACCAACAACGCCTCCCGGACGCCGGAGGAGGTCGCCGCACACCTCACCGCCCTGGACGTCCCGGCGAGCGCCGCCGAGGTGATCACCAGTTCGCAGGCGGCGGCCACCGTCGTCGCGCAGCGGCTGGGCACCGGCGCCCGCGTGCTGGCGGTCGGCGGCCCGGGCGTCGCCGCCGCGCTCGAGGCCGCCGGGCTCACCGTGGTGACCCGCGCCGAGGACGCGCCGCTCGCCGTGGTCCAGGGCTTCGGCCGCGACGTCGGGTGGACCGAGCTGGCCGAGGCCGTGGTGGCCGTCCGGGGCGGCGCCGAGCACGTCGCCACCAACGCCGACGCCACCGTCCCGTCGCCGCGCGGCCCGCTGCCCGGCAACGGCGCACTGGTCGGGGTGGTCAGCACCGTGACCGGCCGCCGTCCGCTCGTGACCGGCAAGCCGGACCCGGCCATGCACGCCGAGTGCGTCCGCCGCACGGACGCACGCTGCCCGCTGGTGGTGGGTGACCGGCTGGACACCGACGTCGAGGGCGGCCGCCGGGCGGAGGCGGCGACGCTGCTCGTCCTCACCGGCGTCACCGACCCGGCGACCCTGCTCGCCGCCGGCCCGGACCAGCGGCCGGACCTGCTCGCACCGGACGCCGGCGGCCTGCTCAGCAGCCACCCGGGCGTCGTCGCCACGGAGGGGGCCTGGCGCTGCGGTGGATGGACGGTCCGGCGCGGGGACGGGCCCCTGCGGCTGGGCCGCGACGCGGCCGAGGCCCCCGCGAGCGCCGACGGGCTCGACGGGTTGCGTGCGCTGTGCGTCGCGCACTGGGTGCGGCACCCGGAGGCCGCCGCACCGGCGCAGGTGACGGCCGACGACGAGGCCGCCGCCGCCGTGCTGCGGCGGTGGGCGCTGACGCCCTGACGTGCGAGGACAGCGGCAGCCGTCCGGCTCGGGGCCTGCGGGCGCCGGGTCAGAGGAGGGAGCGCAGGCGCAGCATGTCCCGCAGGCCGGCCTCCAGCTTCACCCGCCCCGACGCCCAGGCCGGGCCGAACGACAGCCGCCCCTCGGTCAGGGCGACGAGGTCGTCACTGGTCAGGGTGAGCCGGATGTCGGCCTTCTCCGGCGACTGCCCGTCGGACTCGGTCCGCAGCTCCCGCACCGAGCCCCGGGCCAGCCGGCCGCGGACGACCTGGCCGAGGTCGGTTAGCCGGCAGGACAGGCTGCGGTCGAGGCCCTGGGCCGCCGGCTTGGCGGCGAGGTCGCCGAGGATGCTCTCGAGGGCGGTCATGCACTGCTCCATCGTGGCCACGCGGGCACGTCTCCATCGCGTTCGGGGACCGGGCGGCCGAACGCTAGCGTCCGCCGCCGACCCGTGCGCGTCACCCCCGGCCGGTACCCTCGCGAGCCGGGGGAACAGCACCGGGCCGTGCCCGGACCGCCGGTCCCCGAGGTCCCGCCGGCGCCCGCTCGCGCCGCGCCCGTCCACCCGAGAGGCCTACGATGACCGACCCGTCCCGACCGCGACCGGTCCCGGGGCCGCCCCGGCCCGGTCCGGTGGGCGGTCCGGCGCCGGTCCCGGCCGCCCCGGTCGACGCCGCCCCGGTCGACGCCGCCCCGGTCGAGGCCGCCCCGGTCGAGGCGGCGCCGGAGGACGCCCGAGTCGGGGACGGGAGCACCCTCTTCGCCGACCTCGACCAGCGGCCGGTGGCCGAGCACGTCGCCGTCTTCGAGGCCGAGCACGCCCGGCTGCAGCGCGAGCTCGGCACGATCGACCAGCTCTGATGGTCCGCCGCAGCCGGCTCGACGCGGAGCTCGTGCGGCGGGGCCTCGCCCGCTCGCGGGAGCACGCCGTCGCCCTCATCGCCGAGGGGCGGGTCGCCGTCTCCGGCCGGGCCGCCACCAAGCCCGCCACCGGGGTCGACGCCAACACGCCCGTCGTCGTCCGCACCGACCCCGACGAGCCCACGTGGGTCTCCCGCGGCGCGCACAAGCTGCTCGGCGCGCTGGAGGCCTTCCCCGTGCCCGTCGAGGGCCGGCGGGCGCTCGACGCCGGCGCCTCCACCGGCGGCTTCACCGAGGTGCTGCTGCGCCGCGGCGCCCGGGAGGTCGTGGCGGTCGACGTGGGCTACGGGGAGCTGGCCTGGTCCCTGCGGACCGACGAGCGGGTGCGGGTGCTGGAGCGCACCAACGTCCGCACGCTCACCCCCGAGCAGGTCGGCGGCCCGGTGGACCTGGTCGTCGCCGACCTGTCCTTCATCTCGCTGCGCCTGGTGCTGCCGGCACTGACGGCCTGCGCCGGCCCGGAGGCCGACCTGCTGCCCATGGTCAAGCCGCAGTTCGAGGTGGGCCGCGAGCGCCTCGGCACCGGCGGGGTGGTGCGCGACCCGGCGCACCGGCAGGACGCCGTCCTGACGGTGGCGCGGGCGGCCGCCGAGCTGGGCTGGGGGACGGCGGGTGTCGTCGCCAGCCCGCTGCCCGGGCCGGCCGGCAACGTCGAGTTCTTCCTCTGGCTGCGCCGGGACGCCGGGCCACCGCAGGAGGACGACGTGCGCCGCGCCGTCGAGGAGGGCCCGTCGTGACGGGTATCCAGGACCCGTCGGCCAGCCAGCACCGCGGCCGCGCCGGCACCCCGCCGGCCGCCGCCCCCGAGGAGGACGAGTGACAGAGGTCAGCCCCACCGTCTGGGCGCCCAGCGGCGGCCGGCACGTGCTGCTCGCCGTGCACACCGGCCGTCAGGACATCGTCGAGCTCGCCCGCAGCTCTGCGGCCCGCCTGGCCAGGGGCGGGATCACCGTCCGGCTGCTCGAGGACGAGGCGGGAGCGCTCGGCATCGAGGGTGCCCAGGTGGTGCCCGCCGACGCCGAGGCCGCCCGCGGCGCGGAGATCGTGATGGTCTTCGGCGGCGACGGCACCTTCCTGCGCGCCGCCGAGCTCGCCCGCTACAGCAACGCCGCGCTCATGGGCGTCAACCTGGGCCGGGTCGGCTTTCTCGCCGAGACCGAGCCCGAGGCGGTCGAGGAGACCCTGACCGCGATCGAGCGGTGCGAGTACTCGGTGGAGAGGCGGCTGGCCATCGAGGTCGACGTCCTCGACGCCACCGGCGCCGTCGTCGGCGGCACCTGGGCGATGAACGAGGCGTCGGTGGAGAAGTCCGAGCGCTCGCGGGTGCTCGACGTCGTCGTGGCCATCGACGGCCGCCCGCTGACCAGCTTCGGCTGCGACGGCGTCCTGTTCGCCACGCCCACCGGGTCGACCGCCTACGCCTTCTCCGCCGGTGGGCCGGTCGTGTGGCCCGACGTCGAGGCGATGCTCGTCGTCCCGTCCAACGCGCACGCGCTGTTCTCCCGGCCGCTGGTCACCTCGCCGGACTCGGTGCTCACCGTGGCCATCCCGGCCGACGGCAACCGCGCCCGCGTGTCCGCCGACGGTCGGCGCGCGCTGGAGGTGCCCGAGGGCGGGCGGGTCGACATCCGCCGGGCGGCCCGGCCGGTGCGCATCGCGCGGGTGCACGCGACCACGTTCGGCGACCGGCTGGTGGCCAAGTTCGGCCTGCCGGTACGCGGGTTCCGCGACGCCCGCCGGCACGACCCGGGCCACGAGATGGGCTCGGACCGCAACGTGCTGGCCCGCGGCTGGGTCCGCGGGGACGGGGGGGAGGGCAGCGGTGGCGGCACGGACGACGACGCGTGAGACCCGGCGGCCGGCCCGCGCGGCGCATCCGGCCGAGCCGGCCGCCGCGACCCAGCCGGCCGACGGCGGGACGACGCGGGGCCGGCTGACCGAGCTGCGCATCCGCGGGCTCGGCGCCATCGACGACGTCACCCTCGAGCTCGGCGACGGCCTCACCGTGGTCACCGGCGAGACCGGCGCCGGTAAGACGATGGTCGTCACCGGGCTGACGCTGCTGTTCGGCGGCCGGGCCGACCCGGGACGCGTGCGCGCCAACGGGCGGGCCGGCGTGGAGGGGCGGCTGGCGCTGCCCGCCGACTCCCCGGTGTGGGAGCGGGCGGCCGATGCCGGTGCCGACCCCGACGACGACGGCACGCTCATCCTGGCCCGCACGGTCAGCGCCGAGGGCCGCTCGCGCGCCCACCTCGGCGGGCGCAGCGTCCCGGTCGGCGTGGTCGCCGAGCTGGCTGAGGGGTTGCTCGCGGTGCACGGGCAGAGCGACCAGCTGCGGCTGTCCCGCCCGGCCGAGCAGCGCCGGGCCCTGGACCGCTACGCCGGCACCGCGCACCTGGCGCTGCTGGACCGCTACCGCGAGGCGTACGGCCGCTGGCGGCAGCTGGCCGGTGACCTCGAGCGCCGGCGCGGCCAGGCCCGGGAGCTGGCGCAGGCCGCCGACGTCCTCCGGCACGGGCTGGAGGAGATCGAGGCCGTGGGTCCGCAGCCGGGGGAGGACGACGAGCTGGACGCCCAGGCCCGGCGGCTCAGCGACGCCGACGCGCTGCGCGCCGCCGCCGACGAGGCCCGCACCGCGCTGGTCGGCGACGTCACCGGCGACCTCGGGGACGACCTGCCGCAGGACGCCGGCGCCGCGCTGGCCATCGCCGAGCGGACGCTGGCCGCCTCCGACGACCCCACGCTGGTGATGCTCGCCCAGGACCTGACCGACGCGATCGCGGTGGTCTCCGACGTGGCCGGGCAGCTGGCCACCTACGTCGCCGACCTCGACGCCGACCCGGCCCGGCTGGCCGAGGTGATGGACCGGCGCGCGGCGATCACCGCCCTGGTGCGCAAGTACGCCGACGTCGGCGAGGGCGTGGCCGGCGTCCTGGCCTGGGCCGAGGACGCCCGCCGCCGCCTGGACGAGCTCGACGTCTCCGACGAGGCGCTCGAGGCCCTCGAGACCGCGCGCGACGCCGCCCGCGCCGAGGTCGACGACCTCGGCGCGCAGGTGTCGGCCGGACGACGCGCGGCCGCCGACGGGTTCGCCGCCGAGGTGGGCCGCGAGCTGGCCGGGCTGGCGATGAAGAGCGCGCGCGTCTCGTTCTCCGTCGAGAGCGACCCGGACGCCCCCGGCCCCGACGGCATCGACGAGGTGGCGCTGCTGATGGCCGCACACCCCGGCGCCCCGCCGCGGCCGGTACACAAGGGCGCCTCCGGCGGTGAGCTGTCCCGGGTGATGCTCGCGATCGAGGTGGTCTTCGCCGGGGCCGACCCGGTGCCGGTGATGGTCTTCGACGAGGTCGACGCCGGGGTCGGTGGGCAGGCCGCCGGGGAGATCGGCCGCCGGCTGGCGCGGCTGGCCCGGCAGCACCAGGTCGTCGTCGTCACCCACCTGGCGCAGGTCGCGGCGTTCGCCGACACCCACCTGGTCGTGGACAAGTCCCCGGACACCGGTGCGGGCGTCACCGGCACCGACATCCGGGCCGTGGACGGCGAGGACCGGGTCCGCGAGCTGGCCCGGATGCTCTCCGGGCTCACCGACAGCGACACCGGGCAGGCGCACGCACGCGAGCTGCTGGCCGTGGCGGCGACCGCACGCGCGGCCGCCTGAACGGGCTGGTCCGCGGTCAGGAGTGACGGCGCGACGAGCCGGGTAGGGCCGGATCGTGCCCGACCCTTCCCGCACCGCCGCAGCCGCGCGGCCCCTCGTCCACCGCCCGCCGACCGGGGCCGCCCGGTGAGCTGCTTCTCCTCCGTCGACGAGTCGGCGCACTACGGGTTCAGCGTCTGCATGCTGCTCGCGCAGTACCGCGAGCAGCTGGGCTGGGCGCGCGAGGGCGTGGTGGAGCTCGGTACCGGTGACGCCACCGCCATCGCCGACGTGGTGGCCGGCCTCCCGGACCTGCGCGTGCGCAGCTTCGACATCAGCGGCCCGTCGGTCGAGCGGGCGCGGGAGAACATCGCCGCCCGCGGGGTCGCCGACCGCTACACCGTGGAGCTCGGCGACTTCTTCGACGGCGCCGACTCCGCGGCCGCACCCCGGGTGTCCACGGTGATCGCCAACCCGCCCTACATCCCGGCGCCGGATCGCGACATCCTCATGCCCGAGCTGTGGGGCGGGGTGTACGGCAACGACCTGGTGCTCCAGCTGCTCAAGGCGGGCTACCGCAACGTGGTCACCGCGGTGCCGAGCTACGCCGACCCGGAGACGACGGTCCGCACCGCCGAGGACCTCGGCTACCGGGTCGTGAACTTCCTCGCGATGGGCCTGGACTACGGCGAGTACAGCAGTGAGCCGAAGGTGCGCGACCACATCCGCCGGCTGTGCGCCGAGGGCCACGGCTGGGCAGGGGAGGACGAGTACATGGTCGCCGTCGCGCTGTTCACCCAGGACCCGGACATCCCCGGCGACCGCGCCGGCCAGTTGCTGCGGGCGCTGCAGCTCCCGGTCTGACGTCTCCGCCCTGCCGAGCGGGGCAGTTGGGGTCGCCGACACGCTGGGACACGCCGGCATCGCCGTCCCCCACTGCTCACTCGTGGACGAGGCCGCCGCGGTGTGGCCCGGCGCGCTACCTCCGCTTGGCGTAGCCGGCGAGTCCGAACTGCAGCAGCGCCAGCCCGCGTTCGCCGCGGGCCCGCAGCTCCGCCGACAGCTCCGGCCCCGAGACGCCGGCGAGCACCCGGTCGCGGGCCAGCTCCAGCAGCGCGGCGTACAGGCTGAGCACCGCGTGCGCGGCCAGCCAGGGCGCGAGCTCCCCGGGCTCGGCCTGCGTCTCCTCGGCGATGAGCTCGGCCAGCGCGGTGGTCAGCTCGCCGAGGATCTCCCGCTCGCGCACCTGAAGGGTGCGGCTGCCGCGGATCACCCGCGCCATCTCGGCCACGCCGACGGCGGCCTCGGGGGCGCCGAGCCCACTCATCGCCCGGACGACGAAGGTGCCGGCCGCCGCGCTGACCGACTCCCCGGCGGGCCGGCCGCGCACCGCCTCGAGCAGCGCCGCGCGCATCGGCGGGTCGGCCTCGAAGACCAGCCCCTCCTTGACCGGGAAGTGGTTGAACACCGTCTTCTCGACCACACCGGCGCGCTGGGCGATCTCCACGACGCTCACCGCGTCGAAGCCACGCTCGGCGAACAGCTCGGCGGCGGCCTCGATGATCGTGGCGCGGGTCTGCTGGCGGCGCCGCTCGCGCAGGCCCGGCCCGCGCAGGGCACGCCGGCCGCGGCGTCCGCGGCCGGCCTGCTCGGGCTCGGCGGGCGCCGGGGGAGCGGCCGGGGTCGTGGCGCCGGGCAGTGGGGGCGCCTCGTCGTCGGCACCGGCAGCCGGCTCGGGTGCGGGCAGCTCGTGGACGACCGCCTCGGGCGTCTCCGGCCGGACCTCGTCGTCGGAGTCCGTACGGCCGACTGCCTGCGCGCCTCGAGTCACCCGGACAACGCTAGACAGCACGCCTGAGTGCTCCGGCGGGGCCGGTGGAACGCGCGTGTCCGGCGTGTCGCCGTTCCCGTGGTGTCGGTCACTCTGGGTGACCGAGGCGTCGCCGACGCGCGTCGGAGGGCGGCCGGCCCAGGCCTCCGTGGGAGAGTGCAGGCCATGCGCATCGGCTCCCTCCGCCGTGGCCGGGCGCCGGAAGCGGCCCCGGGAGTGACCGGCACCGTGCGGCTGGACCGCCGCACCAAGAACCTCACGAAGCGGCTGCGCCCCGGGGACGTCGCGGTCATCGACCACGTCGACATCGACCGGGTCAGCGCCGACTCCCTCGTCGCCTGCCGGGTCGCCGCGGTGGTCAACGCCGCGCCCAGCACCTCCGGCCGCTACCCGAACCTCGGCCCCGAGATCCTCGTCAACGCCGGCATCCCGCTCGTCGACGACGTCGGCAAGGAGGTGCTGTCGGCGGTCAAGGAGGGGACGACGGTCCGCGTCGACGGCAACCAGCTGCTGCTGGAGGACGGGACCGTCGTCGCCCAGGGCACCGAGCAGACCCCCGAGACCGTCGCCGAGGCGATGGCCGAGGCGCGCGCCGGGCTCTCGGTCCAGTTGGAGGCGTTCGCCACCAACACGATGGAGTACATGAAGCGCGAGCGCGCGCTGCTGCTCGACGGCGTCGGCGTCCCCGACGTCGCCACGCCGATCGAGGGCCGGCACGTGCTGGTCGTCGTCCGGGGCTACGACTACAAGGAGGACCTGCAGGCGCTGCGGTCCTACATCCGGGACTACCGCCCGGTGCTGATCGGGGTCGACGGCGGCGCGGACGCGCTGGTCGAGGCCGGCTACCGCCCGGACATGATCATCGGCGACATGGACTCGGTCAGCGACGAGGTGCTGAAGAGCGGCGCCGAGGTCGTCGTCCACGCCTACGCCGACGGCCGCGCACCGGGCCTGGCCCGCGTCCAGGACCTCGGCGTCGAGGCGATCACCTTCCCTGCCGCCGCCACCAGCGAGGACATCGCGATGCTGCTGGCCGACGAGAAGGGCGCCAAGCTCATCGTCGCCGTCGGCACCCACGCCACGCTGGTCGAGTTCCTCGACAAGGGCCGCGGCGGCATGGCCTCCACCTTCCTCACCCGGCTGCGGCTGGGCGGCAAGCTCGTCGACGCCAAGGGCGTGAGCCGGCTCTACCGCAGCCGCATCTCGACCCTGACGCTGGTCATCCTGGTGCTCGCCGCGTTCGTGGCCATCGGGTCGGCCCTGGCCGTCTCCGCCGCCGGCCGCGTCTACCTCGACCTGCTGGTCGACCAGTGGAACAGCTTCCTGTTCTGGTTGGAGAACCTCTTCTCGTGATCGACTTCCGCTACCACCTGGTCTCGCTGATCGCGGTCTTCCTGGCCGTCGCGCTGGGCATCGTCATCGGCACCACGGCGCTCAACGCGCCGATCCTCGACGACCTCGAGGGCGAGGTGGCCGCGCTCACCGAGGACAAGCGGGAGCTGGAGACCCAGACCCAGGAGCTGCAGGCCCAGCTAGACAGCGGCGACGCCTTCGAGGCCGCCGTCGCCCCCACCCTGGTCGCGGGCAGCCTCACCGGCCGCAGCGTCGTCCTGGTCGCCACCGGCGACGACGTCCCCGCCGACATGGTCGAGGAGGTCTCCACGCTGGTCGGCCAGGCCGGCGGCACGGTGACCGGCACCCTCCGGCTGCAGCCGGAGTACACCGACCCGGCCACCGCCGCCGAGGTGCAGAGCTACGTCACCGGGCCCGGCCTGCCGACCGGCGTCACGCTGCCCGAGACCGACGACACCGGCCAGCTGGTCGGCTCGCTGCTGGCCCAGGTGCTCATGCGCCCGGCCACCCCCGGCGCCCCCGCGCCGGACACCGCCGCGCTCTCCTCCGTGCTCGCCGGCCTGCGGGCCCTCGGCGTGCTGGAGCAGGACTCCCCGGCCGTCGCCCCGGCCGACTTCGCGGTGCTGCTGACCGCCGGCGCCCCCGCCGAGGAGGACGGCGAGCAGCGCACCGACCCCCTCCTCGACCTGGCGCTGGCCCTCGACGCCGCGGGCTCCGGCGCCGTCGTCGCCGGGGACGCCGCCTCGGCCCGCGACACCGGCCTGGTCGGCGTCATCCGCTCCGACCCGGAGAACTCGGCGGCCGTCTCGACGGTCGACAACGTCGGCTCGCCGTCGGGCCGGATCAGCACGGTGCTCGCCCTCGGGCGGGAGAGCGAGGGCACGTCGGGCGCCTACGGCGTGGGTGAGGACACCCAGCCGGTGCCGCCGGTCCCCGCCGCGGCGCCGCTAGCCGCCGGCGGTCCGACGGCAACGCGCGGCGCCGGGCCCTGCTCGCCCTCGTCGGCGGCGCCGAAGGCGCGCCGTGCCAGACCCGTCACTTAGACACACATGAACATTCCGACAACGCAGTAATAGTATAACGAGAGCAAGAGAACACAGTGACGATAGAGAA
>NZ_NVPT01000141.1 GCF_002802985.1 Geodermatophilus chilensis | reverse complement strand
GGCGTCGGATGTGTATAAGGGACAGGACGTCATGAGGCACTGCCTTCCGGAGTCCGGGGGGTGGGGACGGGGGAGGAGCCGGCGCGCTCGTCGAGCAGCGCGGCGAGATCGGCCAGGACGGGGTGCCGGACCAGGTCGGGCAGGGAGACGGCGCGGTCGAGCGCGATCGCCAGTTTCACCGCCGACAGCGACGTGCCGCCCCGGTCGAAGAAGCCGTCGGTGCGGCCGATGCGGTCGGCCGGGATGCCGAGCACCCGCGACCAGGCGGCGGCGACCCGCCGCTCGCTCGCCGTCCGCAGCGCCGCGGGGTCCGCCTCGGCCGCGGCCAGCTGACCGGCCAGCGCGGTGAGCGCCTTGGTGTCGACCTTCCCGTTGGGGGTCAGCGGGAGCGCCGGCCGCCGGTGGAAGGCCCGCGGCACCATGTAGGCCGGCAGCGACGCGGCGAGGTGCTCCCGCAGGACGTCGTCCGGGACGGCGTCGGCGCCGGTCCAGAAGGCGACCAGGTGGCGGCTGCGGTCGGGCCCCTCGGCGACGACCACGGCGCCGTCGCGCACGCCGGGCACGCGCAGCAGGGTGTTCTCGACCTCGCCGATCTCGATGCGGAAGCCGGAGATCTTCACCTGGCTGTCCCGCCGGCCGAGGAACTCCAGCTCGCCGCCGGGCAGCCAGCGGCCGGAGTCGCCACTGCGGTAGAGCCGCCGGCCCGGGCGGTACGGGTCGGGCACGAAGGCCGCCCGGGTCCGCTCCGGGTCGTTGACGTAGCCGCGGCCGACGCAGACGCCGGAGAAGACGATCTCGCCGGGCGCCCCCAGGGGAACCGGCACCAGGTGGTCGTCGACGACCCGCACCTCGACGTTGGCGATGGGCCGGCCCAGCGGCACCCGGTCGGTGTCCGGCACCGCCCGCAGCACCGCGTGGTTGGTGTCGTCGGAGGTCTCGGTCAGCCCGTAGGCGTTGACCAGCGCGATGTCCGGCGCTGCTGCGAACCAGCGCTGCACGAGCTCCTTCTTCACGGCCTCGCCGGTGACGGAGACGCAGCGCAGGTCCGGCAGCGTCCGGGGGTGCGCCTCGAGGTAGGTCAGCACCACCTCGAGGTAGGAGGGCACCACCTGCACCACCGCGACGTGCTCGTCGGCCAGCCGGTCGACGAAGCGCTCGGCGTCGAGGACGACGTCCTGCGGCACGAGCACCGTCCGGCCGCCGACCACGAGGGCCGACACCAGCTGCCACAGCGAGATGTCGAAGCACTGCGGGGCGACCTGGGCGACCACCCGCCCCTCGGCGATGCCGAGGTCGTCGACCTTGGCCAGGACGTGGTTGAGCATCCCGGCGTGCTCGCACATCGCGCCCTTGGGCTCACCCGTCGACCCGGAGGTGAAGTACAGGTACGCCAGCTGGTCGGGGCCCACCGGCACGCCGGGGCCGGTGGCGGGGTGCCCCTCGGCCGCGGCGTCGCCGACGGTCAGCGCCCGCACGTCGGGCAGCCCGGTCAGCGCCACGTCGAGCGAGCCGGTGCTGCCCGGCTCGGTGAGCACCAGCCGGCACCCCGCGCGGGTCAGCACCCGGGCGATCCGGTCGGCCGGGAAGTGCGGCTCGACCGGCAGGTACGCGCCGCCGGCCTTGAACACCGCGAGGACGGCGGTCAGCCAGTCCAGGTCGCGCTCGGTGACCACCGCGACGACGTCCTCGGGCTGCAGGCCGCGGGAGAGCAGGGCGTGGGCGACCTGGTTGGCGCGGGCGTCGAGCTCGCCGTAGGTGATCCGCTGCTCGCCGTGGACGGCGGCGACGTCGTCCGGGTGCCTGCGGGCCTGGTCCTCGACGAGCTCGTGCACCCGGCGGTCGGGCAGCTCGCGGGACGGCCCGGCGAGCCCGTCGAGCTGCAGCGCGAGCTCCTCCGGGGAGAGCAGCACGGCCTGTCCCGGGTCGGCGTCGGGGTCGGCGGCGAGCTGTTCCAGCGCGGTGCGGTGGTAGCCGCCGATCCGTGCGGCGGCCCCGGCGTCCAGGACGTCGGAGCGGTACCGCAGCCGCAGGGCGAGCCGCTCGCCGCGGTGCACCGGTGCGACCTCCAGCACGACGTCGCGGACGAGGCCACCGTCCACGCCGATGGGGTCGAACACCACCTCGGACGACGGCCTGGAGGTGCCGAGCTCCCGGCGGAGGGCGTCGAGGTCCGCGTGCCGGTGCGCCAGCAGTGCGGCCTCGGTGGACGCGGTCGCCCGGACCAGCTGCCGCCACGAGCCGGTGTCCACCGACAGCCGGCAGGGCAGCGGCGCTCCGCCGTCCCCGGCGACGTAGCCGGTGACGACGCCGGACTCGCCAGCCAGCGCGGCCAGCACCCGGGCGTGCGCGGCCAGCAGCACCGAGCCCAGCGGGACGGCGAGCCGGTCGGCCAGCCGGCGCAGCGCGACGAGGGTGGCGTCGGACAGCGGCACCTCGACCGCTGTCGTGCCCGGCACCGGCTCGGGGGCCCAGCGGGGGACCGTGGTCGACCCGCCGGCGAGGAGCACCTCCCGCCAGAACGCCCGGTCGACGTCGGTGGTCGCGGGCGTGCCGACGGCGGTCACCGGGACCCCGCCAGGTGCCGGCCGTGCGCCCGGTGCCGGCCCGTGCGGCGCGGGACGGGGATCGCAGCGAGGGGGTCGTCCTCTCCGAACGTGGCCATGAGCTCCTCCAGGGGATGGGGGTCGTCGTCCTCTCCGAACGTGGCCATGAGCTCCTCCAGGGGATGGGGGTCGTCGTCCGGCCGGAGTGCCGGGAGAGCGGCGGGGACGGACAGCTCGCGCGCCGGGTTGCCGCCCCAGGAGGCGCCCGGCGGGACCTCCTCGCCCTTCATGAGGAAGGAGGACGGGCCGAGCACCACGCCGTCGCCCATCGTGACGCCGTAGTGCACGAGGGCGTCGATCCCGATCGTGCAGCCCGAACCGATGGTGATCCGGTCGGACTTGAAGGCGCCGTCCTCCTGCGAGTGGCCCTGGATCGCGGTGCCGACGTTGAGCGTGCAGTAGTCCCCGATGGTGACGAGGGTCCGCTCCGGGATGCCGCAGCCGTCGTCGAAGAGCATCCGGCCGGTCCGGACGCCGAGCGCCCGCCAGAACAGGCCCTTGAACGGGGTTCCGGTGAGCGGGTTGGGGCTGGCCAGGAACTTCCAGTAGCGCTCGTGCCACCAGAAGTAGGGGTCGTAGATGGAGCAGAACCGCGGGGTGAGTGGGCGGAACCTCATGACGGCGCGCTCGAGGAGCATGAAGTAGCCGATGGTGAACCAGAGGGTCAGCACCATGGTCGCCGTGAGCGCCCACGGCCCCCACCTGTCGTAGAAGTCGGCGCCCGTGAGGACGAGCAGGGTGGCGCCGAAGACGTTCAGCCACCGGAGCAGGAGGAACAGCCCTATGGTGCGCAGGTTGTAGCGGTTCTTGGCGGCCAGGTGGCTGCGTCGTTCCGCTTCATCCGAGTAGTGGTGCACCCCGGCGTCCCGCTCCACCGAGCGGGGGATCTCGAAGGCGGGCGAGCCCAGCAGCCCGACGTCCTTGCGCACCTCGCCGTGGGTGGGGATCTGCACCACCGAGCCGAGCAGGACGTTGTCACCCAACCTGGCCTGCGAGGGGTAGGCGATGCCGTTGCCCATGAAGGTCCGGCCCGGGATCGACACCGGGGCGACGCGGAAGGACGTGCTCGAGTAGTCGGCGTTGTAGATCGCGATGCCGTCGGCGATCATGGCGCCGCTGCCGACCGTGATCACGTACGGGTTCTCGTGCTTGACCCCCGTGCCGAAGTTGGACCCGCTCTGCACCAGGTCGGGGAAGCGGTACCCGATGGACCGCAGGTAGTGGACGACGTAGGAGCTGTCGCCGAAGAGGGTCATCAGGAACTTGCTGTTGCTGCGGCGGGTGATCGACCGGTGAATCGCGTAGTGGAACCCGTAGAGGGGATAGACCTTGCCCGGCTTCAGCGCCAGGTTGAGCACCCGTGGCACGGTGAGGATGGAGAGGTAGCTGACGACCAGGTAGCCGAAGAAGATCACGGTGGAGAAGAGCAGCGCGTCGCCGTAGAAGGCCCAGCTGGTGAACGCCAGCGGCCCGGGCTCCAGGAGCGCGTCGAGCTGCGGGACCGCGGTGAGCAGGACTCCCAGGACGACCATGCCCAGCGGCAGCCGGAAGGCGACCAGGTTGGCCAGCTGCGAGACGGTGTAGGTGACCCTCCGCCAGGTGCTGCTGGGCAGCGGCTCGACCGCCGAGTAGTCCGCGTCGGCCCGCTGCGCCGGGGAGCCGTGCCAGCACTCCCCGGCCGGGACGGAATGTCCCCTGTGCAGCGTGGAGCGGTGGCCCAGCTGGGCGCCGTCGCCCATCGAGGTGTCGATCTCGAGCACCGCCGTCTCGCCGACGACGACGTCCTTCCCGAGGGTGACCGGGCCGGTCTGGATCATGCCCGCCATGGCCCGGTAGCAGTTGACGAACGAGTCCTTGCGGATCACCGTGCCGTCGCCGACGGTCAGCAGGTCGGTGCACACCGGCACGCCCCGGGTGAAGATCGCGACGCCCTTGCCGATCCGTGCGCCCAGGGCCCGGAGGTACAGCGCGTACAGCGGCGTGCCGACGAACAGGGCCAGCGGGTTCGTCCGGATCATGGTCTTGACGACCCAGAAGCGGACGTACGCCAGGCTCCAGATCCGGATCTCCTGGGGCTTCCACCGCCCGACGAGCAGCCACTTCGCCGCGATGGGGAGAAGGCTCAGGGCGACGAAGGACACCCCACCGAAGACCACGGCCCGGAGGTAGCTGTCCACCGCCCCTGAGGCGGCGAAGATCCAGTCGTAGCCCTGGATGAAGATCACCGAGTAGAGGAACGTGTACCCGACGAAGACCAGGAACTGCAGGGCCCCGCAGAGCACGTACTCCAGCCTGCTGGCCGGTGGACCCACCGGGGCCGGCGCCGGCACCGACGGCTCGACGGGGTGCGGTGCGACCTCCGCGACCGCCGCCGCCAGCCTGCGGACGGTCGGGTGCGCGTAGACGTCCCGCATCGCCACGGTGGGCAAGTCCGGGTGCTTGCGGACGCGGGCGCAGAAGCGGGCCAGGACCATCGAGTCGGCGCCGAGGTCGTCGAAGAAGTGGCTGTCGTGGGCCACCGTGTCGACGTGCAGCACCTCGGCCAGGACGGCGGCCAGCCCGTCCTGGACGGGGCTCGGAGTCGGCGCGGGTGCGAGTGCGCCGGCCAGGCTGGTGAGGGTCGGGTGCTGGTAGACGTCCTTGATCGACACCGGCGGCAGCTCCGGCTGCCTGCGGATGCGGGCGCAGAAGCGGGCCATGACCATCGAGTCCGCGCCCAGCTCGTCGAAGACGTGCGCGCCGGGGTCGACGCTCTCGACGCCGAGGACCTCGGCGAGCACCGCGGCGTACCCGGTGACCACCGGGTCGGCCGCCGGCGCCGGCGCGAGCG
Organism: Geodermatophilus chilensis; assembly: GCF_002802985.1. Taxonomy (GTDB): domain Bacteria; phylum Actinomycetota; class Actinomycetes; order Mycobacteriales; family Geodermatophilaceae; genus Geodermatophilus; species Geodermatophilus chilensis. Next base: position 8,647 of record NZ_NVPT01000141.1, on the reverse strand, counting down.
CCGTCGCCAGGCTGCTGATGGTGGGGTGCTGGTAGACGTCCTTGATGGAGACGGCGGGCAGGTCCGGGTGCTTGCGCACGCGGGCGCAGAAGCGGGCCATGACCATCGAGTCGGCACCCAGGTCGTCGAAGACGTGCGCGTCGGGGGCCACGGAGTCCACTCCCAGCACCTCGGCCAGCACGGCGGCGTAGCCGGTGACCACCGGGTCCGCCATCGGCGCGGGGGCGACCGCGCCGGCGGAGACCACGTCCACGGGGCGTCCCAGCACGTCAGCTCCCCGACCGCGGCAGGGGCAGCGGGGTGACGGTGGCGCCGGACCGGTGGCTGAGCAGGGCGTCGGCGGTCGCCTCCGCCGTCGGCCGCGACAGGCTCTCCCGGAACGGGCGGCCCGCCTCGACCGGTTCGAGCACGTCCTTGCCGAAGAGGTCGTCGAGCCAGTTGGTCTGGTAGACGGTGTCGAGGTACCGCTCGCCCAGGTCCGGGGCGATGGCGACGGCGGTGACGCCCGGCTCACCGTTGCGCGCCAGCCAGCTCGCCGCCCCGCTGACCACCGTGCCCGTGGAGCCGCCGAACAGGAAGCCCCGGTGGGCCAGCCGGTGGCAGGCGCGGAGGGTGTCGGCCTCCTCGACGAGCACCACCTCGTCGACGTAGGAGTCGTCCAGCAGCGCCGGGCGGACCGCGCTGCCCAGCCCGGGGATCATCCGCCGGGCCGGGGGGCCGCCGAAGGTCACCGAGCCCACGGCGTCGACCGCGACGACGTGCACCGGGCGGTGCCACTCGCGGAAGAAGCGGGCGCAGCCCATGAGGGTCCCGGTGGTGCCGGCGCCGACGAACAGCACGTCGAGGTCGGGGAAGTCACGGGCGATCGCCGGCGCGGTCCGCTTGAAGTGGGCCCGCCAGTTGCCCGGGTTGCGGTACTGGTTGAGCCAGACGAAGCGCGGGTCGGAGCCGCACATGGCCTGCACGTAGTCGATCCGCGCCCCGAGGAAGCCGCCGACCGGGTCGGGCTCGGTGACGATGTGGACCTGGCTGCCCAGGGCCTCCATCAGCCGCCGGGTCGACAGGTTGCAGCGCGGGTCGGTCACGCACAGGAACCGGTAGCCGCGGCTGGCGGCGATCATGGCCAACGCGACGCCGAGGTTGCCCGACGAGGACTCGATGAGCACGGAGTCCGGGGTCAGGACGCCGTCACGCTCCGCCGACTCCACCATCTCGGTGGCGGCCTTGAGCTTGATCGAGCCGGCGAAGTTGAAGCCCTCGCACTTGAGGAACAGCGGCGCGTCGACGATCGACCGCAGGTCCACGTACAGGTCCTCCTCGTTGAAGGCCTGCGGGACGGAGATGACGGTCACGGGCGGTCTCCTCGGGAGTGGCAGCGCACGCGGCTGCACGTGGGAACCGGGACAACGGGGGAAGCGGGGAAGCGCTCGCACCCATCCAGAGGGCGGCGGCTGCGCGGGTGATACACCGGGAGGCGGGCCGTGCGGCCCGCGGGAGACGGGGGCGGGCGGGCCCCGCGCGGCTGCCCGGGTCCAGGCGTCCTGGTGTTCCGCGCTCGGTCTGGGTCGGGACCATGGGTTCCCCGCACGCTCGGCCGGCCGGACCGTCGGCACTGCCGGGCGCCGTCGAGCCGGTGTGGTGCTGGGAAGTCTGTGTTACGAAGAGGTTTCGTCTCTATCAGACATCTGGTGTAGTCCGGACGACCCAGGACCAGGGACCCTGATCAGCCCGGGTGTCGACGTGTCGACGTGTCGACACCCGGTCCGGCCTCCCTGCCGCCGCCGGTTCCTCCGCCTAGCGTGGACGTCGATGTCCGAGGCACCCCGCACCCCGTCGTCCCCCGTGACCACCGAGCTGCCCGCGGCCGAGCCCGCCGGTGCGACCCCGGCCGGTGCGACGCCGTCCGGGGCCACCCCCGCGGGCGCCGCGCCGTCCGGCCCCGTGCCCTCCGGCCCGGTCCCGTCGGGTCCGCTGCCGTCCGGCCCGGTCCCGTCCGGCCCGACGGCGACCGGCCCCATCCCGGTCGGGACGCCACCGGCGCCGCCGCAGCCGGCCGCCGGCCCCACGCCTCCGGAGGGCGCCCAGTCGACCGGTCCGGTCGCCCGCCGTCCCCGCATCGGTGCCCGCAACCCGTTCCCGCTGACCCGGATGGGCCCGTGGGCGCCGGTCGCCGGGGCGGTGGTCGGTCTGCTCACCGGCCTGCTCGTCGTGCTGCTGCTCGCCGGGGTCGCCGAGGCGTTCCGGGAGCGCCTGGCGCTGGTCTTCCTCACCGTCGGCCTCGGCATGCTGGGTGCGGCCGGGGCCCTGCTGGCCGACGAGGTGCGTCTGGTGCGCCGCGGTGCGCGGGAGGCCGGCATCCGGCCGGCCTGGGTCGAGGCGACGGCCAACCTCATCAACGGCCTCACGCCGGCCCGGCTGCTGTTGCTGGCCAGCGCGTTCGTCCTCTTCCTCGCCGCCTACGTCAGCTGACCCGTCCCCGGCACGCACGCGACGCCGGGCATGCCCGTCCTCCGGCGACGGCCGGCCGAGCAGCGCGTCGAGGTCCACCGACCGACCGGTGCGCGCCGATCGGTCACCCGCCGGGCCGACGGGCTCACCGTGGTGTCCGCGTGCGGGACCGGAGGGCGACGTCGGGTGGGTCGAACTCGCCCGTCCGCTCGCCGCCGTCGATCGCACGAGCCGCCCGATCGGAGCTCCAGGCGAGCAGCCGCTCCAGCGGTCCGCGGCCGGCAACCCGCCGCCAGGCGACCGACGACGCCACCGCTCCGGCCGACAGCAGGACCCACGCCGTCCCCGGGGACGTCTCCGGGGGGAGGGCCCACAACGCCACGACCTGCAGGCTGTACACGGTCAGCGCCATCGCCCCCACCGAGGCGACGGGGTGGATCAGGCGCGGGAGGGCGTCGGCGACCACCAGGCACACCGCGATGGCGGCGACCGCGACACCGGCCGAGGCCAGCAGCCAGAACGGCGTCCCGCTGTGCGGCTGAGCGCCGCTGAGCCAGGCCGGGTCCCACGTGCCGGGGTCCTCGTACCCCTGCTCCAGCCCGGGGGAGGGAACGCCGTCGGCGAGCAACTGGGTGCTGAGCCAGCCGAGCAGGTAACCGGTGACCGCGGCGGCCGTGCCGGCCACGAACAGGGAGACGCGCACGCGACCGTCGGCGAGGTCGAGCCGGGCGAGTGCCAGGCCGACCAGGACGAACGTCCACCACCACAGCGCCGGGTACTCGCCGTTGAGCAGCAGTGCCGTGAAGGGGGTCTCCACGTCCGCTGCCACGGCCAGCCGGGCGAGGACCAGGGCCGTCGGCGGGGTGGCCACGGCCAGGCCGGCGCTCAGGAGGAGCAGGTGATCCGGCGACCACCGGAGGAAGGGCAGCGCGAGGAAGAACAGCGCCGCGTAGTAGCTGAGGATCACCGCGACATCCGTGCCCAGGAACTCGAGTACGCCGCCGATCACGAACACCCACGCCGCGCGGACCATGATGCGGACCCGTGCGCGGACCAGGGCGTGCCCCGTCGACGGACGCACGCCCCCGGACAGCAGGCCGATGGACACCCCGGCCAGGACCGCGAACAAGGCGGCGGAGCGGCCGTGGACGACGGCCGACCAGCTCGACGGCGCCCAGGTCAGCTCCTCGGTCACCCCCACGTGGGCGGCGAACATGCCGAGCACCGCCAGGCCACGAGCCAGATCGAGCCCGGTGATGCGGGTCCGTCCGCCCGGGGCGGGAGTCGCTCGGACACCGGCGGCACGGCCGGACGGTGTGGCACACCGTCCCCCGGCCGGCTGGGTCCGGACGGGGTGAGCTGGGCAGGGGATCGTGTCCATGGCGGGGCAGGCTAGGGGGCCCCGCGACCGGTGCGTCCGCTCCTCGACGCCCTTTGCCAAACGATTGCCTGGTGCTGGCCCGCGGCCGTCCCCGGCCGGCGGCGCCATGGCCGGCGCGGACCGGCCCGGCGGTCCCCGGGGCTCAGCCGTAGGCCTGGACGGCGAGGTGCACCGCCAGACCGAGCCCGGCGAGGCCGATGAGCCGGCGCAGCAGCGTCTGCGGCGCGCGGCGCACCACGCGCGGGCCGAGCCGCCCGCCGACGAACAGGCCGATCGCCAGCGGCAGCGCCGCGGACCAGGCGACCGGTGCGAACACGGCGAAGCCGATCGCCGCCGTCAGGTTGGCCGCACCGAGCACCACGTTGCGCAGCGCGTTGCCGACCGCCAGGCCCTCGCCGGTCGAGAGCAGGAACAGGGCCAGCAGCATCACGCCCGCCGCCGCGCCGAAGTAACCGCCGTACACGGCGACGGCGAGGACGGCCAGCGGCAGCCACCACGGGTCGCGGTGCGTCGGGTGCGCAGCGGCCCCGCGCTCGGCCAGCTCCCGCGGCGGCCGCTGCACCAGGAGCGCCACGGCGGCGCCGGCGATCAGCCACGGCACGATCCGCTCGAAGGCGTCCGACGGCGTGAGCAGCAGCAGGGCCGCGCCGGCGGCGCCGCCCAGGACCGCGCCGCCCGTGAGCCGCAGCAGCCGCCGTCCCTGGCCGCGCAGCTCCGGACCGGAGGCGCTCACCGAGCCCACGCCGTTGAGCACCAGGGCCACGGTGTTGGTCACGTTGGCCGCCACCGGCGGCAGGCCGGCCGCGAGCAGCGCCGGGTAGCTCACCAGCGAGGCCAGGCCGGCGATGCTGCCGGTCAGCCCCCCGCCGATGCCGGCCAGCACGAGGAGGGCGAACTCCGCAGCGGTCACCCGGCGTCGCCGTCGCGGTGCGGGGCGGCCTGCAGGTCGCCGGGCACCAGGCGGCCGGCGACGATGTCCTCGGCGACGTCGTCCACCACCCGGCCGGCGACGATCGCCGAGGCGCGCATCGTGGCGATGGCGTCGGTGGCGTCCAGCCCGAAGGCGATGCCGACCAACCCCATGGCCTGCCAGACGTTGGCCCGCCGCTGCGCGTCCGGCCCGTCCAGCCAGCTGCTGCCGTCCTCGGGGAACTCCGGGCCGGACACCGTGACCGCCAGCTCCTGCGTGGTCACCCGGGCGACGTCCAGCACCTCGTCGCGGTCGAGGGAGGTCAGCCGCGCGGCGTCGCGCACGTACAGGTCGAGGACCACCAGCGGTCCCATCGGCGGGGGCAGCGGCAGCGAGAGCACGCCGCGGTAGGTGGTCTCGTCGAGCAGCGCGGCCCACAGCTCCGGCCAGTTGCGCGCGATGTCCTCCAGGGAGAAGGCGATCACCGTGCCGTTGTCCTGCGCGCGCAGGCACGGGCCGTCACCGACGGTGAACTGGAGGCGCTCAGCGTGCGCGGTCTGCGGGTCGCTGGCGCCGATCGGCGTCCGGAGCAGGCCGACGTGGAGGCTGAGCCCGGCGCCGTCCACCCCGAGGGCGGCGGCACAGGCCCGGGCCAGTCGCGCGGGCAGCAGTTCCGGGCCGGTGAGGTCGGCCGGCGAGGTGGCCAGGGCCTGGTCGAAGCGTTCGGCTGCACTCCCGGTCATGGGTCAAGCTTGCCGCGTGGCCCTGCCGGCTCCGACACCGGCCGGTCCCGGAGTGTCACCGGGTGAGCAGGACGGCGATCGCGACGCACCCGAGCGCGACGATGGCGCCGCGCAGCACGGCCGAGGGCAGCCGGCGGCCGAACCGGGCGCCGACGTACCCGCCCAGCAGCGCGCCGGCTGCGACCAGCCCGGCGGCCCGCCAGTCGACGCGGTCGGTGGCCACGACGACGTAGGCCCCGGCGGCCACGCCGTTGACCGCGAGGGTGAGCACGTTCTTGATCGCGTTGAGCCGCTGCAGGGACTCGCGCAGCAGCAGCCCGAAGATGCCGATCTGCAGCACGCCCTGGCTGGCCGCGAAGTACCCGCCGTAGCTCCCGGTCGCGTAGGCGCCGGCGAACAGCGCGGCCAGCCGGCCGGGGCCGATCCGCGGCGGCGCTGCCCCCTCCGGGCGCCGGCGCGCCAGGGCCCGGGACACCATCGGCTGGACGGCGACGAGGACGACGGCCAGCCCCACCAGCGTCGGCACGATCGCCTCGAAGCTGCTCGCCGGCAGGGTCAGCAGCAGGAAGGCGCCGGTGAGCGCGCCGAGCACCGAGGCGGGCAGCAGCCGCAGCAGCAGGCCGCGCTGCCCCTCGAGCTCCCGCCGGTAGCCCAGCGACCCGGCGAGGTTGCCGGGCACCAGGCCCAGCGAGTTGCTGATCGTCGCGGTCACCGGCGGCAGCCCGACGGCCAGTAGCACCGGGAAGGTCACCAGCGTGCCCGAGCCGACGACGGCGTTGATGGCGCCCGCGGCCAGCCCCGCTGCGGCGACCGCGAGCATCTCGAGTCCGGTCATGCGGTCATCAAATGTGAGCGTGCCACGCCTCCCGGGCGGACGAGGTCGAGGAACCACGGCACGGCGTCGAGGCGCATGAGGTGCCGGCTCGCCGTTGCTCCCGGACCGCGCGTCGGCGGGCGGCGGTGCCAGACTCGGCCGGCGGAACTGCTGGGCACGGACGTCTTGGTCATCCTCGGCGTCTACGCGGTCCTGTTCGTGCTCGCGCTGCCGTTCCTCCGGTGGTCGCCGCGCCGCCTGCTGCTGCTGGCCGGGGCCCTGGCGGTGGTCGCCCCACCTCTGTCCCTGTTGCTGTCCGAGGTCGCGCTGGTGGCCGAGGACGAGGGGGCGTTCCCTTGTTGGTCCTCACCGGCGCGTACCCGGCCCTGTGGTGGTGGTCGTTCGTCTTGGTGGGCCTGGCGCTCAGCCGGCTCGACCTCTCGGCCCGCCGAGTCCGGACGATCCTCCTCCTCGCCGGCGCGGTGGCCGCGGTCGCGGGCTACGTACTCGGCTGGCTGAGCACCCAGCTGCTCGCGAACGGCGTTGCGGTCCCGGAGCCCGAGGACGCGTACGGCCGCCTCGGCGGCTGGGACGAGGAGAGCGTCGGGGGGCAGTGGGACTGGAGCTGGCTGAGCGGATCCCAGCCGCACACGGGAACGCCCTTCTGGTTGCTGGCCTCGGCCGGATTCGCGGTCGCCGTCATCGCCCTCTGCCTGGTGGTCGCGGATGCCCTCCCGCGGCTGAGCTACCCCCTCGCCTCCGTGGGTCCGATGGCCCTCACGGTGTGCAGCCTCCACATCGTGGTCCTCGGGATACTCCCTGACGTGTCCGGCGGAACGGCGTGGATCATCTTCACGGCCGGCGCGGTCGCGTTCGCGGTCGCCTGGCGGCTGTTCGCCGGACGTGGTCCGCTCGAGCGGCTGCTCACCTGGAGTTCGAACCGGGCGGCCGCACTGCCGGACCGCACGCCCGCGCCGGCGCTCTAGCTTCCGCTGCCGAAGCCGAAGCCGAGGGCCGGTGGTCCGTCCCAGTGGTCTCATCCGGCCGCCCGGTGTCCTCAGACCTGAGCTTCAGCACGGTGGCCGAGGGACTCGGCCGATCACGAGTGAGGCAGGGGGGTATCCGTTTCTGCGCACCGAGCTGGACGACCGTCTCGTACTCGACCACTCCGCGCTGCTGACCGCCGAGCGGCGAGAGACGGCGGCCGCGTCTTGGGCGCGGGCGCGCGCCTGCTCGGTCGGCTACGGGGGTCACCGTCCGGCGCGTCCTGACCGACGACAACGGCAGCTACTGCTGTCGCTCGGGTGTCCTCGCCCAGGCTCCGGGCAACGTCCGGCACGAGCCCACCGGGACCTGTCGACCGCCACCAAGGACACGCTCGTGCCGGCGCCGGCGGGACGGTGCGTCCTCCGGTCATCCAGCCGTGCCGCCGCTTCTGGCCCGTTTCCCATCGGCGGTGCCACCCACCTGCGGGTCCGGACCTGGGCGACCGTCAGTTCATGCTGAGGGCGCCGATGCCCGGAACGAGGAGGCCGGATCCGCCGGCCTCGCTCCACACGGACCATGGCACGAGCCCGGTCGGGGCCGCGGCCTCAGGCTGGGTTCGCACGGGCGCGATCCTCCACGTGCTGGTCCTGACGAGCGTGTCGAAGCGGCTGTCCGCGACCGCTCCCGACATCGTCAGGCACCGCGCCGTGATGCAGGGGTTCGGCCCGACGGTCGTCAGGGCTGCGCGCAGCCGCTGCAGGACCCGGTCGAGCTGCGCGAGGGAGCGCGAGTCGGTTCGGGACGCGTGCACCTGGAGGGTCAGCAGCTCCGACCCGGCGGGGGCGGACGTGCGCTCGTCGACCTTCCACCTCAGGGACACGAAGCAGGACGCCGCCCGGTCATCCAGAGCACCGTCCGCCTCGAGACGTCGGGCGTAGTTGGCGAGCAGCGTCCTCAGCGTGGCGTCGCGGGCGATGAGGTTGAAAGCCACGATGCGAATGTCCACGGGAACCCTCCTCGATGCCGGCTGTGTCGACGGGTGCCGGGACCGGTCGTCCGCACGACGCAATCCGCTGCGTCCTCGACGCTAGGCGGGCGATGCCGAGCAACAGTCCAGGAGAAGGCAAGACTTCGGTTAAACCGTCGGCGGGTCAGGGAGGAGACGTCTAGGGCGTGTCTCATAGATCGTGGTCGGCGGGGTGGCGGAGCCAGATCTTGATCGAGGCGACGTCGATCGTGCCGCGGAAGACGAACTCGCGTTTGTTGGTGCGCATTGCGACCGCCCGGAAGTCCTTGAGCTTGTTGATCGCGCGCTCGACGGTGTTTCGCTGCTTGTAGGACTCCACGTCGAAGGCCGGTGGCCG
>NZ_NVPT01000140.1 GCF_002802985.1 Geodermatophilus chilensis | reverse complement strand
CGGCCACCGGCCTTCGACGTGGAGTCCTACAAGCAGCGAAACACCGTCGAGCGCGCGATCAACAAGCTCAAGGACTTCCGGGCGGTCGCAATGCGCACCGACAAACGCGAGTTCGTCTTCCGCGGCACGATCGACGTCGCCTCGATCAAGATCTGGCTCCGCCACCCCGCCGACCACGATCTATGAGACACGCCCTAGTCCGGGTCGCAGGGCAACGGGATCCACCAGAACCACAGCTGCGCGCAGTCGTGCTGCACTGCGACGTCGGCCGTGGCAGCCCCGGGGACGAGCAGTACCGCTGCCGCACCCACCACCGCGACGACCGTGGCCCGAAGCACCCGCATGAGCCCCTCCACGCACGATCCGCCCGCGACGAGACCGACCCGTCTCGCCGGAAGGGACGCGATGCTGCCACCGAGGCTCCGCGGCTTGCCATAGGGTCCTTCGCCCCTGTGCGCCGCGTCGGGCCACCGCCCGTGTCCCTCACGGGCCGCTCGCGCTCCGGGACGGGCCGTGCAGGAGCACCCCGGCCACGTCGTGCGCAGCGCCGCCACGTGCCCATCGGCGGAGCCACTGCCGGCCTTGTTCGCGGGTTGCCGGTGCTGCAGGACCGGCAACCCGCGAGGAACGCCGGCAACGGTCGGTCAGGCGTCGACGTAGCGGTCGCGCTCGACGACGAACTGGCCCGTGGCGGTGCTGGCGTCGACGAACTCCGGCAGCAGCGGGACGCGCACCGTCACGGTCACGCAGACGGAGAACTCCTCCCCGCGCGTCAGGGTCGGCGCGTAACCGCCCGCGGCGTCGCAGCCGGCGCCGGCCGGGGCGTAGGCCACGCGGACGTCGGTGGCCTCGACCGACTGGTCGGCCACCGCCAGCCGGGCCGCCGCCTCGGCCCGGGTCGCACCGGTGACCGGGTCCGGCGCGGTGCCCATCGCCCGCCCGGCCTCGCGCGCGGCCGCGGTCGAGGCGAACACCCCGCGCTGCACCGCCGAGAACCCGGCCACGACGTACACCAGCGGCAGGAACACGACGATCGCGATGAAGGTGAACTCGACCAGCGCCGAACCCCGCTCACCGGCGACCATCCCCAGCCGGGCCCGCAGCCACCTCACGCGCCCTCCTCGACTGCCCGGCCGGTGACCTCGACCGGCAGCAGCGAGCCCAGCCCGGCCAGCAGCGTCGGCACCGCGCCGGAACAGCGGACCACCACCAGCGTCAGCCCGCTGGCGTCGACCTCCTCCGCCGAGCTGCACACCAGCCCGTCAGCGGTCTGCCGCGAGGTCGCCCGCGCCACGACCGCCACCGTGCGGTCGGCACCGGCGGACGACGGCACGTCGGCGTTGGCCGCGAACCGGGCGCCCTCCTGCGCGCTCGCCGCCACCACGTTGCGCACGTGCACGTACACCGCGACCTGCAGCACCGCCAGCAGCAGCACCACGACCAGCACCGACACGAAGATGAACTCGACGACCGCGGCACCCCGCTCGCCGTCGTCCTCCCGGTCCCCGAACGGCCCCTCTGCAGGGGCCCGTCGCGAGCCTGCGAGTGGCGGGGGGCAGAGGGGTCCTTTCTCAGCCACCGGTCGTGACGGACGCCAGGGCGTTGGTGACCGCGGCGACGATCGCCTCGCGGAACGGGATGAGGATGGCGAGCACGAGCGCCGCCGTCATCACCGTGATCATGACCCAGCCGGGCACGTCACCCCGCTCGGCGTCGTCCCCGCGCAGGCGGTCGGCGAGTGCGGCCAGCGCCGCGAGGACCCCCGTGAACAACGGCATGCTGCGTCCTTCCTGTCGTGTCCGCGGGCTCATCGCGCCAGCGAGACGATGCTGATCAAGCCGGGATAGAGCGCGAAGAGGACGGTCACCGGCAGCACCAGGAAGACGACCGGCACCATCATCGCGATCTCCTTGCGTCCGCCGGCCTCGAGCAGCCGGCGCTTGCCGGCCTCCCGGACGTCGGCTGCCTGCGCACGCAGCACCTCGGCGAGCGGGGTGCCGCGCTCCAGCGCCACGAGCAGTCCGTCGACGAAGCGGGCCAGCGGGTCCAGCGAGGTGCGGTCGGCGACCTGCTGGAGCGCGCCGGCCAGCGGCACACCCGCCCGGGCCCGGCCGAGCGCCGCGCCCAGCTCGCGGGCGAGCTCGCCGCCCGACAGCCGGGTCACCCGCGCGATCGCCGCGGTCGGGCTCTCCCCCGCCGTGACCGCCAGGGCGAGCAGCTCGGCGACCACGGGGAACTCCGCGAGCAGCAGCTCCTCACGCCGGTGCACCTGCTGAGTCAGCCACCAGTCGCGGCCGAGGACGCCGCCGACCAGTCCGGCCACGCACAGCAACGCCACCGACAGCACGTTGACGTCCCCGGCCAGCAGCGAGCCGGCCGCCGCCAGCAGGGCCGCGCCGAGCAGCCCGAGGCCGCCCCACACCACCTGCTCGACGCGGAAGTCCTCGACGCCGGCGTCGCTGCCCAGCGCGTCGAGCCGCCGGCGCACGGCCGTCCGGCCGCCGAGGACCCGGTCGACGAAGCGGGCGCCGTCGGCGACCACGGGGCCGAACAGCCGCCGGACGGCGGTGAGCAGCCCGGCCTCGGTCGCGGTGCCCAGCAGCCGGGACGGCGGCGGGGTGTCGTGCACGTAGGGCGCCAGCCGGTCGACCAGGCGCACCGAGCGGAACGGCGGCGCGAAGTTGACCACGAGCAGCACCCCGGCCGCCGCGGCCAGCCCGAGCAGCATCCCCGCCAGAGCGGCGCTCACGAGTCCTCCTCGCTGGCGCTCGTCGGCCGCGTTCGCGGAGCTGCTGTGCTCATCGGTGAGCTCGCGAGCTCGCTCACTGGAGCACCCGCACGTCCTGCGGCAGCCGGCCGATCCGCAGCATCAGCCGGTAGGAGGCCAGGCAGACCGCGGCGCCGCCGAGCAGGATCGCCGTCCCCAGGGCCGAGTCGTAGGCCTCCAGCGTCGCCGACTGGGTGGCCAGCAGGAGCAGCACCACCCACGGCGCGGCGACGGCCAGCCGGGCGGCCTGCACGACCCAGCCCTGCCGGGTCTCCAGCTCCGCGCGGGCGCGGGCGTCCTCGCGCAGGAACGAGGCGAGGGTGCGCAGCACGCGGCCGAGGTCGCTGCCGCCGACCTCACGGGCCACCCGCAGCGTCTCGACGATGCGGTCGCCCACCGGGTCGGCCAGGTCGTCCTTGAGCCGGTCGAGGCAGTCGCCGAAGCGGCCGCTGGAGCGGTACTCGGCGGCGAACCGGGCGAAGGGCGGGCGCAGCACCTCCGGTCCGCGGGTGGCCAGCGCCGAGAGCGCCTCGGGCAGCGAGAGCCCGGCCCGCACGGCGGAGGCCAGGTTGTCGACGACCTCCGGCCACACCTCGCGCAGGTCGGCCCGCCGCTTGACCGCGAGCCGGCGCACCTGGACGACGGGCAGTGCCGCGGCGAAGGCGCCGAAGAGCAGGCTCACCGTGACCGTGCCGGTGGTGAGCAGGACGACGACCGCGGCCAGCAGACCGAGCCCGACCTGCAGGGCGGTGAGCTGGGCGGCGTTGATGCCGGTCAGGCCTGCCGCCGCCAGGTGCTGCTGCCGCCGCGACGGCGCGCGGGAACGCTCGCGACGCTGCGGGGCGCGCGGGCCGCTGCGCCACACGAGCAGCAGGCCGACGCCGAGCAGCAGCCCGAGCAGCGCGCCGGTCACCCCCGCCACCGGGCGTCGTCGAGCAGGGCGGGCAGGTCGAAGCCGTGCGCGGCGAAGCGCTCCGGGTGCGGCGGGTAGCCGGTGCCGCGCACCAGCCGGCCGTCGCGGGTGGTGAAGACGTCGGCCAGCTCGATGACGCCGTCCTCGGACCGGCCCGGCACGGCGACGACCTCGCGCACGCGGCGCCGTCCGTCGGGGTCGCTGCCGACGTGCACGACCAGGTCGACGCTGGCCGCCACCGTGGGGACGACGAACGCGTGGCCGATGTTCTCGCCGGCCAGCAGCGGCAGCGTGCACATCTTCGTGACCGCCTCGCGGGCGCTGTTGGCGTGCAGCGTGCACATGCCCGGCAGCCCGGAGTTCAGCGCGATGAGCAGGTCGAGGCACTCCTCCTGCCGCACCTCGCCGACGACGATGCGGGAGGGCCGCATCCGCAGCGCCTCCTTGACCAGCCGGCGCAGCGGGATCTCCCCGGCGCCCTCGAGGTTGGGCTGGCGGGTCTGCATCGCCACCACGTCGGGAAGGGGCACGCGGAGCTCGAAGACCTCCTCGCAGGTAATGACGCGCTCGCGTGCTGGGATGGCGGCGCACAGGCAGTTGAGCAGCGTGGTCTTCCCCGCCTGCGTGCCACCGGCGACCAGCACGTTGAGTCCGGAGACCACCGCCGCCTCGAGGAACCGGGCGGCCTGCGGGGTGAGCGTGCCCAGGGCGACCAGCTCGTCGAGGGAGTGCGCCTGCAGCACGAACTTGCGGATGTTGACCGCCATGTGGCGCCGGGTGATGTCCGGGATGACCACGTGCAGCCGCGACCCGTCGGGCATCATCGCGTCGACGAAGGGCGTCGACATGTCGATCCGGCGGCCCGAGGTGCGCAGCATCCGCTCGACCAGGTCGGCCAGCTCACCGGGCGCCAGGATCGTCGTCGTCAGCTCCGACCGGCCCCGCCGGGCGACGAACACCCGGCCCGGCTCGTTGACCCAGATCTCCTCGACCTCGGGGTCGTCCAGCCACCGCTGCAGCGGCCCGAACCCGGCCACCCGGTCCAGCACGTCGCGGACCACCGACTCGGCATCACCGATCGGCGGCAGCGCCGAGGTCAGCGACCGCTCGGAGTAGTCGGCCACCACGTCGCGCACCAGCAGGCGGACCGGACCGGGATCGGTGAACGGGTCCAGCCCACGCCGGCGGATCAGCTCGCGCACCTCGCCGTCGACGACCTCCAGTGCATTGGTCGCAGTCGGCACGGCACCCCCGTCGTCGAGCCTGGTCAGGACGACGACGGACAGTAGGAGAACGCAGCGATCCGCGGGCGCCGGTCGCCACGATCTGTGGACGACGGCCCCGACCGTCCCACCCGGTCGGGTGTCACCCGGTGCCGACACCGGCCACGCGACAGGTGGGGGTCCCGATGCTCGGCCCCTGCCCCGCATGGTGGGCAGCGGCCGAGGACGCGCGGACCCTCCACCCGGCCGTCGGCCGCGGCCGACCTGCTCGAGCTCAGCTCTCCAGCTGTGCGGCGGCGACGGATGCGCCGATCCGCTACGAGTACTCCGCCTTGCACACCCGCTGGGTGGTGGTCTCCAGCCACCCGGGTAGGGGCTCGGGCTCCCTGGGGTCCGCGAGCGTCACCGCTCAAGTCTCGGACGGCTCCAGGCACAGAGAAGCAGCGATCGCGTCGAAGAGCACGACGAGCTCCTCCGCCACCGGCTCGGTGACGGTGCTGCAGGCGAGCAGCAGCGCCGCCTCGCCGGATTCCGAGACCACCAGGGCGGTGTGCAGGCCGGCCATGACCAGGCCGATGCCGACGCCCGCCGCGATCAACCAGACGGGCGCGCTGGCGACGAGGACGACGACCAGCGTGATCGCCGCCAGGACCATCGCCACGTACCCGAGGATGTCGACGACCGCCTTGAGGATCCCGGCGACCGACCGGACGCTGCCCTTGGCGTTGTCCCACCAGCTGTCGGCCCCGTGCTCGGCGGCCGAGCGGATCCGCTCGGCGACGCGGCCGGCGGCGGTGTCCAGGTCGCACAGCGCGCCGTCCAGCCGGCCCTGCGCCTGCCGCTTGCGGGCCGCGGCGTCGGCGCGGGCCTGCTGCCAGCGCTGGTGCGCGGCGATCTCCGCCGGCGTGGGCTCGGCGATGCCGGCGTAGGGGTCGGTGCTGTGCCGCCGCATCTCGTCGTCCGCGGCCTCGGCCTCGCGCAGCGCGCCGGCCGACTCGTCGCGCGCGCGGCGCAGCGGCGCGACCCAGTCGCGCACCGCCGCGGCCAGGTCCCGGTACCGGCGCTCGGCCTTGCCGAGGTCGTCGGCGAGGTCGTCGGCGCTCTCCGCGAACTTCTCGGCGGCGTCGCCGGTCCAGCCGTCGAGGTCCGACAGTCGCCGCAGCCGGCCGGCCAGCCGCTCGACGTCGTCCGCGGCCTCCTCGTAGCCCCGGGCCAGCCGGTCGACGTGGTCGGGGTCCCCCGGGACCGGGTCGCGGTCGTGGCAGAGCAGGTGCCACTCCCCCGGGCGGGCGCTCACGAGCCCCCCTCGAGGATCCCGCGGACCTCGGCCGCGAGCTGCTCGTCGACGTCCCGGAAGGTCTCGGCGCTGGCCGTGGCCATCTCCCCGACCTCGCGCAGCGACCGGGTGAGCAGCTCGCGGCGGTCGTCCCAGCTGCCGGCGAAGTGCTGCAGCGCGTCTGCCACGCGACGGTGGCCGACGTCCTCGCGGTCCCACCGGGTGTCCGGGCCGGTCCCGTCCATGACGTCGGCCAGGCTCCCGAGCTCGCTGCCCAGCCCGGTGAGCAGCTGCAGGCTGTACTGCAGGTCCCCCATCGCGGCGTCGTCCCCCTCGTCGGTCGTGCCCGTGACTCTATCGGCAGGTCCGGCGACACTCAGTGAGCACGAGGGGTCAGGGCCGGGGTTCCACCCGGTCGAGGGGCCGACGGGGCCCGGCGACGGCTCAGGCCCGGCGGACCGAGAGGTGCGGGGGCTGCGCCAGGGTCTGGGCGACCACGCAGTACCGCTCGGTGAGCTGGCCGAGCTTGGCGAGGGTGGCGTCGTCGGCGTCGGTGTCGAGCTCGGCGTCCACGGCGATCGCGCCCATGCCGACCGGGGCCTCCTTGGAGACGCCGAGCGTCCCGCGGGCGTCCATCTCGCCACGCGCCGTCAGCCGGGCCGAGCGGATCTCGATCCCCATCGCCGTCGCCACGCTGCGCATCGTCACGCCCGCGCAGGCCAGCAACGCCTGCAGCAGCATGTCGCCGGAGCAGGCGTCGCCGCCGTCACCACCGGTCGAGGTGTGCAGGCCGGCGCGGGCCGGGCCGGCCCAGGTCTGCACGGTGCAGGTGACGCCGGGATCGGTGAAGGCGGCCTCGGCGTGCATGCTCGCGCAGGCCGACGCCGGGTCGTCTCGGTATTGCTGCTTGAGCGGTGCCTGCAGGTCCCGCAGCACTGCGGCGTCCATCCCGGGCCTCCCGTGTCGTCGAGACCCCCATGCTCTCGGCCGGACACGGCCCCCGCCAGGTGGGAGGACGGCTCGGTCGTCGGCGGCCTCGTCGCGGCGCTCACCCTCCTCCTTGCCGTCTCCCGCACGACGGTCGAGGGTGGAGTGGTCACCGGGGGATGGTCCGCAGCGGAGGGGCTCGGCATGGGTGGCACGACCGGCAGCGCGCGCACGCGGACGGCGGTGACCGGCGGGGAGCGCAGCTTCCTCCCCGGGACGCGGCACCGGTGGCTGCTGCCCCTCTACGACCCGTTCACCCGGCTGGCCGGCGTGGAGCCCATCCATCGGCGACTGCTCGACCAGGCCGGCCTCCGGCCCGGCCGGCGCGTCCTGGAGATCGGCTGCGGCACCGGCAACCTGCTGCTCGCGGCCAAGCGGGCCCAGCCCGCGGCGGTCGTCGTCGGACTCGACCCCGACCTCGCCGCGCTCGCCCGCGCCGACCGGAAGGCCCACCGCCGTGGGCTGGCCGTCCAGCTCGACCGCGGCTACGCCGACGAACTGCCCTACGCCGACGACAGCGTGGACGTCGTCCTCTCGTCGTTCATGCTCCACCACGTGCCGGCCGGCGAGCGGGAGCCGGCGATGCGCGAGGTGCTCCGCGTGCTGCGGCCCGGTGGCGCTCTGCACCTGGTGGACGTCGGCGGGTCCGGCGACCGGGGTCACCGGCACCGGTTCACCCGGGAGCACGCCGTGGACGACGTCCCGGACCTGCTCCGTCGGGCCGGCTTCGCCGAGGTCGTGGAGACCGGCTCCGACGTCCACCGCTGGGTCGGCCGGTACACCTCCTACCGCGCGACCGCCTGACCCCGCCGGGGAGCACCGCACTCAGCGGCCGGCCAGCTCCACGACCGCGTCGACCAGCGCGCCGCCGTCCAGCAGCACGCGGTCGTTGTGGTCGGCGCCGGGGACCTCCACGAGCCGGTGCAGGTCGGCCGCCGCCGCGGCGACGGCGCGGCTCTGCGCCGGCGGGACGATCGAGTCGGCGTCCCCGAGCACCACCGTGGTCGGCACCCGGATCGTCGCGATCCGCTCCGCCACCGGATAGCGGTCGCGCAGCAGCGCACGGACCGGCAGGAACGGGTAGTGCTCCGCGCCGACGGCGGCGAGGTCGACGAACGGCGACCGCAGCACCAGCCCGGCCGGCGGGTGCTCGGTCGCGAGCTCGGTGACGACGGCGGCGCCCAGGCTCTCGCCGAGGTAGACCAGCCGGTCCGGCGACGCCCCGGCCTCCTCCAGCAGGTGGGCGCGGGCGGCGCGCACGTCCCGCGCCAGCCCCTCCTCGCTGGGAGTGCCGGGGTTGCCGCCGTAGCCGCGGTAGTCGAACAGCAGCACGGCCAGCCCCCGCCCGGCCAGTGCCGCGGCCAGCGGCGCCCGCAGGCCGCGGTGCCCGCCGTTGCCGTTGGCCACCAGCACGGCGGGTGCCTCCGCGTCGCGGCCGGGCCGGTACCAGGCCCCCAGCCGCAGCCCGTCGGAGGTCTCCAGGACGACGTCCCGGGCACCGGGCAGCACCGTGGCCGCCGCGGGCACCGGGCCGTCGTCGGGCAGGTAGACGAGACGCCGCTGCAGCCCCCACAGCAGACCGGTCAGCACGACGAGGACGACGGCGACGACCACCGCCGCGCGGGCCAGGCGCCGGACCGGGCCCCGTGCCGCCATCTCACCTCCGGCCGGGCAGCACCGCCTGGACCAGGTGCGGCCCGGGCTCGGTCAGCGCCGCCCGCAGCTGCGCGGCGAGCTCCTCGGCGGTCGTGGCCCGGGTCGCCGTCACGCCCATGCCGGTGGCCAGCGCGACGAAGTCCAGGGACGGGGTGCCCAGGTGCAGCAGCTCGCCGGCGCGCTTGCCGTCCTCGGCCGCACCCACCCGGGACAGCTCGTGCTGGAGGATCGCGTAGGAGCCGTTGTCGTACACGACGACGGTGACGTCGAGCTGCTCGCGGGCCATCGTCCACAGCGACTGGATCGTGTACATCGCGCTGCCGTCGGCCTGCAGGGCGAGCACCGGCCGGTCCGGGCAGGCCACCGCCGCGCCCACGGCCATGGGCAGCCCGTCGCCGATGGCGCCGCCGGTCAGCGCCAGCCAGTCGTGCCGCGGCGCCCCGGCGGTGAGCTCCGCCAGCCCGACGCCGGAGGTCAGCGCCTCGTCGACGACGATCGCCCGCTCCGGCAGCAGCGCCCCGACGACCGCCGACACCGCCCGCGGCGTCAGCTCGCCGGTCGGCAGCTCGGGCCGGGACGCCTCCAGCACCTCCGCGCGCGCCTCCGGTGCCGTGACCTCGGCCAGCGCCCGCACCGCCGCGGCGCCGTCCTCACCGAGCGCGGACAGCACGTGCACCCTGCAGTCCTCGGGCACCGGTGTGCCCGGGACGCCCGGGTAGCCGAAGAAGTGCACCGGCGACGCGGCCCCGGCCAGCACCAGGTGGCGGGTGCCGGCCAGCGCGGCGATCGCCATCTCCGGCGGGTAGGGCAGCTTGGGGAGGTCGGGCAGGCCGGCACCGCGCACCGTCCGCGCGGAGAACGTCTCGGCCAGCAGCCGCGCGCCGGTGCCCGCGGCGACCTGCCCGGCGGCCAGCAGCGCCTCCTCACTGGCGACGACGTCCCCGCCCAGGAACAGCACGGTCGGCTCGCCGGAGCGCAGCACCGCGGCGACGTCGTCCACCACGGACGGCGCCACCTGCGGAGCCGGGCGCACCGGCTGCGGCTGCGCCGGCTCGGCGCCGTCCTCCCAGGACACGTCGGCGGGCAGCACCTGCGTGGCGATGCCGCGCCGCGCGGACTCCGCGACCGCCTCGGCGGCGTCGGCAGCGACGTCGGCCGGCGACAGCGACCGGCGCAGCCAGCCCGACACCGCACCGGCCAGGGCGTCGAGGTCGGACTCCAGCGGCGCGTCCAGCCGCTTGTGCGAGCGGGCGTGGTCGCCGACCACGTTCACCACCGGCGCGCGGCCGCGGCGGGCGTTGTGCAGGTTGGCCAGTCCGTTGGCCAGCCCCGGGCCCAGGTGCAGCAGCGTGGCCGCCGGCTTCCCGGCCATCCGCGCGTAGCCGTCGGCGGCGCCGGTGGCGACGCCCTCGAACAGCGTCAGCACGCCGCGCATCTCGGGGACGTCGTCGAGCGCCGCGACGAAGTGCATCTCCGACGTGCCGGGGTTGGCGAAGCAGACGTCGACCCCGGCGGCGACCAGCGTGCGGATGAGTGCCTGTGCACCGTTCACCGGGCGGCGTGCACCTCGTTCACCTCGTAGTGCGTCATGGTCGCGCCGCCGGTGGCGAATTCGGCGACGTCGCCGGCCGCCGCCTTCCCCTCCTCGGAGGCGAACGCCGCACCCATCGCCTGCTCGGACTCGAAGTCCAGCTCCGCCACCAGGTACGGCGCGGGCTGCGACGGGTCCAGGGCCTGCGGGGACCCGGTGGTCAGCCGGACCAGGCCGGGCATCTTCGTGGCCAGCGGGGTGTGCGTGTCGCGGTAGTACGCGTCGAACGCCGCCGGGTCCTCGGGCTGTCCGTAGCTGACGACGAGTCTGTGCACCATCTGCCGCTCCTCCGCACCAGGCCGGGCTCCGCTGCCCGGGACCGCCCTCACCCTGTCAGGACAGGTCGACCTCCCGCCACCGCGGGCCACGACCTCAGAAGGTGAGCACCAGCCGCCCGCGGACGCCGCCGCGCGCCAGCCGCCGGTGCGCCTCGGCGGCCTGCTCGGCGGGCAGCACGTCGGCCACGCGGAGGGTCAGCACGCCGTCCTCGGCCTGCTGGCGCAGTCGGTCGAGCGCCGCCCGGTCCTCCGCCACCCGCCGCACGAGGGTCGGGTGCACCCGGACCCGGCCCGAGCCGTCGCCCCGGTAGCCGCGCACGGTCGCCACCGCGCCGCCGTCGCGCACCGCGGGCAGCACCAGCGCGTCCTGCACCGCGCCGTCGGCCAGCCCGTCGACGCCGTCGGGGAACGCGGCGCGGATCCGGTCGGCGACGTCGTCCCCCCGGCGGACGACGACGTCGGCACCCAGGTGGCGGACCAGCTGCGCGTCGGCCTCCGACGCGTCGGCGACGATGGTCAGTCCGTCCGCCTTCCCCAGCTGGACGACGTAGCCGCCGAACGCCCCGGCCGCGCCGGTCACCGCCAGCACCTGGCCCGGCTGCAGGCCCATGAGGTCGAGCGCCAGCCGCGCGGTGAGCCCGTTCATCGGCAGGGTCGCGGCCTCGGCGTCGGTGCTGCCGGCCGGCGAGCGGGTCACCGAGGCGGCCGACAGCACCAGGTCCTCGCGGTAGGCGCCGTGCGCCCCCGAGGGGACGACGACCGCCATCACCCGGTCGCCCACCCGCAGGTCGGTGTCGGTGTCCGGGCCGATCTCGGCGAGCACCCCGGCGGCGTCCATCCCGGGCACGTAGGGGAACTCCTGCACCGGGTCGCGCCCGGCGTAGGCGCCCTCGCGCAGGTGGGTGTCGGTCGGGCTGACCGCCGCCGCGGTCACCCGCACCCGCACCTGCCCGGGGCCCAGCGGCTCCGGCGGGACGTCGACGACGTGCAGGGCCTCCGGCCCACCGAACGCGGTCACCCCGACGGCTCTCATGGCCGGCAGCCTTGCCGACACCGGCCGGCACTGTTCCCGCGGGGTCCGCCGGCGTGTCGGGAATGGCGGGCGCGCCCCGATCGCTGAACAGCTGAGCACCGCACGCCCGACCCCCAGCCGAGAGGCCGCGCGCATGCCCACGCTGCTGCAGACCCGCCCCATCTCCCCGGACCCGGCCCCGCGCCGCAGTCGCCGCGGGCGCGCCACGCTCGTCGCCGCGGGGATCGGCCTCGCCCTGCTCGTGCCCGCCGGCTTCCAGGTGGCCGACTGGCTGCCCGACCGGCCCCTCGGTCAGGACGTCGTCGACACCAGCACTCCCCCGCTGCTGCTGGCGCTCGAGGACCTGTCCGAGTACCACGCCGCGACCGGCACCTTCCAGGTCGTCGTCGAGCGCGAGGTGGACACCCGGTACGTGCCCTCGGTGATCAGCGGCGAGTCGGCCAGCTTCCTGGCCACCGGCAGCGCCGACGCCTACGTGGACCTCAACGGCCTGGACGCCGGGCGGGTCACCCTCTCCCCCGACGGGACGTCGGCGACGATCGCGCTGCCCGCCCCGCGGGTGGGCGAGGTGCGCATCGACCCGGCGGAGAGCCGCGTGCTCGACCGCGACCGCGGGCTGGTCGAGCGGGTCGGCGACGCGCTCGGCGACAACCCGGTCGACGACAGCGAGCTGTACGCGCTGGCCGAGGACCGACTGGCCGCCGCGGCCGCGCAGAGCGACCTGCGTCAGCGCGCCGAGGCCAACACCCGCGACATGCTGACCGGCCTCGCGCGCTCGCTCGGCGTCCAGCAGGTCGAGGTCACCTTCGACGAGCCGGCCGACGACGAGAGCTGACCTCCTCCCTCGCATGCTCCGCCCCTGCCCCACATGGTGGGCAGGGGCGGAGCATGCGGCGGACACACCGGTCCCCGGCCCCTCGCGACGAGGGGACGGGGACCGGTGTGCATCCGGGCGCACGTCAGCGCTTGAGCGCGTACTCCTTGAGCAGGCCCCGGCTGATGATCGTCTTCTGGATCTCGCTGGTGCCCTCGCCGATGAGCAGGAACGGCGCCTCGCGCATGAGCCGCTCGATCTCGTACTCCTTGGAGTAGCCGTAGCCGCCGTGGATGCGGAAGGACTGCGTGGTCACCTCCGCGCAGTACTCGCTGGCCAGCAGCTTGGCCATGCCGGCCTCGACGTCGTTGCGCTTGCCGGCGTCCTTGAGCCGGGCGGCCTTGACCATCAGCGCGTGGGCGGCCTCGACCTTGGTCGCCATCTCGGCGAGCTGGAAGGCGATCGCCTGGTGCTGGGCGATCGGCTTGCCGAAGGTCTCCCGCTGCTGGGCGTAGGCGATGGCCAGCTCGAAGGCGCGGATCGAGATGCCGCACGCGCGCGCGGCGACGTTGACCCGGCCGACCTCGACGCCGTCCATCATCTGGGCGAAGCCCCGGCCGGGCGTGCCGCCGAGGATGGCGTCGGCGCCGATCCGGAAGCCGTCGAACACCAGCTCGGTGGTGTCGACGCCCTTGTAGCCCATCTTGTCGATCTTCCCGGGGATGGTGAGCCCGGGGACGACCTCGCCGAAGCCGGCCGGCTTCTCGACCAGGAAGGTCGTCAGGTTCTGGTGCGCCTTCTCCGCGCCCTCGTCGGTGCGCACCAGCGCGGCGACCAGGGTGGAGCTGCCGCCGTTGGTCAGCCACATCTTCTGGCCGTCGATGACGTATCCGTCGCCATCGCGCCGGGCCCTGGTGCGGATGCCGGCGACGTCGGAGCCCAGGCCCGGCTCGGACATCGAGAACGCGCCGCGCACCTCGCCGGTCGCCATGCGCGGGAGGAGGTGCTCCTTCTGCTCCTGCGTGCCGTGCTGCAGGACCATGTAGGCGACGATGAAGTGGGTGTTGATGACGCCGGAGACGCTCATCCAGCCGCGGGCGATCTCCTCGACCACCAGCGCGTAGGTCAGCAGCGACTCCCCGAGGCCGCCGTACTCCTCGGGGATCATCAGCCCGAAGATGCCGAGCTCCTTGAGCCCGTCGACGATCTCCTGCGGGTACTCGTCGGCGTGCTCCAACTGCTGGGCGTGCGGGATGATCTCCTTGTCGACGAAGGTCCTGACCGTCGACAGGATCTCCTGCTGGATGTCGGTCAGGTCGGCGGTCTGCGCCAGGCGGGTCATCGCGTCGCTCCTCCGTGGACTCCGGTGTCCGGGTTACCGGTGAGTATGGGACAGGTGCCGGACGACGCCCGTGTGTGCCTGCTCACTCTCCGGGGCCCGGCGCGTCTAGCGTGCCCCCCAGCCACCCTCGACCGCGGAGGACGACGATGACGCAGGACGACGCCCGCCGCGGCGCCCCCGACCCCTCGCCGTCCCCCTGGCCCGTATACACATCCGACGCTGCCGACCACGCCCCACGTCCGCACCCCCGTGGCGGCCGCATGATGAACTAGTCACGCCACCTCTTCCTCACCACATCGTCGTATCCCACCACTACCGGTCACTAACCTCTACATCGTCCTCACAGCGCTGACCACCTCGAACTCGCTTCCACC
>NZ_NVPT01000014.1 GCF_002802985.1 Geodermatophilus chilensis | reverse complement strand
GGCAGGTTCTCGGCCATCGGCACGGTCGCGGTGACCTCGACCGGCAGGCCCAGCTCGGCGACCAGGCAGACGGTGGCGATCACGGCGGCCGCACCGGCCCCGGAGCAGGCCCCGGCCGCCACCTCCGGCCGGCCGACCCCGAGCCCCTCGCCGGCCGCCCAGCCCGACACCTCGCTGCGCGGGCGCACCGAGAAGCTCTCCCGCCTGCGCACCGTCATCGCCCGGCGGATGGTCGAGTCGCTGCAGGTCAGCGCGCAGCTGACGACGGTCGTGGAGGCCGACGTCACCGCCATCGCCCGGCTGCGGGACCGCGCCAAGAAGGACTTCGAGGCGCGCGAGGGCGTCAAGCTCTCCTTCCTGCCGTTCTTCGCCAAGGCTGCGGTCGAAGCGCTCAAGGCCCACCCGGCCGTGAACTCCTCGATCGACCTCGAGGCCGGCACGGTGACCTACCACGACGCCGAGAACCTGGGCGTCGCGGTCGACACCGAGCGCGGCCTGCTGGTGCCGGTCATCAAGGACGCCGGCGACCTGAGCATCGGCGGACTGGCCCGCAAGATCGCCGACCTGGCCGAGCGGACCCGCACCAACAAGGTCACCCCGGACGAGCTCGGCGGCGGCACCTTCACGCTGACCAACACCGGCAGCCGCGGGGCGCTGTTCGACACGCCGATCATCAACCAGCCGCAGGTGGCGATCCTCGGCGTCGGCACCGTGGTCAAGCGCCCGGTCGTCGTCCAGGACCGCGACCTCGGCGAGGTCATCGCGGTCCGGTCGATGGTCTACCTGGCGCTGACCTACGACCACCGGATCGTCGACGGCGCCGACGCGGCCCGCTTCCTCGGCTCGGTGAAGGAGCGGCTGGAGGCCGGCCAGTTCCACGGCGAGCTCGGCCTCGCCTGAACAAGGACCCCCTGCCCCCCATCGTCGAAGGACCCCATCCTCCCCATCCCTCGCGAGCTCGGGATGAGCCTCTGGACGGGGCCAGCGACGGGACCCTGCAGGGGGCCATCGGGGCCCCGGCAGCAGCCGGGGCCCCGATCGCGTCCGCCCCCTGGAGGAGACAGATGAAGGTCGCGGTCACCGGCTCCTCCGGGCTGATCGGGACGCGCCTGGTGGCCGCCCTGCGGACCGACGGGCACGAGGTGCTGCGGCTGGTGCGCCGGACGCCGCGGACGGCCGACGAGCACCGTTGGGACCCCCATCACCGGCGGATCGACCCGGACCTGCTGTCCGACGTCGACGCCGTGGTCAACCTGGCCGGCACCCCCATCCGGCCGCGCCCCTTCACCGCCGGCTACAAGGAGCAGCTGCGCTCCAGCCGGCTGGACAGCACCACCACGGTCAGCGAGGCGCTGGCGGCGGCGGCCGGTGCCGACCCGGGCCGCCGTCGGGTGCTGCTCTCGGCCTCGGCCGTGGGCTACTACGGCGACACCGGCGACCGGGCGGTGCAGGAGGACGCGCCGCCCGGTAGTGACTTCCTGGCCCGGCTGTGCGCCGACTGGGAGGCCGCGACCCGACCTGCCGAGGACGCCGGCGTGCGGGTGGTACACCTGCGCACCGGCCTGGTCGTCGGGCGCGACGCCATGCTGATGCGCATCCTGGGCCTGGTCTTCCGGGCCGGCCTCGGCGGGCGCATGGGGTCCGGACGGCAGTACTGGCCGTGGATCAGCCTGGACGACGAGGTCGACGCGATCCGCTTCCTGCTGACCGCCGACGTCTCCGGGCCCGTGAACCTCACCGGCCCCCGCCCGGTCACCAACGCCGAGTTCGTCCGGCGCCTGGCCGCGGCGGTGCACCGGCCTGCTGTCCTGCCGGTCCCGGGCCTGCTGCTCTCGCTCGCCCTCGGTGAGTTCGGCCGCTCCAGCGTGCTGGCCGGGCAGCGTGCCGTCCCCGCCGCCCTGGAGCGGGCCGGCTACCGGTGGACGCATCCCGACCTCGACGACGCCTTCCGGGCGGCCCTGCAGCGCGGCTGACCCGCCTCACCCGACCCGCTCGGCCGACGAGATCCGCCAGCCCTGGGCGGTCGCCTCCAGCGTCATCCGCACCTCCGCCGCGCCGCGCTCGCGGACCGGGCGCAGCGCCGGGCCGCCGGGGTCGGCCGCTCGCACCACCTCGTACGCCGGCCAGCGGTCCACCACCCGCAGGGTCACCGGGCCCGCGCCGGGCGTCCCGTCGAGCAGGCTCGCACTGACCACCTCGGGCGCGAAGCCGCGCAGCGCCTCCCCGGCCGCGGTCAGGGCGGCCACGGTGTCCCGGTCGGCCGCGAGGAGCGTGCTGCCGGGGACGTACACGTCGTCGAGCAGCCGCACGGACCCGGAGGTCAGCGCCTCCGACCGGCGCTCGTACAGCCGGGTGAGCCGGGCTCGCCAGTCCTCCTCGGGCCGGGGAGCGGGCTCCGACGAGGCGGCCGTCGTCGGAGCCGCGGTGACCCCCGGGGCGGGGACCGGCGGTGGGGACGCCGGCGTCTGCGCGGCAGCTGACGTCGGCGCGGCCGCCGATGGGCTGGGTGCCGGCTCCGGCGTGCGTGGTGTGCTGGCGGCTCGGTCGGCCGGGGCGGCCGGCTCCGGCGCCGGTGCCGGTGCCCCGCCCCACCAGCCACCGAGCTGGACCACGAGGACCACGGCGGCGGCCACGCCGGCCAGCACGGCCGCTCGCCGCAGCAGCGGGCCGGACGCCGCGAGCCGGGCGCGCAGGCCCGGGCGTCCGGGCGCGGCCTCCTCGACGACCCGCCGGTGCCGCCCGGGCACCTGGTGGGTGAGCTCGGTGCGCGGGCCGCGGCCGGTGCGGGCCAGCTCCTCGTCGGGCACTCCGGCCCTCGGTAGCCGAACGGGCTCGGGGCGGCAGGCGTGCCGCAGGTCCAACGCGAATGCGGCGGCCGACCCGCGGTCGTGCGGGTCGGCCGAGAGCCCGCGGGTGACGACAGCCAGCAGGTCCGCCGGGGCGTCGGGGGCGAGCTCGGCGAGGTCCGGCAGCGCACCCTCCGCGGCCACCCCCAGTGTGTCGGCCGGCGTCGCGGCGTTCCACGGCGCCACCCCGGTCAGCGCGTGGAACGCAGCCGCGGCGACACCGAAGACGTCCGAGGCCGGGCCGGGCGCCCCACCGCGGGCCACGGTGGGGTCGACGTAGGCCGGTGTGACCTCACCGGCCGCCGTCTCCCCCAGCACCCGTGCCACGCCCAGGTCGGTGAGCACCGGGCGCCCCTCGGCGGTGAACACGACGTTGCCCGGGGAAAGGTCGCCGTGCACCACCCCGTGCTCGTGCGCGTGCGCCAGCGCGGCAGCCACGGGAGCGAGGGCGGTGACCACCTCCCCCGGCCGCAGCCGGCCGCGGCGGGCCAGCAGTGCGGCCAGGCTGCCGCCGGCCAGCAGGTCGAGCACCAGGGCCACCCGCGGCTGCCCACCACGGCGAGGCTCGTGCACCACCTCGTGCAGCCGGACCAGGTGCGGGTGGTCCAGCTCCCCGAGCAACGCCGCCTCGCGCGCTTGCCGTTCGGCGTCCCCGGCCACCAGCAGCTTGACCGCGACCGCCGGGCCGCCCGATCGGGGCACCGCGCGCCACACCTCACCGGAGCCGCCGCGGCCGAGCAGCTCCTCGAGCCGGTAGCCGGGGACGACGGGTGCGGGAGGGGACGACGGCATGCCGGGCACCGTAGGCGGACCGGCGGCTCCCCTGCCGACGCTGTCCACAGGCGCCGGCCGCCTCCACAACGCCGGGCCCGGACGGGTGGGCCGGCGCCGGGGGTCCTAGGTTCGGGTCCATGCCGTTGCCCGCCCGCGCCCAGGTCGTCGTCGTGGGGGCCGGGCTGGCCGGGTTGTCGGCGGCCGTCCGGCTGCACGCCGCGGGCGTCGACGTGCACGTCGCCGAGGCGGCCGCACACGCCGGCGGGCGGCTGTCCACCGAGCGGGTCGACGGCTTCGTCGTCGACCGCGGCTTCCAGGTGCTCAACACCGGCTACCCGCGGGCTGCCGACCTCGACCTGGCGGCGCTCGACCTCGGCTGGTTCTGGCCGGGTGCGGTCGTCCGGGTCGACGGCCGCCGGTCCCGCGTCGTCGACCCGCGGCGGCGGCCCACGGCCGCGCTGGACACGCTGCGCGCGCCGCTCGGGTCACCGCTGCGCAGGGCCGCCATCGCCGCCTACTCCGCCCGGGCCGGCTACACCCCGGTCGAGCGCCTGCTGCGGGAGCGGGAGACCAGCGCCGAGGACCGGCTGCGGCGGGCCGGTGTGGGCGACACGGCGCTGGAGCGCTTGTTCCGGCCCTTCCTCGCCGGGGTGCTCCTGGAGGACCGGCTGGAGACCTCGAGCCACTACCTCGACCTGCTGTGGCGGAGCTTCGCGCGCGGCGCCATCGGCCCGCCGGCCCGCGGCATGCAGTCGATCGGCGAGCAGCTGGCCGACCGGGTCGGTCCCGACCGCCTGCACCTCGGTGTCCCGGTCACGGCCGTGCGCGGCGACGCGGTCACCACCGACGACAGGCACACCCGTGCCGACGCGGTCGTCGTCGCCACCGACCCCGGCACCGCCGCCGCGCTGGTCCCCGGGCTGACGGCGTCCGCGCCGCGGCAGGTCACCACCCACTTCCACGTGCTGCCCGCCTCCCCGACCGGGGAGCCGCTGCTGGTCCTCGGGACGCCGGGCGGGCGGCTGGTCAACGGCGTCGTGCTCACTGACGCCCAGCCCGCCTACAGCCCCGACGGCCGGGCCCTGGTCGCCAGCTCCAGCCTCGCCGCCACCCGCGAGGTCGACGTGCGCGCCGAGGTCGCCGCGCTGCACGGCGTGGGCCCGGGCGACCTGGAGCACCTCACCTCGGTCACCGTGCCGCGGGCCCAGCCGGCCGCCGTCCCGCCGCTGTGCCTGCGGCAGCCGGTCGAGCTGGGCGACGGGTTGTTCGTGGCCGGCGACCACCGCGACACCCCGTCCATCCAGGGCGCGATGGCCAGCGGGGCGCGGGCCGCCCGCGCCGTCCTGCGGGCCCTGGGCGCCGACCAGTGAGGAGCCGCCTGACCGTGCCCGCCACCGCCCCGATCATCCTGGCGACCAGCATCGGCTTCGACTCCCGGCGCCGCGGCCCCTACGACTGGGCGCCGGGCCCGGTCTTCGACCTCGCCTTCGAGCTGGCGGGTGCGCCCGAGCGGCCGCGCCTGTGCTATCTCGGCACCGCCGCCGGCGACGACCCGGTGCGGGTGGCCGGCGTGTACGGCGCCTTCGCCAGCAGCGGGGTGCAGGTCAGCCACCTGAGCCTGTTCCCGATGCCGACCGTGCCCGACGTCCGCGCGCACCTGCTGGCCCAGGACGTCGTCTGGGTCGGTGGCGGCAGCGTGGCCAACCTGCTCGCGGTGTGGCGCGTGCACGGGGTCGACGAGGTGTTCCGCGAGGTGTGGGAGGCCGGGGTCGTGCTGGGCGGGGTGTCGGCCGGGTCGCTGTGCTGGCACGTCGGCGGCACCACCGACTCCTACGGCCCCGACCTGCGCCCGGTGACCAACGGGCTGGGGCTGATCCCGACGTCCAACGGTGTGCACTACGACTCCGAGGAGCAGCGCCGTCCGCTGTACCACCGGCTCGTGGCCGACGGCACGCTGCCCGGTGGGCACGCCACCGACGACGGCGTGGGGCTGGTCTACCGCGGCACCGAGCTGGTGGAGGCGGTCGCCGACCGGCCGGACAAGGCCGCCTACCGGGTGGAGCGGGGGCCCGACGGCACGGCCGTCGAGACCCGCATCGAGCCGCGCCGGCTGCGCTGATCGACCCCGTTCCAGGCCCTCCGGCTCCCTGCAGGGTCCCGCCGCGAGCTGGCGAGTGGTGGGGGCAGGGGGTCCTTTCTCTAGGCTGGGTCCCGTGAGCGAGCTGCAGGTCGTCCGGGCGGGCACGGTTCCCTACGAGGAGGCATGGGCGATGCAGCGCGAGCTGCACGCGGCCCGGGTGGCCGGCGAGGGCCCCGACACGCTGCTGCTGCTCGAGCACCCGCCGGTCTACACCGCGGGCAAGCGCACCGAGCCGCACGAGCGCCCCTTCGACGGCACTCCGGTCATCGACGTGGACCGCGGCGGCAAGATCACCTGGCACGGCCCCGGCCAGCTCGTCGGCTACCCGATCGTCCGGTTGGCCGACCCGGTCGACGTCGTCGCCCACGTGCGGCGCCTCGAGGCGGCGCTCATCGAGGTCTGCGACGGTCTCGGCCTGGCCGCCGAGCGGGTCGAGGGCCGCAGCGGCGTGTGGGTGCGCGCCGACGATCGCGGCCCGGACCGCAAGGTCGCCGCCATCGGGGTCCGGGTGGCCAGGGGCGTGACCATGCACGGGTTCGCGCTCAACTGCGACCCCGACATGTCGGCCTTCAGCAACATGATCCCCTGCGGGATCGTGGACGCCGGCGCCACCTCGCTCACGACCGAGCTGGGCCGCGACGTGACCGTCGCCGAGGTCATCGACCCGGTGGAGGCGGCGATGCGCGAGGTGCTCACCGCCGCCGTCCCCGTCTGACGACGGCCTCCCTGCAGGGTCCCGCCGCGAGCGTGCGAGTGGTGGGGGGCAGGGAGGTCCTCTTTCAGCCGACGACGAAGTTGACCAGCCGGCCGGGGACGGCGACGACGCGGCGCACCGTCTTCCCGTCCAGGTGCGCGGCCACCCTCTCGTCGGCGCGGGCGGCGGCCTCCAGGGCGGCGGCGTCGGCGTCCGCCGGGACGGTCACCTGGGCGCGCACCTTGCCGTTGACCTGGACGGCGACCTGCACCGTGTCCTCGACCAGCCAGCGCTCGTCGGCCTCCGGGAACGGGTGCCACGCCAGCGACTGCTCGTGGCCCAGCCGCGCCCACAGCTCCTCGGCGATGTGCGGGGCCAGCGGCGCCACCAGCAGCACCAGCGGCTCGGCCACCGACCGCGGCACCGCGGAGTCGGCGCCGTGGACCTGGGTCAGGTGGTTGGTCAGCTCGGTGATCCGGGCGATCGCGATGTTGAACCGCAGCGTCGCCATGCCGTCCCGCACGCCGGCGATCGCCCGGTGCAGCGCCCGCAGCGTCTCCTCGGCCGGCTGCGCGTCGTCCGCCGTCCGGACCGCGCCGGTCTCCTCGTCGACGATCACCCGCCAGATCCGCTGCAGCAGCCGCTGCGAGCCGACGACGGCCTTGGTCTCCCACGGCCGCGACTGCTCCAGCGGGCCGGTCGACATCTCGTAGACCCGCAGCGTGTCGGCGCCGTACGCGGCGATCATCTCGTCCGGCGTCACCATGTTCTTCAGGCTCTTGCCCATCTTCCCGTACTCACGGTTGACCGGCTTGCCCTCGAACGTGAAGCGGCCGTCCTCCTCGACCACCTCGGCGGCGGGCACGTAGAAGCCCCGCTCGTCGGTGTAGGCGTAGGCCGAGATGTAGCCCTGGTTGACCAGCCGGCGGAACGGCTCCTCGCTGGAGACGTACCCCAGGTCGAACAGCACCTTGTGCCAGAACCGGGCGTACAGCAGGTGCAGGACGGCGTGCTCGACGCCGCCGACGTACAGGTCGACGCCGCCGACGTCCCCGCGCTCGCGCGGGCCCAGCCAGTAGCGCTCCAGCTCCGGGTCGACCATCTGGGTGTCGTCACCCGGGTCCAGGTAGCGCAGGTAGTACCAGCAGGACCCGGCCCAGTTGGGCATGGTGTTGGTCTCGCGGCGGTACTTCTTCGGGCCGTCGCCCAGGTCCAGCTCGACCGTCGTCCACTCCGTCGCCCGCGACAGCGGCGGCTCCGGGGCGGAGTCGGCGTCGTCGTCGGCGAAGGTCTTCGGCGAGTAGTCGTCGACCTCGGGCAGCAGCACCGGCAGCATCGAGTCCGGGACGGCGACCGGCAGGTCGTTCTCGTCGTAGACGACCGGGAAGGGCTCGCCCCAGTAGCGCTGCCGGCTGAACAGCCAGTCGCGCAGCTTGTAGGTGGTCGTCGCCTCGCCGTAGCCCCTGGCGACCAGCCACTCGGTGATCCGGGCGATGGCCTCCGCCTTGTCGAGGCCGTCCAGCGAGATCTCGTCGTTGGCCGAGTTGATCATCGGGCCGCCGCCGGTCCAGGCGCCGCCGTCCCAGTCGGCCGGAGGCTGGACGGTGCGGATCACCGGCAGACCGAAGGCCTCGGCGAACTCCCAGTCCCGGGTGTCCTCACCGGGCACGGCCATGATCGCGCCGGTGCCGTAGCCGGTCAGCACGTAGTCGGCGATGAACACCGGCAGCTCCCGGTCGTTCACCGGGTTGACGGCGCTGACCCCCAGCCACACGCCGGTCTTCTCGCGGCCGGCGTCCTGCCGGTCCAGCTCCGACCGGCGGGAGGCCTGCCGCTGGTACTCGCGCACCGCCTCGCTGGGGGTCGCCGCGCCGCCGGTCCAGCGGGGGTCGGTGCCGTCCGGCCACTCCGCGGCGGTCAGCGTCCCGACCAGCGGGTGCTCGGGCGCCAGCACCATGTACGTGGCGCCGAACAGCGTGTCGGGCCGGGTGGTGAAGACCTCGATCGTCTGATCCGCGCAGGAGAACCCGATCCGCGCGCCGGTGGAGCGGCCGATCCAGTTGCGCTGCATCAGCTTCAGGGAGTCCGACCAGTCCAGCCGGTCCAGGTCCTCCAGCAGCCGGTCGGCGTAGGCGGTGATCCGCATCATCCACTGGGTCAGCGGGCGCCGGAACACCGGGAAGTTGCCGCGCTCGGAGCGCCCGTCGGGCGTGACCTCCTCGTTCGACAGCACCGTGCCCAGGCCCGGGCACCAGTTGACCGGGGCCTGGTGCAGGTAGGCCAGCCGGTGCGCGTCGACGACCCGGCGCCGCTCGACGTCGTCCAGCTCGGCCCACGGCCGGCCGGTGTCGTTGGTGCCGGGCGCCGGCTCGCGCGTGCCGGCGTCCAGCTCGGCTACCAGCTCGGCGATCCGCCGCGCCTTGCCGGCGTCCTCGTCGAACCAGGACCCGAAGACCTGCAGGAAGATCCACTGGGTCCACTTGTAGTAGCCCGGGTCGATCGTCGCGAAGGTGCGGCGCTCGTCGTGGTCGATGCCCAGCCGGCGCAGCTGCACCTTGATGGCGGCGATGTTGGCCTCGGTGGTGACCCGCGGGTGCTGGCCGGTCTGGACGGCGTACTGCTCGGCGGGCAGGCCGAACGCGTCGTAGCCCATCGGGTGCAGCACGTTGGCGCCGTCCATGCGGCGGAACCGGCTCGTGGCGTCGGTGCCCAGGTAGCCCAGCGGGTGGCCGACGTGCAGGCCGGCCCCCGAGGGGTACGGGAACATGTCCATCACGAAGTACTTGGGCCGGTCGGCGACCCGCTCGAAGCCCTCGGACAGCCGGCCTGTCGGGTTCGGGGTGTGGAACGTCCCCTCGGCCTCCCAGCGGTCCTGCCAGGCGAGCTCGATCCGCTGCGCCAGGGCGGGCGTGTAGCGGTGCGGCGGGACGTCCCCCACCTGCTCGACACTCGGCTGGTCGGCCGTCTGGCTCATCGTCGTGCTCCTGGTCCTCGGGGTGCTCGTACCGGCGGCGGACAGCAAAAGACCCCTCACGCAGGAGGGGTCGCCGTGCTGACGGGGGATCTCAGGTCAGCACGGCCGCACAAGGAGGAGCCGCCTGGTCACGCCCCCGAGCCTACCCCGGTCGGCGCCCCTCCCCGCTCTCACCCGCGCAGGGGAGGAACCGTGGCCAGGACCGCTCACCGGCCTACCTGCGCCACCTCCCGGCCCACGAGCTGGAGCTCGACCGGAGCCTCACACTCCACGTCGGGCGGGACCCCCGTGCGACGGCGATCGTCCGGCGCCCCGTCGCGCTCGCCCGCGACCTCGGCCGCACGCTGGTCGCCGCGTGCGTGGAGGACCCGGGGACCGCCACGGCGCTCGCCGCGCTGGGGTGCGACACCACGCGGGGGTACGCGATCGCCCGGCCGATGCCGGTCGAGGACCTGCTGACGCGGTTGACCCGTCCCGCGAGCCCGCTACAGCCGCTGTAACGATAGCGCGTCGATGCAGGTGGGGCGCCACCTCGGCAGCCCCCACGCCCAGGCGGTCGGGATCGGACACCTCGGGCGGGGCCGGCGACGTGCACCTGCAGGCGGCGCAGGGTCAGCCGGCCCCGGCAGGCCGTCGGGGAGCGCCCTGCCGCGATCCCGCGGAGGAATGCAGCCGCACCCCGCGACGCCGTCGAGCCCTCGTCGCACCCGCCGCCCCGGAGATTGCATCGGGGTGTGCCGTCCGCGGGGACCGGGCAGGATGGCCGCCGACACGATCAACCGGAGGTGCATCCCGTGTTCCGCAAGAAGACGCACGGCCAGATCATCGGCGAGGAGCTGCAGGAGGGCCTCGCCCACATCGGCACGGCGGTGGCGGAGGCCCGGCGGGCAGCGACGGAGCAGCTGACACCGCGCGTGGAGGCCGCCCGCGAGGCGAGCGGTCCGGCGCTGGACGCCGCCAAGGCGGCGGTCGCGCCCAAGGTCGCCGCCGCGGTCGCCGTCGCCGCGCCCGCCGTCGAGGCCGCCCGCGACGCCCTCGGCCCGCACGTCGAGGCCGCCCGCGACGCCCTCGGCCCCCGCGTCCTCGCGACCCGTGAGGCGCTCGGTCCCCGGATGGAGGCCGCCCGCGACGCCGCCGTCCCCCACCTGACCGCGGCGGTGACCGCCGCCCAGGCCGCCGCCACCAAGGCCGCCGCCGACCTCACCCCCCGCGTCGAGGCCGCCCGCGACGCGGCACAGCGGACCATGGCGGAGGACGTCGTCCCCCGACTGACCGCCGCCCAGGCCGCCACGCTGGCCTACGCCGCCCCCCGGGTGCTGGCCGCCCGCGAGGCGGTCACCCCGGTGCTGGAGACCACCCGCGAGTCGCTCAGCTCCGGGCTGGGCAGCGCTCGTGACGAGCTCGAGCTGCGCCGCCTGGAGCTCGCCGCCGCGACCGCCAAGGCCGCGAAGAAGCGCGCGGAGCTCGAGAAGGCCGCGGCGAAGAAGCGCCGTGAATTGGAGAAGAAGGTCGCGAAGGCGGGTAAGGGAGCCAAGCGGAAGGTCGGGATCGAGCCCACGCCGCGGCGCTGGCCGTGGCTGCTCGCCGTCCTCGGCATCGCCGCCGCCGTGGCGGTGGTGCTGCGCCGCCGCAGCGGCTCCGACGACCTGTGGACCCCCGCCTCCACCGGCGACGGGCCCGTGCCGAGCTACCGAGAGGACCCCGTGCCCAGCTCCCCGAGCAACTCCGACAAGACCGTCTCGACCGCCCAGACCACCGCAGGGGACGCCACCCCGCCCGACACCGATGCGGGCTCGTGGGCCCAGCAGTCCAAGCCCACGGAGACCCCTGGCTCCGCCACTCCGGGCACCGCGACGACCAGCTCGAACGACCCGGCGCTGGACACCGCCACGGCCTCGCCGAACGACCAGCCGCAGACGGCCTCCGGCGGCATCGGTTCGGACTCCGAGGACCCGCGCAACCCGGCGACCTGACCCGACCCCGTCCCTGAGCAGCAACGCCCGCCTCTGCCGAGGCGGGCGTTGCCGTCTCCGGGGGTACCGTGGTCGATCATGAGCGAGACGGTGGCCCCGACCCCCTCCACCGACGCCCCCCTGGCGCCCGCCGGCCGCAAGCTGCTGCGCCTCGAGGTCCGCAACAGCCAGGTCCCGATCGAGCGCAAGCCGGAGTGGATCAAGACCCGGCTCAAGACCGGCCCGGAGTACACCGAGCTGAAGTCGCTGGTCCGCCGCGAGGGGTTGCACACCGTCTGCGAAGAGGCCGGCTGTCCCAACATCTACGAGTGCTGGGAGGACCGGGAGGCGACCTTCCTCATCGGTGGCGACCAGTGCACCCGGCGCTGCGACTTCTGCCAGATCGACACCGGCAAGCCCGCCGAGTTCGACGCCGACGAGCCGCGCCGCGTGGCCGAGAGCGTCGCCACGATGCAGCTGCGCTACGCCACGGTCACCGGCGTCGCCCGGGACGACCTCCCCGACGGCGGCGCCTGGCTGTACGCCGAGACGGTGCGCCAGATCCACGCCGCCGTCCCCGGGTGCGGCGTCGAGCTGCTCATCCCGGACTTCAACGCCGACCCGGCGCAGCTCGCCGAGGTCTTCTCCTCGCAGCCCGAGGTGCTCGCCCACAACGTCGAGACCGTGCCGCGCATCTTCAAGCGGATCCGCCCCGGCTTCCGGTTCGAGCGCTCACTGGCGGTCATCACCGCCGCCCGCGAGGCCGGGCTGGTCACCAAGTCCAACCTCATCCTCGGCATGGGCGAGGAGCCGCACGAGGTCGTCGAGACGATGCGGGCCCTGCACGAGGCCGGCTGCGACCTGCTGACCATCACCCAGTACCTGCGTCCCTCGCCCCGGCACCACCCCGTCGTCCGCTGGGTCAAGCCCGACGAGTTCGTGGAGTTCCAGCGACAGGCCGAGGAGATCGGCTTCCCCGGCGTGCTGGCCGGGCCGCTGGTGCGCAGCTCCTACCGGGCCGGGCGGCTGTACCAGCAGGCCGTCGAGGCGCGCGGGCTGACCCGCTCGATCTGAGGACGTCGCGGCCAGTCCGGCAGGACCGGCCGCGCCCGCCCCTATCCTGGGGACATGGCACGCAGCAGGCCCACCGACTCCCCCGCGCCGCCCGGCACCGGCAAGGCCGCCACCGGGCCCGGCTCCAAGGCCCGCGGCCGGGGCGCCACGAAGGTCGGCAAGGACGGCCAGCCCAAGGTCGGCCGGCTGAAGAAGGTCGGCAACCAGTTCCGCATGATCAAGCAGGCCTACTCGCTGACCCGCAAGAACGACCCCAAGTTGCCCTGGGTCATGCTGATCGCCTTCGTGGCGGCCGCCGCGGTGGTCGAGCTCATCGGCGTCCTGCTCAGCTCGCCGTTCCTCTTCTTGCCGATCGCGATCCTGTTCGGCGCGCTCGCCGCGCTGATCGTCTTCGGCCGCCGCGCGCAGGGCTCGGCCTACCGCCAGGTGGAGGGGCAGCCCGGCGCCGCGGCGTGGGTCCTCGAGGGCATGCGCGGCGACTGGCAGGTCTCCGCGGGCGTCGCCGGCACCACGCAGCTCGATGCCGTCCACCGGGTGCTCGGCCGCCCCGGCGTGATCCTGGTCGGCGAGGGCGCACCGTCGCGGGTCCGTCCGCTGCTGGCCCAGGAGAAGAAGCGCATCGCCCGGATCGCCGGGGAGGCCCCGATCTACGACGTCCTCGTCGGTGACGAGGAGGGCCAGGTGCCGCTGCGCAAGCTCAGCGCCCACGTGATGAAGCTGCCGCGCAACCTCTCCGGCGGTGAGCTCAACGCCCTGCGCAAGCGGCTCGCCGCCCTGGGCGGCAGCCGGATGCCGGTGCCCGGCGGCCCGCTCCCCGGCGGCCGGCAGATGAGCGTCAGTCAGCGGCAGGTCCGCCGGCGCTGACCCCGGATGGCCTCCCTGCAGGCGGAAGGACCCCCTCCTCCCCACCGCTCGCATGCTCGCGGCGGTACCCGGGAGGGGGCCGAGCGGTGGGGGCAGGGAGGTCCTTCAACAGTCGCGGACCACGGCGGTGTCGGTCAGCCGGTCGTGCAGCCCGCGACCGTCGGCGTCCACCACGAGGGCGGGCACCAGCAGCATCAGCAGCGCCGTCCGGACGACGGCCCGCCACAGGGCCAGCCGCTCCTCCGGCCGCGGGTGGGCCAGCCGCAGCCCGAACAGCCGCATGCCCGGCGTCTGGCCGAAGGCGACCAGGGTGACCACGGTGATGAGGCCGAACGGCAGCAGGCTCCAGTTGCCGGGCAGCGACGGCGCGGTGAACAGGCCCGCGACGAGCGCGGCGGCGACCGCGTCGACCAGGAAGGCGCCGACCCGGCTGCCGAAGGTGGCCAGTGCACCGGGCCCCTCGGCGGGCAGCCCCAGTGCGGCACCCCGCGGGCGCTCTTGAGAGGGTGGCTGCGCGTCCCGGACCATGGCCCTCAGCGTAGGACGCGACCGCAGACCGACCGGCTGACCGGCGGCAACGGTCCGGCGACACGCCGGACGCCGTTGTTACCGGCACGAAACACCCGAGACACCGCGGGGCAACCGCCCGCTCGTACGTTCGCCACGGCTGTCCGCCCCAACCCGGAGGATCCATGTTCACCAGTCCCGACGAGGTCGCCGCCTACATCCGCGACAACGACGTCCAGTTCGTCGACGTCCGCTTCTGCGACCTGCCCGGCGTCATGCAGCACTTCACCATCCCTGCGTCGACGTTCGGCGAGGACACCTTCTCCGAGGGCCTGGGCTTCGACGGGTCGTCGATCCGCGGCTTCCAGGCGATCAACGAGTCGGACATGCTGCTGCTGCCCGACGCCAACAGCGCCTTCGTGGACCCGTTCCGCAAGCACAAGACGCTGAACATCAACTTCTTCATCCACGACCCGATCACCCGCGAGGCCTACAGCCGCGACCCGCGGAACGTGGCGAAGAAGGCCGAGGCGTACCTGGCCAGCAGCGGGATCGCCGACACCGCGTACTTCGGCCCCGAGGCCGAGTTCTACGTCTTCGACTCCGTCCGGCACTCGACCGGCATCAACGAGGGCTACTACCACATCGACGCGGTCGAGGGCTCCTGGAACTCCGGCTCGCTGACCGGCGAGAACGGCGGCCCCAACCTGGGCTACAAGACCCGCCCCAAGGGCGGATACTTCCCGGTCGAGCCGTACGACCACCAGAGCGATCTGCGCGCCGACATGATGCTCAACCTGGCCCGCGCGGGGCTGGAGCTCGAGCGCGGCCACCACGAGGTGGGCACCGGCGGTCAGGCCGAGATCAACTACAAGTTCGACACGCTGCTGCGGTCGGCCGACAGCCTGATGCTGTTCAAGTACATCATCAAGAACACCGCCTGGGCCGCCGGCAAGACCGCCACCTTCATGCCCAAGCCGCTGTTCGGCGACAACGGCTCGGGCATGCACTGCCACCAGTCGCTCTGGAAGGACGGCGAGCCGCTCTTCCACGCCGAGACCGGGTACGCGGGCCTGTCCGACACCGCCCGCCACTACATCGGCGGCCTGCTGGCCCACGCCCCGTCGCTGCTGGCCTTCACCAACCCGACGGTGAACAGCTACCACCGCCTGGTGCCCGGCTACGAGGCCCCGATCAACCTGGTCTACTCGGCCCGCAACCGCTCGGCCTGCTGCCGCATCCCGATCTCCGGCGACAGCCCCAAGGCCAAGCGCATCGAGTTCCGCGTGCCCGACCCGTCGGCCAACCCCTACCTCGCCTTCTCAGCGATGCTGATGGCCGGCCTCGACGGCATCAAGAACAAGATCGAGCCGCCGGCGCCGGTCGACAAGGACCTCTACGAGCTGCCGCCCGAGGAAGCCCTCGGCATCGAGAAGGTGCCGGCCTCGCTGGACGCCGTCCTCGACCGGCTCGAGGTCGACCACGAGTACCTCATCGACGGCGGGGTGTTCACCCCCGACCTGATCGAGACGTGGATCGAGTACAAGCGGGAGCACGAGATCGACCCGATCCGGCTGCGCCCGCACCCGCACGAGTTCGCGATGTACTACGACATCTGACCCCGTCGGACGCTCCGCGGCCCCCATCCTCGACCCGAGGACGGGGGCCGCGCTGCGTCCACGGCACGGAGTCGACTTGGCCGCCCGAGAGCGGCCCCCGGTACCGTGCAATCCGATGTGTCAATCCCATGGGACGGGGTCGTCCGGAACGGCCGGGGCCGTCCCGACCGCGTCGTCGTGGGTCCAACAGCGAGAAGGCGAGAGTCCATGACCACCGACGGCAACCGCACCAGCGTGGCCGTGATCGGCGCCGGCCCCGCCGGGCTGACCGCCGCCTACGAGTTGGTCCGTCGCCAGGTACCGGTCACCGTGCTCGAGGGTGACTCGATGGTGGGCGGCATCAGCCGCACCGCCGAGCGGGAAGGCTGGCGCTTCGACATCGGCGGCCACCGCTTCTTCACCAAGGTCCCCGAGGTCGAGGCGCTCTGGCACGAGATCCTCCCCGACGAGGACTTCCTGCTCCGGCCGCGGATGAGCCGGATCTTCTACGACGGCAAGCTCTACGACTACCCGCTCAAGGCGAGCAACGCCCTGGGCAACCTCGGCCCGGTCGAGGCCGCGCGCTGCGTGGCGTCCTACCTGTGGGCGCGGATCCGCCCGCCGAAGAACCAGGACACCCTCGAGGGCTGGATCGTCGCCCGCTTCGGCAAGCGCCTCTACCAGCACTTCTTCAAGACCTACAACGAGAAGCTCTGGGGCGTCCCGGTCGACCAGCTGCCGGCCGACTTCGCCGCGCAGCGGATCAAGAACCTGTCGCTGACCGGTGCGGTGATCAACGCGCTGACCCCCAAGCGCAACCAGAAGGAGATCACCTCCCTCATCGAGGAGTTCCAGTACCCGAAGTACGGGCCCGGGATGATGTGGGAGACCGCGGCGCGCAAGGTGCAGGAGCGCGGCGGCACGGTGGTCATGGAGGAGAAGGTCCGCACCGTGCACTGGGAGCCCGGTCGCGGGGTCACCAGCCTGACCACGGTGGTCACCGGCGGCTACGGCGCCGAGGCGGGCGCGCCCGCGGCCACCCGGACCGACGTCGGCGCCGAGAAGCGCTACGAGGCCGACCACGTCATCAGCTCGATGCCGTTCTCCTCGCTGGTGCACGCCCTCGACCCGAAGCCGCCGGCGGAGGTCCTGGCGGCGGCCGACGGCCTGAAGTACCGCGACTTCCTCACCGTGGCGCTCGTGCTCCCGGTCGAGGCCGGCTTCCCCGACAACTGGATCTACATCCACTCCCCCGACGTCCAGGTCGGCCGGATCCAGAACTTCGGCTCCTGGTCGCCGTACCTGGTCAAGGACGGGCGCACCTGCCTGGGCCTGGAGTTCTTCGTCAACGTCGGCGACGACACCTGGAACCGGTCCGACGAGGACCTCATCGCCCAGGGCGCCCGGGAGCTCGAGCACCTGGGGCTGGCCAAGGCCGCCGACGTCGAGCGCGGCTTCGTCGTCCGGATGCCCAAGGCCTACCCGTTCTACGACGCCGGGTACAAGGACAACGTCGAGGTCATCCGGCGCTGGATGGAGGAGCACACGCCGAACCTGCACCCGGTCGGGCGCAACGGCATGTTCCGCTACAACAACCAGGACCACTCGATGCTCACGGCCATGCTGACCGTGCAGAACATCGCCGACGGCACCTCGCACGACATCTGGGACGTCAACGTGGAGGAGGACTACCACGAGGAGGTCTCCTCGCAGCGTCCGGACGCCACGGCGGACGACCACGGGAGTCCCCGCCCCACCGCGGCGTGACGCAGGTACCAGGCGCCCGTCGCCGGCCGGAGTTCCCCGAGGACCCCGCGCCGGCGGCGGGCGCGTCCGCGTCCGGGGCCTCCGACGCGGCCCGCCCGGGCCTGGCCGCCGGCACGCTGCGGCTGGCCCGCCGGCACGCCGTCTTCCTCGTCGCGCTGGTCCTCGCCGCGGTCGCGCGCGGCTACGTGACCGCGGCGTACTCGACGGCGCTGTGGTTCCCCGACTCGGGCACCTACGTCGACCGGGCCGCGTGGGTCGAGCCCGCCGTCGACCGGCCCTGGGGCTATTCGGCGTTCCTGGCCCTGCTCAACCCGGTCACCACCTTCCGCGAGGTGGCGATCGTCCAGCACGTGCTCGGCCTGACCGTCATGGTGCTGCTGTACGTGCTGCTGCAGCGCCGCGGCGTGGCCCGCTGGCTGAGCGTGCTCGCCGTCCTGCCGCTGGGGTTCGACGCCTACCTGCTGAACATCGAGCACTTCATCCTGGCCGAGACGCTCTTCGTGTTCCTCATGGCGCTCGCGCTGGTGCTCCTGCTCGTCCGCGAGCGCCCGGGACCGCTGCTGGTGGCGGGGGCCGGCGTCGTCCTGGGCCTGCTGACCCTCACCCGCACCGTGGGGCTCTTCCTCATCGGCGTCGTCTTCGTCTACCTCGTCGTCCGACTGCTGGTCCGCACGCTGCGCTGGCCGGCGGTCCTCGCGTTCCTCGGTGGCGTCGCCGCGGTGCTGGTGCCCTACGCCGCCTGGTTCGGCAGCGTGCACGGCTCGGTCGCGATCACCGACTACACCGGGCACTTCCTCTACGGCCGGGTCGCCACCTTCGTGCAGTGCGAGGAGGTGGACATGCCCGAACGGCTCCAGCCCCTGTGCCCGACGCTGCCGCCGGAGGAGCGCCGCCCCGGCGACCAGTTCGTCTGGTTCGCCGACAGCCCGGCCAACGCCGTGGTGGACGGCGAACCGGTGTGGTCGGAGGAGGACCTCGCCGAGTTCGCCACCATCGCCATCAAGGGGCAGCCGTGGGACTACCTGCGCCAGCTGCTCTCGGAGACCGTGCACTACGTCGAGCCCGGCCGGGTCTCCGGCCCCCAGGACACCTGCCCGACGTGGTGGGCGTTCCCCTACCCGGATCGGGTGGAGCAGTACGAGTGCACGCCGGTGCTCGCTCCCGGGCCGTACGGTTACGACGAGGAGATGGTCGGGAACCTGCGCTCGTACCAGCGCTACTTCTACACCCCTGGCCCGCTGCTGGGCGTGTGCATGGTCGTGGGCCTGGGCGCGCTGTTCCTGCGCCGGCGGGACTGGCGGGACCGGCTGGACCCGGCGCTCCTGGCGCTGGTCGGGCTCACCCTGATGGCCGGTCCCGCGGCGACCGCCTCGTTCGACTTCCGCTACGTGCTGCCGACGCTGGCCGTGCTGCCCCCGGCCGCCGCGCTGGCGCTGCGCGGGGTCTCGCTGCGACGCCGGCGGGGCGGGCAGGACCCCGCGGAGGAGCCCCGGCCCGAGGCCGCGCCGGCGGCCCGCTGAGCCACGTCGGCCGCGTCCCCGGCCCCCTGCAGGATCCCGCCGCCGGCCCCGTCCCGGGGCCCGCCCTGAGCCTGCGAAGGGTGGGGAGGACGGGGTCCTTTCTCAGGCCGCGTCGCCCTCCAGGTCGAGGTCCTCGAGGCCGACCATGACCTCGTTGGTCTGCAGGGTCACCAGCCAGGCGAGCGCGTGGTCCTCCACCGGCCGGCGCGAGACGTCGGCGATGGCGTCGAGCTGGGCGGCGACCAGACCGCGGGCGGCCTGGTAGACCTCGACCGCGGTCACCGCCGTCCCGAGCTCGTCGAGCCAGAGCCGGCCGTCCCACAGCACGCGGACCTCGGGTCGGGCGCCGACCCCCAGGTCGGCCGCCGCGCTGGCGAGCAGGGACATGCCGGTGCACAGCTCGGTGCGGCGGCTGCGCCAGGGGGACGACGACGGCACGGACACGGGTGCCACCTCTCGGACGGGCCTGCGGGGCCATGGCAACGTGCCCTCGATCTCGGCAGCCGTGGGCGCCGGGTGGACGTCCCCGCACACGGGTGTGACGCCGCGGGTCTCCCGTGACGGGCGAGCCGGGCGACCCGCACACGCCGCGGCCCCGGTCCCCGTGCGGGGACCGGGGCCGCGGTCGTCGGTCGGCCTAGCAGCAGCGGCTGACCGGGTTGCGCTCCGCCTCGTCGGCGCGGCGCCGCTCGAACTCCCGCCGGCTCATCGGCTCGTGCCCGTGCTCGGCACAGTGCCGCAGGTAGTCGTCCCAGCGGGCCTCGCCGCTGCACTCGCGCAGGTACCAGCGCACCCCGCGCCAGGCGCGGCCGGCGGCCGACCTGACGGCGGGAGCCATCCCCCCGCTCACCGTGACGGACCCTCCTCCGTGAAGGTGCCGTGGCCCCGCGCGCCCGCGCCGACCAGCCGCTCCTGCTCGGCCATGGCCCGCTTCTCCTCGGCGGTGGCGAACAGCCCGGACGGCTCGACGATCGACGACGGCACCGCCGGCTCCTCGGTGGTCGGCACCGGCCCGCCGGCCCGCAGCGCGCGGGCGATCACGACCACCGCGTTGACGAGCACGACGAGCACGAGCACCGCGAAGACGGCCTGGAGCACGCCGTTCAGCGTCGAGTTGTCGATGATCCGGTCCATCTGGTCGGCGTTCTGCGCCGGCGCCAGGAGTTCCCCTGCCGCCTCGGCGTCGGCGTACCGCTGCCGCTGCGCGAAGTAGCCGACTCTCGGGTCGGCCGAGAACACCTTCTGCCAGCTCGCCGTCATCGTGACGATCAGGTCCCAGGCCAGCGGGATCCCCGTCACCCAGGCGTACTTGGCCTTGCCGTGCTTGATCAGCAGCACCGTGACCAGGGTCAGGGCGATGGCGGCCAGCAGCTGGTTGGCGATGCCGAACAGCGGGAAGAGCTGGTTCACGCCGCCCAGGGGGTCGGTGACCCCGACGTAGAGGATGTAGCCCCACAGCCCGACCACCGCGGCGCTGGCCATGATGTTGCCCGGCCGCCACAACAGGTCACCGAAGCGCTTCCAGACGTTGCCGATCGTGTCCTGCAGCATGAACCGGCCCACGCGGGTGCCGGCGTCGACGGCGGTGAGGATGAACAGCGCCTCGAACATGATCGCGAAGTGGTACCAGAAGGCCGCCATCCCGGCGCCGAACGCCTGGGACAGGATGTTGGCGATGCCGACGGCCAGGGTCGGCGCGCCGCCGGTGCGCGAGACCAGGCTGGGTTCCTGGACCGGCGCGGAGGCTGCCGCCAGGTCCTGCGCCGTGGTGTCGAATCCCAGTCCGTTCACGTAGGCGGCCGCGCTCTCCACGGTGCCGCCGGTGGCCCCGGCCGGGCTGTTCATCGCGTAGTAGAGCCCCTGGTCGATGACCACGGCGGCGATGAGCGCGCTGATGGCGACGAAGGACTCCATCAGCATGCCGCCGTAGCCGATGAGGCGGACCTGGCTCTCCTTGGCCACCATCTTCGGTGTCGTCCCGGAGGAGATCAGGGCGTGGAAGCCCGACAGCGCGCCGCAGGCGATGGTGATGAAGACGAACGGGAACAGCGAGCCGGCGAAGACCGGGCCGGTGCCCTCCCGGGCGAAATCGGTGACCGCGTCGGCCTGCAGCACCGGCCGGGCGAGGAGCAGGCCGATGGCGAGCAGGACGATGACGCCGATCTTCATGAACGTCGACAGGTAGTCGCGCGGCGTGAGCAGCAGCCACACCGGCAGCACCGAGGCGACGAACCCGTAGACGACCAGGGCGAGGACCAGCCACTCCTTCGACAGCGTCAGCGCGTCGCCGAGCCCGGTGTCGTCGATCAGGCCGCCGCCGATGACCGCCGCCAGCAGCAGGACGACGCCGATCGCGGTGGCCTCCAGCACGCGGCCGGGGCGGAGCGTCCGCAGGTAGACGCCCATGAACAGGGCGATCGGGATGGTGAGGGCGATGGAGAACACGCCCCACGGGGACTCGGCGAGCGCGTTCACCACGATCAGCGCGAGCACGGCCAGGATGATGATCATGATGGCGAAGACGGCGATGAGCGCCGCGATGCCGCCGACGATCCCGATCTCCTCGCGGACCATCTGGCCGAGGCTCTTCCCGTTGCGCCGCATCGAGAAGAACATGACGGTCATGTCCTGCACCGCACCGGCGAAGATCACGCCGACGATGATCCAGATGGTGCCGGGCAGGTAGCCCATCTGCGCGGCGAGCACCGGCCCGACCAGCGGACCGGCGCCGGCGATCGCGGCGAAGTGGTGCCCGAAGAGCACGCGCCGGTCGGTGACGTCGAAGTCGCGGCCGTTCTGCAGCCGCTCCGCCGGGGTGGCCCGCCGGTCGTCGACG
Organism: Geodermatophilus chilensis; assembly: GCF_002802985.1. Taxonomy (GTDB): domain Bacteria; phylum Actinomycetota; class Actinomycetes; order Mycobacteriales; family Geodermatophilaceae; genus Geodermatophilus; species Geodermatophilus chilensis. Next base: position 30,337 of record NZ_NVPT01000014.1, on the reverse strand, counting down.
CCCAGGGCCCGGTAGGCGATGAACCGGGCGTAGAAGCGGTAGGCGATGGCGTAGGAGGCCAGCGCGGCGAAGAGGATCCACAGCGCCGAGACCGACTCACCGCGGGACAGGGCGAGCACCGTCCAGGCGACGGCGCCGACGGCTGCCACCGCCGTCCAGACGAGGACGCTCTTCGGTGACGGACGACGGCGGCCGCCCCCTCCCGGGGCTCCGCCGTCGGTGTCGGGCCTGCTGACGGTGGTGGACACGTCATCCCTCCCTGCGTGCGCAGACAGCGCCCGGACGACGCTGCCGTCTGGACGCAGGGAGCATCCCAAGGTCGGGGCTCGGCCCACCAAGAGGAGCCCCGCGGCCGGGTCGTGACCGGCTCAGGCGTCCCCCCAGACCTCCTGGGCGGTCTCGACGACGAGCGCGAGCTTGGCGATCTGCTCGTCCCGGGTCAGGGCGTTGCCCTCCACGGTCGAGGAGAACCCGCACTGCGGGGAGAGCGCCAGCTGCTCGAGCGGCACGTACCGCGCGGCCTCGTCGATGCGCCGCTTGAGATCGTCCTTGCGCTCCAGCTCCGGGCGCTTGGTGGTGACCAGCCCCAGGACGACGCGCTTGCCCGGCGGCACGAAGCGCAGCGGCTCGAACCCGCCGGAGCGGGCGTCGTCGTACTCGAGGAAGAAGCCGTCGACCTCCAGCCCGCCGAACAGCGCCTCGGCGACGAAGTCGTAGCCGCCCTCGGCCACCCACGAGGAGCGGAAGTTGCCGCGGCACATGTGCGTGGTGACCGTCAGCCCCTCCGGCCGGCCGGCCAGCGCGGCGTTGATCTGCCGGATGTAGCGCTCGTGCTGGTGCTCGGCGTCGCGGCCCTGCGCGGCCAGCTCGGCGCGCTGCGCGGGGTCGTTGAGGTAGGCCAGGCTGGTGTCGTCCAGCTGCAGGTAGGTGCAGCCCTGCGCGGCGATGCCCCGCACCTGCCGGGCGTAGGCCGCCGACAGCGCGTCCCAGAAGGCGTCCTCGTCGGGGTAGACGGCCGGGTCGATCGCCGCGGCGCCGCCGCGGTAGTGGACCATCGACGGCGAGGGGATCGTGAGCTTGGCCGTCTGCCGCTCGGAGACCTGCCCCTGCAAGTACGCGAAGTCGGCGCCGAAGATCGGCTCGTCGATCGACAGCGGCCCGTCGACGTGCAGCCCGGCCGGCGTGAAGTCGATGGTGCCGTTGGCGTTCCTGAAGTGGACGACGATGTCCTCGCCGGTGACCTTGCTGATGCCGTCGATGGCGTAGATGAAGTCCATGTGCCACGAGGCGCGGCGGAACTCGCCGTCGGTGGCGGTGCGCAGGCCGACGTCCCCCTGCAGCCGGACGACGTCGGCGATCGCCGCGTCCTCGACGCCGCGCAGCTCGGCGTCGTCGATCTCCCCGGCGGCGAAGCGGGCCCGGGCCTCGAGCAGGTCCTGCGGTCGCAGGAGGCTGCCGACGTGGTCGGCGCGGAACGGCGGTCCGGAGGTGTCGGTCATGCTCCCGAGCTTGGTCGAGGCCCGGCTCTCACGCAGGTCCACGGGCGGTCGGTCACCGTCCCGTTGGTCGACCTACCCCTGGTCCCGTCGAACCGGGACGCTGGAGGCCCGCCGGATCATCTCGGGTGCCAGCCGGACCACACCGATGTCCTGCCCGTCCAGGCGGGCGCAGAGCGCAGCGACGGCCTGCTCCCCCATCTCCCGCAGCGGGCTGCGCACGGTGCTCAGTGGCACGGGGAGTTCGCGCGCGATCGGCACGTCGTTGTAGCCGACCACCGCCACGTCCTCCCCCACGCGCATGCCGTAGTCGCGCAGCGCGCCCATGACGCCGATGGCGGCGAAGTCGTTGACCGCGAAGACGGCCGTCGGTGGCGTGCGCACGGCGAGCAGGCGCTCGGCGGCGGCGCGACCGCCCGCGACGTCGAAGCGGCTGTGCAGGACCCGCGAGGCCGGCACCCGCACCCCGCTCTCGCGGCACACATCGAGGAACCCGCGGGTCCGGTCCTGGCCGGTGCTGGCGTAGGGCTCGCCCGCCACGACCGCCACCCGCCGGTGCCCGAGGGCGAGCAGGTGCTGTGCGGCGAGGCGTCCCCCCAGCTCGTCATCGCAGGTCACCGAGGGGTGGGCTCCGTGTCGACGGCTGGTCAGGACGAACGGGACGTCGCGGGCGGCCAGCTCGTCGACGAAAGTGCTGTCCAGGCGCGCGTCGCCCAGGATCAACCCGTCGACCCTGCGGTCCAGCAGCAGGTCGACCCGCCTGCGCTGCTCCTCCAGGTCGTCCCGGGTGTTGGCCACGAACGTGTCGTAGCCGCGTTCCTTGGCCGTCTCCTCGATGGCGTCGTAGATGGTGGCGAGCACGAGGTCGGTCAGCGCCGGGACCAGCACCCCGAAGGTGTCGGTGCGCTGTGTCCTCAGGCTCGCGGCGTACGGGTCGGGCCGGTAGCCCAGCTCGTCGGCGATGCGCCGGACCCGCTCAGCGGTGTCCGACAGCCGTCCCCGCGACTCGGTACCCCGGTCCCGGCGGCGCAGCACGCGTGACGCGGTGGAGACGTGGACGCCAGCCCGCACCGCCACGTCGCGCAGGGTCACCCGCTCGCCGCCTTCGGGGTGCGTGAGGTCCACGACCACTTTCCTACACGACCCCCTTGACTCGCTGCAATCGTTCTCCTACCTTTCCTGCAATCGATTGCACGGTGAGCGCAGTCACCTACCCCACCCGGAGGAACGACCTCATGCCGCTGGTGCGCGTCCTGACCACGGGCGGGACCATCGCGTCCCGCCGCGCCGCCGACGGGCGAGTGGTCGCCGCCGACAGCGCTGACGAGGTGCTGCGGGCGGTCGTCCCCGTCGAGGGTGTGTCGATCGCCGCGGAGGAGGTCTTCCGGGTCGGCAGCTACCGGTTGACCCTCCCCGACGTGCGGGAACTCGCCAACCGGGTCCGGTGGGCGAGCAAGGAGGCCGACGGCGTCGTCGTCACCCACGGGACCGACACCATGGAGGAGACGGCCTACTTCCTGGATCTGGTCCACGACGGGTCGGTGCCGGTCGTCGTCACGGGAGCGCAGCGCAACGCCGAGTCGGCCGACGCCGACGGACCCCACAACCTGCGCGACGCCGTCCGCCTCGCCAGCGAGCCGGCCGCCCGGGACATTGGCGTCGTCGTCGCCATGGCCGGGCGCGTGCTGTCCGCCCGACAGGTCACCAAGGTCAACACACTGGCGCTCGACGCCTTCGCCGCGCCGGACGGCGGCCAACTCGGTCGCATCGACCCGGAGACCGTGCGGCTCCTCGCCACGCCGCGCCGCCGACCCGCCTTCGACCTGGACACAATCGACGGAGCGCTGCCCCGCGTCGACGTCGTCCCGCTGCACCTCGGGGCCGACGGGACGTTCGTCCGCGCCGCGCGCCAGGCCGGTGCCCGCGGCCTCGTCCTGGACGCCTTCGGCGCCGGCAACGTCACCCCGGACGTGCTGCGGGCGACCGAGCAGGTCCTGGCCGCAGGGCTGCTCGTCCTCGTGACGTCCCGGTGCCACGCCGGGCCGGTCAGCCCCGTCTACGGCGCCGGCGGAGGTGCCGACCTCGCGGCGGCGGGCGCCGTCCTCGCCGGCGACCTGCGCGCCGCCAAGGCACGGGTCCTGCTCACCCTCGCGCTGGCCGCCGGCGGCGACGCCGGCCGCGCCACGGAGCTGCTGCACCCCCACGTGCGCCCCTGATCGGCAGCACCCCCCACACCCCCACACGAGAGGACAGGACATGCCCAAGGAGATCTTCGTGGCGTTCGGCGTGGACGTCGACGCCGTGGCCGGCTGGCTCGGCTCGTACGGCGGGGAGGACTCCCCCGACGACATCTCGCGCGGGATCTTCGCCGGCGAGGTCGGCACCCCCCGGCTGCTGGAGCTCTTCCGCCGCAACGACCTGCGGACGACGTGGTTCATCCCCGGCCACTCGATGGAGACCTTCCCCGACCAGACCCGCATGGTCATCGACGGCGGTCACGAGCTCGGGATCCACGGCTACTCGCACGAGAACCCGATCGCGATGACCCGCCAGCAGGAGGAGACCGTCCTGCTGCGCACCATCGACCTGGCCGAGAAGTTCAGCGGCAGGCGCCCGACCGGGTACGTGGCGCCGTGGTGGGAGTTCTCCCCCGTGACGAACGAGCTGCTGCTCGAGAACGGCATCAAGTACGACCACTCGCTGATGCACCGGGACTTCGAGCCCTACTACGTCCGCGTCGGCGACAGCTGGACCAAGATCGACTACTCGCAGCCGGCCGACACCTGGATGCAGCCGCTGGTGCGGGGCCGGGAGACCGAGCTGGTGGAGATCCCGGCGAACTGGTACCTCGACGACCTGCCGCCGATGATGTTCGTCAAGGCCAGCCCGAACAGCCACGGGTTCGTCAACCCCCGCCACCTCGAGGAGATGTGGCGCGACCAGTTCGACTGGGTCTACCGCGAGCACGACTACGCCGTCTTCACGATGACGATCCACCCGGACGTCTCGGGGCGGCCGCAGGTCCTCCTGATGCTCGAGCGGCTCATCGAGCACATCAACGGCCACGAGGGCGTCCGCTGGGCGACCTTCGACGAGATCGCCGACGACTTCATCCGCCGTTCGCCGCGCAACGGCTGAACCGGCTCCCCCGCAGCTCTCGACGAGGAGAACTCCATGACCACTGCGTCCGACCCCCGGGCGGGTGCCGGCCGGCGCCCGAGGAACCACCTGCTGGAGGAGGCGATCCTCCCGGTCCGGCTGCGCCACCGCACCATCGGCGCCCTGGGCTTCGTCTGGATCTGGATCGGGATGGCGGTCATCATCGCCACCTTCCAGCTGGGCGCCAACGGCGTCGCGGGCCTGCCGCTCCCGGTGGTGCTGCTGACCATCTTCCTCGCCAATGCGGCCCTGGCGGTGGTCATGACCCTGACCGCCGACATCGGGACCGAGCACGGCCTGTCGTTCGCCGTCTACCTGCGCGCGCCGTTCGGCACCGTGGGCACGCACCTGCCGGCCGTGTCCCGCGGCATCGTCGCGGCGATCTGGTTCGGCATCCAGACCTACCTGGGTGCGCTGGCCATCAACGGGATCGTCGAGTACTTCACCGGCTTCAGCGCCTGGTTCCTCTGGTACGTCGTCTTCGCCGTGGTGCAGGTCATCAACACCGCCATGGGGATCAAGGCCGTCGAGCGGCTCGCCGCCGTGGCCGCCCCCGCGATCATCGCGGTGTCGGTGTGGATGTACTTCAACCTCGAGGACCTCGCCCGCACCAACGGGCAGAACATCTGGACCTTCGCCGGTGACACCCCCATCTCCGCGTTCACGCTCTTCGTGGCCAACATGGCGTTCTGGTCCGCCCTGGCGGTCGACATCCCGAACCTGACCCGGTTCGTGAAGACCGAGAGCGGGGCGCGCAGCTTCGCCCGCCGCAACCGCAACGTCTTCATCGCCCAGTTCATCGCCCTGCCGGTGACCCAGACCTTCGTCGCGCTCATCGGCGCGGTGTCGTTCATCGCGGCCGGTGACTGGAACCCGGTCACGGTCATCCAGGGCACGAGCTCCGGCGTCACCCTCGTGGTGCTGCTGGCGCTGGTGATCCTGGCCCAGTGGTCGACGAACAACGCGGCCAACCTGATCCCGGCGGCGCTGACCTTCGTCAACGCCGGGGCGCCCCGCCTGCCGTACAAGTGGGGCGTCGCGCTCGCCGCCGTCGTGGGCACCCTGGCCTTCCCCTGGCTGATCCTGGACAACCTGTTCACGTTCCTCGGCTACTACGGGGCCCTGCTCTCGGCGGTCGGCGGCATCATGATCGCCGACTACTACGTGGTGCGGCGTCGGCGGCTGAACGTCCCGGCGCTGTACGACGCGAACGGACAGTTCCGGTTCAGCGGCGGCGTCAACCCGGCGGGGCTCATCGCCTGGGTGGTGGCCGGCGGCCTGGCGCTGTGGCAGCTGCAGTACGCCTACCTGGTCGGCCTCCCGGTCGGCTTCCTGGTCTACCTGCTGCTGATGAGGTTCTGGATCGTCCCGCGCCACCCGCAGGCCGAGGTCACGTCCGGCTTCTCCGACGAGTTCCTCGGCACCAGCGCCGGTCAGGAGTGGGCCTACGACGAGGCCACGGGGCTGCGCCGGGTCCCGGCCGGCTCGGAGATCGCGGTGACCCGCGAGGATCTCTGAGCGCACGACCCCGCCGGCCCGGCCTGCGAGCAGAGCAGGCCGGGCCGGCGGCTCCCCCCACGCGACCGAGGACGAGGTACCCGATGTGCGGACTGTGCGGGGACCTGTCCCCGCAGGACCACTGGAGCGACCGGGACCCGGGGGCGGGCACGGCACGCCACCGCCACGAGCGGCTGCAGGCGGTGCGGACGCTGCTCGAGGGCACCGGCCTGACCGTGAGCGAGTGGCGCGGCCGCGGCTACCAGCTGGCCAACGGCCGGGGGCGCACGGTGCTGGTCCGCGACCTGGGGACGCTCTGGGCCGAGGCCGAGCGGATGCGCGGCCGGCCGGTCGACCCGCTCGAGGCCGGGAGCACGCCGTGAGCGTGCCGGGCGTGCGTCCGCTGACGATCGTCTCCGGCGCCCTCGGCAGCGGCAAGACCACGCTGCTGCGTGACCTGCTCTCGCGCCCGGACCTGCGCTCGACCGCGGTCCTGGTCAACGAGCTGGGCGAGATGGGGCTCGACCACCACCAGCTGCGCCAGGTCGACGAGCGGACCGTGGTGCTGCCCGGTGGCTGCGTCTGCTGCGCCACCCGGTCGGACGTCGAGTCCGCACTGCACGAGCTCCTCGCGACGGAGGACGCCGACCACGTCGATCCGGTCCGCCGGGTCGTGCTGGAGACGACCGGCCTGGCCGACCCCGCCCCGGTGGTCGCGACCCTGCAGGCCTCCCCGACGCTGCGGCACCACTTCGCCGTCGACCGGGTGGTCGTCACCGTCGACGCCCAGGCCGTCGCGCGGGGCGCCGACCAGGGTCCGGAGTGGCTGCAGCAGGTCGTGTGCGCCGACCTGCTGGTGCTGACGAAGACGGACCTGGTGCCCAGTGCGGCCGCCGAGGACGTCGCCGCGCACCTGCGTCGGCTCAACCCCGCGGCCCCGGTCGTGTCCCCCGCTGAGGTGGACCTCGCCACCACCCCTGTCGCCTCGGCCGCAGCGGCCGCCGCCGCCGTCGCCCCGCTCCCGGCGGAGCGTCACCTCGCCGGCGTCGCCTCCACGTCGGTCACCCTCGACGGTCCGGTCGACTGGGCCGGCTTCGCCGTGTGGGTCTCGGCGCTGCTGCACGCCCACGGCGACCGCATCCTGCGGATGAAGGCGCTCCTCGACACCGGCGGCGACGGGCCGGTCGTGCTCGACGCCGTCCAGCACGTCGTCCACCCGCCGCGGCACCTGCCGCGCTGGGACGGACCGCGGACGTCGTCCCTCGTGCTGATCACCCGCGACCTGCCGCCCGCGCAGGTCGTGGCGGCGCTGCGGGACTTCCTCGCTCGGCGGCGACCCGCTGCCACCCCCGCGGGCGGGGTCACCCCGCCCCCGACGCCGCGCGGCTGAGTCGGTATCGGCCGCCCTCCCAGGGAATCTGCAGCGACCACTACAGGTTCTCAGAGGTGTCGGACACGACGACGACACCTCGAGAGGAGGACGCAGCATGAGCCTTCCCGCCCGTTCCGCGTCGCGCTCCGCCGTGCGGTGGGACCCCCTCCGCGAGCTGGACGAGCTCTACGAGCGGGTGAACACGCTGTGGCAGTCCGGACTGAGCGGCGCCCTGGAGCAGTGGTCACCCCTGGCCGACGTCGAGGAGACCGACGACGCCTACACCGTCGAGCTCGACCTGCCCGGCGTGGCGCGCGAGGACGTCGACATCCAGCTCGACGACCGCCGGCTGACGGTCTCCGGCGACGTCGAGGAGAAGGAGCGCAAGGGCATCCTGCACCGGCGCACCCGCCGGGTCGGCCGCTTCCACTTCTCGGTGACCCTGCCGGGCGACGTCGACGCCGGCAACGTCAGCGCCCAGCTGCACGACGGCGTGCTGACGGTGCACGTGCCGAAGTCCGCGCAGGCCAAGCCGCGGCGGATCCCATCACCAGCTGACCCGCCCCGCGTGCGCGCCGGTCGACCCGCTCGGGCCACCGACGCGCGACGGTCAGGTGCCGGTGATGTGCTCCGGGCGGATCGGCACCCGGCGCAGCGGCTTCGCGCAGGCGGCGCGCACCGCGGCGGCGACCGCCGGGCCCGACGAGATGGTCGGCGGCTCCCCTACCCCGCGGACGCCGTAGGGCGCGTGCGGGTCGGCGTACTCGAGCACCTCCACCCGCATCGGCGGCATGTCCAGGATCGTCGGCAGCAGGTAGTCGGTGAACGACGGGTTGCGCACGTGGCCGTCGGTCACCACCACCTCCTCCATGAGCGCCAGTCCCATGCCCTGCGCCGACCCGCCGTGGATCTGGCCGACGACGGCATCGGGGTTGATCGCCCTCCCGACGTCCTGGGCGGTGTCGAGGGCGACCACCTTGACCAGGCCGAGCTCGGTGTCGACGTCGACCACCGCGCGGTGCGCCGAGAACGCGAACTGCACGTGCGCGTCGCCCTGGCCGGTCTCCGGGTCGACGGCGTGGGTGGGCCGGTGCCGCCACTCGACGGTCTCCTCCACCGCGTCGTCCCCGAGCACCTCGCCCAGCCCGGCGAGCACCTCGCCCGAGGGACCCACGACCTTGTCGCCGTCCAGGGCCAGGCCGGCGACCGGCCGGCCGAGCGCGACGGCGGCCCGCTGCAGCACCGCCGTCCGCACCGCCTCGCAGGCGGCCTTGACCGCGCCGCCGGTGACGTAGGTCTGCCGGGACGCCGACGTCGACCCGGCCGAGCCGACCGCGGTGTCGGCCGGGACGACGACCACCCGCTCCACGCCGAGCTCGGTGCGGGCGATCTGCTGCTGCACGGTGACCAGCCCCTGGCCGACCTCGGCGGCCGCGGTGTGCACGGTGGCCACCGCCTCACCGGCGACCACCTGCAGGCGCACCCGCGCGGTCGAGTAGTCGTCGAAGCCCTCGGAGAACCCGATGTTCTTGTAGGTGACCGCGTAGCCGACGCCGCGGTGCACGCCCTCGCCGTGGGTGGTGTTGCCCACCGCCCCGGGCAGGTCGAGCAGGTCGGGCCGCTCGGGCAGCGCGGACGGCAACGGCAGGTCGGCCACCCGCTGCAGCAGCTCGGCGACGGGCGCGGCGGAGTCGATGACCTGGCCGGTGACGGTGCGGTCGCCCTCGACGAAGCCGTTGCGCTGCCGGATCTCCACCGGTGAGACGCCGACGGCGGCGGCGAGCTCGTCCATCAGCGCCTCGTGCGCGAAGGCGGCCTGAACGCAGCCGAAGCCGCGCATCGCCCCGCACGGCGGGTTGTGGGTGAACACCCCGTAGGCGTCGACCGCCACCGACGGGATGCGGTACGGGCCCAGGCCGAGCAGCCCGGCGTTGCCCACCACCGCCGCCGTCGACGAGGCGTAGGCGCCGCCGTCCAGCAGGGTGCGGGCCTTCGCGTAGACGAGGGTGCCGTCGCGCTCGGCGCCGAACTCGTAGGTCATCGTCGCCGGGTGCCGGTGCACGTGCCCGTAGAAGGACTCCTCCCGGCCGTAGCTCATCTTCACCGGCCTGCCCGTGCGCAGCGCCAGCAGGCAGGCGTGCACGTGCACCGAGAGGTCCTCGCGGCCACCGAACGCGCCCCCGACGCCGGCCAGCGTCAGCCGCACCTTCTCGGGCGGCATGCCGAGGGCCAGGCAGATCTGCCGCTGGTCGACGTGCAGCCACTGGGTGGCGACGTAGAGGTCGACGCCGCCGTCCTCGGCCGGGACGGCGAGCCCGGACTCCGGGCCGAGGAACGCCTGGTCCTGCATGCCGACCTCGAAGTCGATGCTCACCACGACCGGCGCGGTGGGCTCGGGGTCGCCGCGGCGCAGCCGCAGGTGGCGGACCAGGTTGCCGCCGGGGTGCACCTGCGGCGCGTCGTCGTCCAGCGCGCGGCGGGGGTCGGTGAGGGCCGGCAGCACCTCGTAATGGACACGGATGCGCGCCGCCGCCCGGCGCGCGGTCTCCGGGTGGTCGGCGGCGACCAGCGCCACCGGCTCGCCCTCGTAGCGGACGAACTCCGCGGCCAGCACCGGCTGGTCGGCGTGCTCGAGGCCGTAGGCGTTCTCGCCGGGGACGTCGTCGGCGGTGAGGACGGCGCTGACGCCGGGCACCGTGAGCGCCTCGGTGACGTCGATCCGCCGGATGCGGGCGTGCGGGTGCGGGCTGCGCAGCGTCACCCCCCAGACCATGTCGTCGTGCCACAGGTCGCTGGCGTAGGCGAACTCGCCGGTGACCTTGAGCGTGCCGTCGGGGCGCTGCGCGCTGTCGCCGATCCGGCCGGTCGTGCGGACACCGGTCTGCGTGGTCGTCATCGGGTCGCCTGCCGCCGGGCGGCCAGCCGGACCGCGTCGAGGATCTTCTCGTAGCCGGTGCAGCGGCACAGGTTGCCGGCCAGCGCCTCGCGGATCTCCGGGTCCGACGGCTCGGGCACCCGCGCCAGCAGGTCGGCTGCTGCGACGACGAGCCCCGGGGTGCAGAAGCCGCACTGGACGGCGCCGGCCTCGACGAAGGCCTCCTGCACCGGGTGCAGCGCCTCCCCCTCGGCCAGCCCCTCCACGGTGGTGACCTCGCGGCCGATCGCCTGCCCGGCGGCGACCAGGCAGGCGCACACCGGCTCGCCGTCCAGGTAGACGGTGCAGGAACCGCACTCGCCCTGCTCGCAGGCGTTCTTCGCGCCGGGCAGGCCCAGCCGCTCGCGCAGCAGGTACAGCAGGCTCTCCCCCGGCCAGACGTCGTCCGCGGTGCGCTCGGTGCCGTTCACGGTGGTGGTGACGCGCATCAGGCGGCCCTCCTCAGGTCGTCCCAGGCCCACGTCGCGGCGCGGCGGGCCAGCACCGCGAGCGAGTGCCGCCGGTAGGCCGCCGTCCCCCGGACGTCGTCGATCGGCGAGGCCGCCGCGGCCACCCGCTCGCCGAAGGCCCGCGCCAGGCTCTCCGGCAGGGCCGCGCGCCCGGCCCAGTCCAGCTCCCCGGCAAGGAACTCCTCGGCCTCGGGCGCCCGCCGCGGGGTGGGTGCGGCCGACCCGATGCCGGTGCCCACGGCCTGCCGGTCGGGGTGCAGCGCGAGGGCGAACGCCGACACCGAGATGACCATGGCGTTGCGGGTGCCGACCTTGCAGAACTGCTGCGGCCCTCGCGCGGTGCGCACGTGGACGGCGGCGATCAGCTCGTCGGGCTCGAGGGCGTTGCGCTTGACGCCGGTGAAGAACTCCGCGACGGGGATCCGCCGGGTGCCGCGGGCGGCGGAGGCCACCTCGACCTCGGCGCCGGCCGCGAGCAGCGGCGGGTGCGCGTCACCGGCCGGGGACGCCGACCCGAGGTTGCCGCCCACCGTGCCGCGCACCCGGATCTGCGGGGAGCCCACGGTGCGCGCGGCCATCGCCAGGCCGGGCAGCCGGTCCGCCAGCTCGGTGATCACCCGGGCGTACGGGACGCCGGCGCCCAGCCGGACCGCGCCGTCCTCGACCGACCACGCGCGCAGCTCGTCGACGCGGCTCAGGTCCAGCAGGGCCCCGGGACGGCGACGGTCGAAGTTGAGCTCGACCATCACGTCGGTGCCGCCGGCGATCGGCAGCGCGTCGGGCCGCTCGGCCCGCGATGCGAGCGCCTCGTCCCACGACGACGGCTGCAGGAAGTCCATCGCCCCTCCTCGTCCCCCGCACGGTGTGCCGAGCACTGTGCACGAGGTCTGTTGCGAAGAGGGAACAGCGCGTCGCGGGCGCTGGCAAGGCGCCCGCGCGAGTCAGGCGGCGCCGACCTCCACGGTCTCCACCATCTCGTCGAGGACGGCGACCGCGCGCTCGTGGTCCCCGCCGGGCAGCTCGACGGCGTCGGCGACCAGGGTGCGACCGCCCAGGTCGAGCGCCCAGGTGGTGATGCGGGTGCCCTCCAGGTAGAGGCCGAGGGTCGTCACCTGCTCGGTGCGCACCGCCGGCCGGCCGCCTGCCTCGAGCTCGGTCCGCGCCACCTCGTCCGGCATCGGTACGGCGACCTCGGCCAAGGGGGCGTCGACGACCTGCAGGGTGACCGGCGCGGTTCGGACGTCGGAGGCCTCGGGGACGACGATCTCGCCGCCGGGCCCGAACCAGCTGCAGGCCGGCAGCACGCCGTCGGCGTTGGTCGACCAGTCGGCCGGGAAGGCGACCCGGTAGCCGGCGGGGCTGGTGCAGGAGTCCCCGCCGCCCTGCGGCTGGGACGCGGCGACGGCCTGCGCGGCAGGCGAGACGCCGACCGCCTGGGGCGCCGGGCCGGTGGCCGGGGACGCGCAGGCGGCGAGGGCGATCAATGGGGCGGCGGCAGCGGCGGCGCGGAGGTGGCGCACTGTCTCGGCGTCCTCCCTGTCGGGGTCGGCGGGCTCCCTCCTCCTGCCCAGCGGACCGAGAGTCCGAACACGCCGAACGGCATCGATGCCGGATCGCGACGCGCCCGCCCATCTGCATCGAGCGCGCGCCGGACCCAGCAGCGGGTGCGGACCCCGCGGGCGCGGTGCACTCCGGTCACGAGCAGGTGTGGGCCGACGACAGCACCACGTGGACGAGGGCACGCAGCACCAGTGCCGGTACGCCCGCGCCCGCTCCGTGGAACTGCGGCAACACGCTGAGGGAGGAGACCAGCACCTCGGGGCCGGTGGTGCTGGACGAGGGGCCCTGACGCCCGGTCGGGCGCTGAGCCACGGGGGACCGTCCGGCTCCGGTCCTCCCCGACCACCGGCTCCTGCTGCGCACGAGGTCGCCGACGGGTCGGGGCCGGGGCGGCTGTGTAGTTTGCTGGACGGTGCCATGGCCGGCCCGGGACACACGGACCCGCGGAGCGCGGCGTTGGCCGAGGCGAGAGGACGGCGATGGCAGCAGCGGTGTTGGCGGCGGCCAGGCAGGTGGTTCTCGAGGACGGCCACGGGCTGTCCGAGGAGCAGGTCCTGGAGGTCCTCGAGCTGCCGGACGAGCGGATCCCAGCGCTGCTGGAGTTGGCCCACGAGGTCCGGATGCGCTGGTGCGGCCCGGAGGTCGAGGTCGAGGGGATCGTGTCGCTGAAGACCGGCGGCTGCCCCGAGGACTGCCACTTCTGCTCGCAGTCCGGCCAGTTCCAGTCCCCGGTCCGCGCGGTGTGGCTCGACGTTCCGTCCCTGGTGGAGGCGGCACGGCAGACGGCGGCCACGGGGGCCACGGAGTTCTGCATCGTCGCCGCCGTCCGCGGCCCTGACCAACGGCTGATGACACAGCTGCGCGAGGCGGTCACTGCGATCCACGAGGCGGTGGACATCCAGGTCGCGGCGTCGCTGGGCATCCTCACCCAAGAGCAGGTCGACGATCTGGTCGACATGGGCGTGCACCGGTACAACCACAACCTGGAGACGGCCCGCTCCCACTTCCCATCGGTGGTCACCACGCACACCTGGGAAGAGCGCTTCCAGACCCTGCGCATGGTGGCGGCCTCCGGGATGGAGGTCTGCTGCGGAGGCATCATCGGCATGGGCGAGAGTCGTGCCCAGCGCGCCGAGTTCGCCGCCCAGCTGGCCGAGCTCTCCCCGGACGAGGTGCCGATGAACTTCCTCAACCCCCGCCCGGGGACCCCGTTCGCCGACCTGCCGGTGCTCGACGGCAAGGAGGCGCTGCGGACGGTGGCCGCCTTCCGGCTGGCGCTGCCCCGCACGATCCTGCGCTTCGCCGGCGGGCGGGAGATCACCCTGGGCGACCTCGGCAGCCGTGACGGTCTGCTCGGCGGGGTGAACGCGATCATCGTCGGCAACTACCTCACCACCCTGGGCCGCCCGCCCGAGGAGGATCTCGCCCTCCTCCAGGACCTGCAGATGCCGGTCAAGGCACTGTCCTCGGCGATCTGACCGTGTCCGCTCCGGTCTTCTGTGACCGCTGCGGTCGGTCACGTGCCGATGGCGACCACGCTGCCTGTTCCACCGCGCGAGGCCTGGAGCCGCCGCGTTTCTGTGCCGGCTGCGGACGGCGCATGAAGGTCCAGATCACCCCCCTGACGTGGACGGCGGTCTGCGTACAGCACGGCAGCATCGACGGGCGCGGTACGTGACCACGGCCCGCGGCGAGCTGGCCGCCGGCCCGGACGCCGACCTCGGCCGGCTGCTGGCCGTCGACCGCGCACACCTCTGGCATCCCTACGCCTCGATGACCGCCCCCTCACCGGTGCGGGTGGTGGAGTCCGCCGAAGGAGCGCGGCTGCGTCTGGCCGGGTACGGCGACGTCATCGACGGCATGTCCTCGTGGTGGTGTGCGATCCACGGCTACCGCCACCCCGTCCTCGACGCCGCCGCCCGCGACCAGCTCGCGTCGATGTCGCATGTGATGTTCGGCGGCCTCACGCACGCTCCAGCCGTCGGCCTGGTGGAGCGCCTGCTCGCCCTCGCGCCGGACCCGCTCCGGCACGTCTTCCTCTGCGACTCCGGCTCGGTGGCCGTGGAGGTCGCCCTCAAGATGGCCCTGCAGCGGGCGGTGGGCCGCGGGCAGCCGCGGCGCCGGCGGCAGTTCACCGTGCGCGGTGGCTACCACGGCGACACGTTCGACGCGATGAGCGTGTGCGACCCGGTCGGGGGGATGCACTCACTGTTCGCCGGGGTCCTGCCGGAGCAGGTGTTCGCGCCGCGGCCGCCCGGTGGGTTCGACCGTGCGCCGGGGGATGCAGAACTCGACGCGTGGACCGCGGAGACGACGCGGCTGTTCGAGCAGCATGCCGCTGATCTGGCGGCGGTGATCGTGGAGCCGGTCCTGCAGGGCGCCGGCGGCATGCACGTCTACAGCCCCGAGTGCCTGCGGGTCCTGCGCCGGCTCTGTGACGATCACGAAGTGCCCCTCATCCTCGACGAGATCGCCACCGGCTTCGGCCGCACGGGCACGATGTTCGCCGCCGAACACGCCGGGGTGGTCCCCGACATCCTGTGCGTCGGCAAAGCGCTGACCGGCGGCTATCTCTCGCTGGCCGCAGTCCTGTGCACCACCGCCGTGGCCGAGGAGGTGTGTGCGCAACCGGCCGGTGCGCTGATGCACGGTCCGACCTTCATGGCCAACCCGCTGGCCTGCGCGGTGGCCTCGGCCAGCCTGGACCTGCTCACCGGCCAGGACTGGGCCGCCGGCATCGACCGCATCGAGCGGGGACTGACGGAGGGGCTCGCGTCCGCGGCGGACCTTCCCGGCGTGGCCGACGTCCGCGTGCTCGGCGCCGTCGGCGTGGTGCAGACCCGCACCCCGGTCGACGTGGCCCGGGCCACCGAGGCCGCGCTTGCTGCGGGCGTGTGGCTGCGTCCCTTCCGCGACCTCGTGTACACGATGCCGCCCTACATCAGCAGCGAGGACGACGTGGCGACGATCAGCCGGGGGGTCGTGGCGGCGGTGAGGGCGGTGGCCTCGTGACCGAGACGTCCGAGTCGGCCTTCCTCGAGCGGCTGCGCGCCGAGGCCGCCAAGCGCGACGAGGCCGGCCTGACCCGGGTACTCCGCCCTCGCGCCGCCGGTACCCCCACGCTCGACCTGGCCGGCAACGACTACCTGGGCCTGGCCACTGATCCGCGCGTCACCGGGGCCGCCGCCGCCGCGACCCACCGCTGGGGAGCTGGTTCGGGGGCCTCTCGGCTGGTGACGGGCACCCTCGACCTGCACGTGGAACTCGAGGCCGCGCTGGCGCGGCACTGCGCGCAGCCGGCGGCGCTGGTCTTCTCCTCCGGATACCTGGCCAACCTCGGCGTCGTCACGGCCCTGGCCGGCCAGGATGCGGTGGTCGTCTCCGACGCACACGTCCACGCCTCGCTGGTCGACGCCTGCCGCCTCGCCCGCGCCCGCGTGCAGGTGGTCCCGCACGGCGATGTCGCCGCGGTCGAGGCCGCGCTGGCCGCCCGGTCGGAGCCCCACGCCCTGGTGCTCACCGAATCGGTGTTCTCGGTGCTGGGCGACGCCGCGCCGCTGGCCGAGCTGGCCGAGGTCACCCACCGCCACGGCGGCGTGCTGGTCGTCGACGAAGCCCACGGCATCGGCGTCTGCGGTGACCGAGGCCAGGGCCTGCTGGCCGCACTCGGGCTGGCCGGCCGTCCCGACGTCGTCGTCACGGTCACCCTGTCCAAGGCCCTGGGCAGCCAGGGTGGCGCCGTCCTGGGCGCCCCCGAGATCGTCGAACACCTGGTCAACACGGCCCGGCCGTTCATCTTCGACACCGGCCTCAACCCCGCTGCGGCTGCGGCCGCGGTCGCCGCGCTGGACGTGCTGCAGCAGGAGCCGGAACGGATCGCCGCCGTGCGCACCGCCGCTCGGGCACTGGCCGACGCCGCTGGCATGCCGCCGGCCGACGGCGCCGTCCTGTCGGTGCCGATGCCCTCACCCGACGCCGCGGTCGCCGCCGCGGAGGCCTTCGCGGAGCGGGGTGTGCGGGTGGGCTGCTTCCGTCCGCCGTCGGTGCCCGACGGCATCAGCCGCATGCGCTTCACCGCCCGTGCCACCCTGGCCGGCACGGCGCTGGACCGCGCCACCGACACGGTTCGGTCCGTCCTCGCCGACCGACGATGACCGTGGACGGACGCATCGTCGTCGTCACCGGGACCGGCACCGATGTCGGCAAGACGATCGTCACCGCGGCGCTCGCCGCCCGTGCCACCGCCGACGGGCTGCGGGTCGCCGCGGTCAAGCCGGCGCAGACCGGCGTCCAGGCCGACGAGCCCGGTGACCTCGCGGTGGTGCAGCGGCTCGGCGGAGCGCACACGGTCGTGGAGCCGGTCCGACTGCCCGAGCCACTGGCCCCCGACACTGCGGCGAGGCGCGCAGGACTGGCGCTGCCGGCCGTGCAGGACACCGCCGCGAGGGTCGTCGAGCTCGCAGACACGCACGACGTCGTCCTGGTCGAGGGAGCCGGTGGACTCCTCGTCCGTCTGGACGCCGACGGCGGTACGGTCGCCGACCTCACCCTGGCCGTCCGCGCCGCCGGGGTGGAGCCAGCCGTCCTGGTCGTGGTGGCCGCCGGGCTCGGCACGCTGAACCACACCGAGCTGACCGTCGAGGCACTGCGTGCCCGCGACCTGGAACCCGCCGGTCTCGTCATCGGTTCCTGGCCGGCCGAGCCCGGCCTGGCCGAGCACTGCAACCTCGAGGACCTGTCCCGGATCCGCGTTCCACTGCTCGGCCGCATACCGGCCGGAGCGGGCCACCTGGCAACGGAGGTGTTCCGCGCGGCCGCCCCCAGGTGGTTGGCCTCCCCCCAGCGGCGGTGACCCACCTGCCGCGGCGAGCGGCGGCGAACAGCGCACCGATCGGCCGTGCACGGTGGGGCAGGAGCTCATGACGTGGAACGACCGCGCCCTTGAGGACAGCGCAGGGCAGCCACCTCGTGGCTGGCGTCCCGCCTTCAGGAGGCTCCATGGCCGCGGGGTCGCCAGACGCCCTCCGCCCGGCGCAGGCGCGCGGTGCTTGGGTACTGTCCGTGCTGGAGAGCGGGAGCTCGGGCAGACCGGGCTGAGAGGGCGGCTGGACGCGTCGCCGACCGCAGGAACCTGTCCGGGTAATGCCGGCGGAGGGACTCGACGTGGTGGGCATCCCCGTGACCGTGGTGGCCGTGGCTGCCGTGCTGCTGTTGTTCGCCGGCGTGGGCCTCGCGGTCGGCCGCGATCGGGACCTGGAGGAGTTCGCTGTCGCGCGGGGCACTCAGGGCGCCAGCGCGCTGGGCCTGTCCTTTTTCGCCTCCGGGGTCGGCGCCTGGGTGCTGTTCGCGCCACCGGAGGTGGGCGCCTCGGTGGGCCTGGCGGGGGTGGTGGGCTACGCCGTGGCCATCACCCTGCCCCTGCTCGCACTGGTGGTGCTCGGCCGCCGCCTGCGGGCGCTGGTCCCCCGGGGGCACAACCTGGTGGAGTTCGTGCGGCTGCGCTTCGGACGCGGGATGCACGCGTACGTGCTGGGGATCTCGCTGGTGTACATGCTCGTGGCGCTGGCCGCGGAGCTGACCGCGACCGGGGCGGTGCTGGGGCGCCTGTCCGGCCTGGACCCGCGGGCGGGCGTGGTCGCCGTCGCCGCGGTCACCACGCTGTACACCGCCCATGGGGGGCTCCGGGCCTCCATCCGCACCGACGTGTGGCAGGGCTGGTTGCTCCTGCTGCTGCTCGGCGTGGTCGGCCTCGTCGCCGTCCGTGCACTGCCGGGCTCGGAGCCCCAGGGTGCCGGGCGGCTGCTCGACGTCGACGGCGCGGGGCTGGAGGGGGCGGCCACCCTGGTCGTGGCCGTCCTGGCCACCAGCCTGTTCCACAACGGCTACTGGCAGCGGGTGTGGTCGGCGCGCGACGAGCGGGCCCTGACCCGCGGGGCGCTGCTCGGGGCTGCGGCGCGCGTCCTCGTGGTGCTGCCCGCGGGCCTGGTGGGTCTCCTGGCCGCGGCCTCGGCGGTGGACCTCGGCAGCCCGCCGGTGCCGTTCTTCGCGCTGCTGGCAGGGGCCGAGCAGTGGGTGCTGCTCATCGTCCTGGTCTTCACCGTGGCCCTGGTGACCTCCACCGTCGACACGCTGCAGGGCGGTCTCGCCGCGGCCGTGGTGACCGAGGCGCCGCGGCTGGGGCTGCGTGGCGCCCGGGTGCTCGTGGTGCTGCTCACCGTGGTGCCGGCGGTGGTGGCCTTCCAGGGGCTGTCGGTGCTGCGGCTGTTCCTGGTCGCCGACCTGCTCTGCGCGGCGACCATCGCGCCCGCCTTCCTCGGGCTGTGGCGCCGGGCCACGCCGGCTGCCGCGGTCGCCGGAGCCGTGGCCGGTCTCGTCGGCGCCCTGGTCCACGGTCTGGTCGCCGGAGGGTCCCTCGCCGCGGCCGTGGACATCGCCACGTTCGCCGGCGGCCTGTCGTTGCCGCCCTTCGCGGCGGCCCTGACGGCGTCCACCGCGGTGACGGTGCTCGTCTCCCTCCTCGGCCGGCGCAGCACGGACCTGCAGGAGCTCTCGCGCCGGGTCCGGCCGCTGGACCGGCCCGTAGACGAGCAGGTGGCGCGGTGAGCGGCTCGGGTCCGGCGGTCTCCCAGCTCGGTGAGCTGGACCGGCGGCTGGTCACCTGGATCGAGCGTTCTGTCCAGGACTGGGACGACGCCGGCCCGACACAGGCGCAGGAGGCGGAGTTCGACCGGCTGGCGCTGGACCTGTTCGCCGACCAGTACGAGCGCAACCGCCCCTACCGGCGCTACTGCCGGGCGCGGGGGGCCGAACCCGGGCGCGTGCAGAGCTGGCGGCAGGTCCCGCCCGTGCCGCTGAGCGCCTTCAAGGAGCTGACGCTGTCATGCGACCCGCCGGGGGAGGCAGCGGCGGTCTTCACGACCAGCGGCAGCACTGACCCGAGCCGGCGCGGGCGCAACCACCACCCGCACCTGCACCTGTACGACGCCTCGCTGCGCGCCAGCTTCCGGCACTGGTTCCTGCCGGACAGGGACGAGCTGCGGCTGCTGGTGCTCAACCCGCCGCCGGCACAGCAGCCACACTCCTCCCTCGCCTACTTCCTCGGGCGCCTGGTCGACTCCTTCGGCGCTTCGGGGAGCGGCACCTTCGTCAGCGCCGACGGCCTGGACCTCGACGGGCTCGTCGCCGCCCTGACGGAGGCCGAGCGCGACGGGGTGCCGGTGGGGCTGCTGGGGACCTCGTTCGCGTACGTGCACCTCCTCGATGCGCTGGAGGCCACGGGCACCGCGTTCCGGCTGCCGCCCGGCAGCCGGCTGCTGGACACCGGCGGCTTCAAGGGCCGGTCCCGGGAGGTCTCGGGTGAGGCACTGCGTGCGGCGTTCGACCAGCGGCTGGGCCTCCCGGACGCGTGGTGCGTCAACTACTACGGGATGACGGAGATCAGCACCCAGTACTACGACACGACGCTGCGGCGGGCGTGGCTCGGGGACGACCCGTCGCCGCGGATCAAGGCCGTGCCGCCGTGGGCCCGCCTGCAGGTGGTCGACGCCGGCACCGGCCGGCCGGTGGCGCCGGGCGAGCGCGGGCTGCTGGTGCACTACGACCTGGCCAACCGCGGCTCGTGCCTGGCCGTCCTCGCCGAGGACGTCGGTCACCTCACGGCGAGCGGCGGCCTGGACGCCGGTCCCACGGATCACACCGCCGCGCCCGGTGGGCGTGAGTTCGTGCTTCTGGGCCGGGCGCAGGGCAGCGAGGCCCGCGGGTGCTCCATCGCCCTGGACGAGCTGCTCGCGGCGAACAGGGGGCATCGACGGTGACCCTGCTGCACCCGCGGGAGGCGGAGGGTGCGAGGGGTCTCGAGGCGCTGGACGCCTTCTTCCTGCCGCAGCTGGATGACACCGAGCTGGCCGCTCTGGAGTGGACGACGCGCCGCGTGGGCGACGTCCCGCTGCGCGGGCCGGTGGTGACGCCGGCGCTCGTCGAGGTGCTGTGCGAGCGGCTGCTGCGGGCCCAGGCCGAGGAGCTGGCCGACCGCCCGGTGATGGACGTGCTGGAGGCACTGGGCCGGGCCGTGGCCCGTTGGTCCGACCCGGACCTGCCACAGCGCCGCGCGGCCGAGCAGCTGCTGCCGCAGATCACCGGGTACGCCTCCGACATGGTCCGCCGCGGGCTGAAGGAGCACCTGAGGACCTTCCGCCGCGACCGGCTGCTGCGCTTCCTCGCCCAGGACTTCGACAACCCGCTGGTGCTCGACGGCTTTCAGCCCGACCGGGCCGGGGGGCGCTCCCGGGCCTACGGCCCCCGGCTGACGACCCAGTTCTTCGCCGGCAACGTCCCCGGCCTACCCGCCTGGAACCTCGTGTGCGCCTTCCTCGTCAAGTCCGCGACGCTCGGCAAGTCCGCCGGTGCCGAGCCGCTGTTCCCGGCGCTGTTCGCCCAGACGATCGCCGAGGAGGACCCGGGGCTGGGACGGTGCCTGGCCATCGTCCACTGGCCCGGTGGGGCCGAGGACGTCGAGCAGGTGGCCTTCGCCCACGCGGACGCGGTGATGGCCACCGCGGGCCTGCGCGCCACCGAGGACCTGGCCCGGCGGGTGCCGGTGGGCGTGCCGTTCGTGCCCTACGGGCACAAGGTCAGCTTCGCCGTCATCGGGCACGAGGCGCTGGCGCTGACCCGGTACGCCGAGACGGCCCGCCGCGTCGCCCGGGACGTGTCCCAGTACGACCAGCAGGGCTGCCTGTCCCCGCACGCGGTCTTCGTCGAGCGCGGGGGAGCCGTCGATCCACGCACCTTCACGGCGGCGCTGGCCGCGGAGATGGACCACTACGAGCGCGCTCGACCGCGGGCCCGACTGGGCCTGGAGGAGAGCGCGGCCGTCGCCGCGGTCCGCTCCCGGTACGAGCTCCGCTCCTATGACGACCCGGGTGTGCAGGTCGTCACCAGCAGCAGGAGCACCGCGTGGACGGTCGTGCTCGAGGAGCACCCTGAGCGGTTCGAGCCCTCACCGCTGAACCGGGTCGTGCGTGTGCACCCGGTCGACGGCCTCCAGGACGTCGTCCCGCTGCTGCTGCCGCTGCGCCGCTACCTGCAGACCGCCGGCGTCGCGTGCGCGCCGGATCGCCTGGACACCTGGGCCTCGCTGCTGGGCCGGTGCGGAGTGGACCGCGTCTGCGCCGTCGGGCAGATGCCCCGACCGGCCGCGGGTTGGCACCACGACGGCCGAGGCAGCCTCGCGGCCCTCGTGCGGTGGACCGACGTCGAAGGCGCAGCCGAAGTGGACGTGGAACGGTACGACCCCGAGTGGACCCGGCCGTCGCGGCCCGCGGACGCCGGCGGACGGCGATGAGCCCGCTCCCCTCCCCCGGCGACCACGGCGGGCTGGGCCGCAGCGACCTGCTCCGCGACCGCGTGGCGCTGGTGACCGGGGCCAGCCGCGGCATCGGCGCCGCGATCGCCCGAGCGCTCGGGGCGCACGGTGCCGCCGTCGCGGTCAACTACCTGCACGACGCGGTGTCGGCCGCAGCCGTGGTGGCCGACGTCCAGGCTGCTGGGGGGCGGGCGCACGCCGTCCAGGCCGACGTCACCGATCCTGACGCCGTCCAGGCCGCGGTCGAGGAGGTCGAGGACCGTTTCGGCCCCGCGGACGTCGTCGTGAACAACGCCCTGCGCAGCTACACCTTCGACCCCCTCGCCCGGCGGACGGCGTGGGAGACGTCGTGGCAGGACCACCAGCGCCAGCTGGAAGGCAGCCTCGGCGGCGCGGTCAACGTCTGCCGAGCGACGCTGCCCGGCCTGCAGGCCCGCGGCGGTGGCCGGATCATCAACGTGGTCACCGACCTCGTCGAGCGCCCCAGCGTGCCCTACCACGACTACACGACCGCCAAGGCCGCACTCCTGGGCTACTCGCGCACCATGGCCACCGAGCTCGGGCCCTTGGGGATCACCGTGAACTGCGTCGCACCGGGCCTGGTGCACCCCACCGACTCCAGCCGGACGGCGACCGACGAGCAGCGCGATGCCCTCGAGCAGGCCGCTCCCCTGCGGCGCCTGGCCACCCCGGACGACGTCGCCGGGGCAGTGTTGTACTTCGCCAGCGGCTGGTCCCGCTTCGTCACCGGCGCGTGCTTGTTCGTCGACGGCGGCCTCGTCATGCGATGAGGACCGTGGACTCCACGGGCCGCGGACGCTCGCTGCGCGGCAGGGCCGGGCCTCGACCAACTCCCAGGGCCTGCTCCCGCTGCTCGTGATCGTGCTCGTCCTCGGCGGCGTGCTCGGGACGTCCATGTGCATCGAGCCGCTGCTGGCTCGCGTCACGATCAGGACGGTGACCGCTCCGGGCGCGCGCCGACGGCGGCGGCTCCCCGTGAGGAGCCGCCGCCGGTGTGCGGGGTGGAGCCGGGGTCAGCCGGCCGTGATCCGGTCGGTGGCCGGCGGCGCGATCCCCGGGTTCGCCTGGAGGTAGGCCACGAAGGCGTCCAGGTCGATGGAGGTGGTCACCCGGTTCGTCCCCTGCCGCAGCTGGGTGAGGCCGTCCCCGCCGTCGGCGAGGAAGCTGTTCACCGTGATGCGGTAGCTCGCGACCGGGTCGACGGGCGCGTCGTCGATGGTCAGGCCGTTGACCCGCTGCCCGGAGCACGGGTCCTCGGCGGTGCCGGCCGCCGCGCTCGGCGCGACCGTGTACCCCACCGTCGCGGACGGCTGCAGCACCACGGGGCGGGCCAGCGCGTACTGCTGCTCGAGCACGCAGTCCAGCTGGGCACCGGTCAGGGTGAGGGTCACCAGGTTGTTGGCGAAGGGCTGGACCTCGAATGCCTCGCCGTAGGTGACGTCACCGGCCAGGAGGTCGGCCCGGACACCGCCGGGGTTCATGAACGCGGCGACCGCACCCTCGTCCCGCGTGTCCGCGAGCTGGGCGTCGGCGATGAGGTTGCCGAGCGGCGTCTCGCCGGTGTCGTCGGCCCGGCGGGTGATGTCGGCCGACGCGGACCCGACCACCCGGGAGGCGATCGGTGCGACGACCTCGTCGTACCGTGCGATCAGCTCGGTCTGCCGGGGGTCGGGCGCCACGGTGCGCTCGACGATCACGTTGTCGGCCGTCGCCGTCTCGTGGATCACGTCGCCGGTGCGGCGGTCGAGCTGCAGGTCGATGTCGGTGACCAGGCGCCCGTTGTTGCCGGCGCTGGTGACGACCTTGTCGTCGAGCAGGCAGTTGTAGGCCTGGTGGGTGTGCCCGCTGACGACGACGTCGATGGCGTCGGACATGCCGGTCGCGATGTCGACGATCGGCCCGGTCAGCTGGCTGCACCCGTCGACGTCCCAGGCGTCCTCACCGGTCTGCGTGCCGCCCTGGTGCAGCAGGACGACGATGGCCTCCACGCCCTGGTCCTGCAGCTCGGTGGCGTACCGGTTGGCGGTCTCGACCTCGTCGGCGAACTCCAGGCCGGCCACGCCGGCCTGGCTGACGATGTCGCCGGTGCCCTCCAGGGTCATGCCGATGAAGCCGACCTCGATGCCCTGCACCTTCTCGACGGCGTAGGGCGCGAGCAGCGGCTCGCCGGTCTCGGTGACGAAGGCGTTGGCCGACAGGTACTGGAAGTCGGCCCCCTCGTACGGCGTGCCGTCGGCGCAGCCGTCGACGGGGTGGCAGCCGCCGTTCTGGATGCGCAGCAGCTCGTCGGCGCCCTCGTCGAACTCGTGGTTGCCGACGCTGGCGTAGTCCAGCCCGGCCAGGCCGAGCGCCTCGATGGTCGGCTCGTCGTGGAAGGCGGCCGACAGCAGCGGCGAGGCGCCGATCAGGTCGCCGGCGGCGACGGTGATGGTGTTCTTCTTGCGCTGCTCCTCGGCGAGGGCGGCGAGCTGGGTGCTCAGGTACTCCACGCCGCCGGCGTCCACCGTGGGCGCGGGCGCGGCCCCGGCACCGTCGGGGTCGGGGCCGGTCTGCACCCGCCCGCCG
The DNA here is from genome assembly GCF_002802985.1 of Geodermatophilus chilensis. GTDB lineage: Bacteria > Actinomycetota > Actinomycetes > Mycobacteriales > Geodermatophilaceae > Geodermatophilus > Geodermatophilus chilensis. The sequence goes on along the minus strand of NZ_NVPT01000014.1, from coordinate 5,919 downwards.
GACCCGGTCGGCGGCTTCAGCGCGCCGTGGAAGTCGTTGATGGCGAGCAGCTGCAGCTCGACCGGCTTCGGGCCGGACGGCGTCGGCGCGGGGTCCGGCCCGGCGGCGGCGGGGACGGCCGCGGCCACGGCGAGGCCGGCGATCGTGGTCGTCACGGCGGCCGCGACGGTGGCGCGGCGGACGGTGGGTCGCATCGGTTCTCCCAGGGAGGCGGGCCGGACCGTTCCGGCACGAGCCGACTCTAGGTAGTCAGAGGTGAACACCGCGTGTCGAGCCCGAGGCCGGACGAGCAACTCACCGTCGCCGGACGGAACCGCCCCGTCAAGGTCCGCCCGGGGTCAGCCGGTGCGCTCCTCGACCATCCGCGCGGCGACCCGGCGGATCCGGTCGGCCTGCCGCGAGAGCACCAGGTCCAGCACCCGGTCCACCGGCGGCACCTCGCCCAGCCGGGCCAGCCCCATCCACCGCGGGACGGCGACCGTGCGCGACCACGGCGAGGTCAGGCAGCCGGCGATCTGGCCGGCCACCCGGTCGGGGCGGATCCCGCGGGAGAGCCGGCCGCGGGCGTCGTCGTCCGACACCGGCGGGGAGCCGTGCCCGCGGGCCAGCCACTCGGTCCGCACCGGCCCGGGGTTGACCGTGTGCACCCGCACGCCCCGGGCGGTCACCTCCCGCCGCAGCCCCTTCACGAAGCCGTGCACCCCGGCCTTGGTCGCCGAGTAGACGGTCAGCGGCGGCACCTGCGACCACGCCGCCGCCGAGGCGACCGTGACGACGTCGGCCCTCCCCCGCTGCGCCGCCGCGCTGAACAGGTGCGGCAGGGCGATCCGGGTGAGTTCCACGACGCCGGTCAGGTTGAGCGCGATCAGCCGCTCGACGGCGTCGCCGGGCATGTCCTCCACCAGCCCGGCCCAGCCCAGCCCGGCGTTGAGGACGACGGCGTCGAGCCGCCCGTGCTCGTCGAGGACGCGGTCGAGCAGGCGCTCGCGGTCCGTGGCGTCGGCGACGTCGGCCACGACCGTGCTCACCCCGGGCAGCCCGCCGACGGCCTGCTCGAGCCGGTCGCCACCGCGGGCGCAGGTCACCACCCGTGCGCCGTCGCGGGCCAGCCGGGTCACGGTGCTGCGGCCGATGCCGGCGCTGCCGCCGGTGACGAGGACGACGCGGTCCGCGGAGCTGGTGCCCATGGACCCCCTCTACCCCTGGACGGACACCACACCCCTGAGGTGCATCGACGGCCCCGCGGGTGGGCATGGTCGCTGTCATGCGCCTGCCCGAGCCACGGGGCCCCCTGACCTCCGCCCTCCGCACCGACCTGACCAGCGGCACGCTCGCCCCCGCGACCGTCGAGCTCGCCGAGCGGACCGCGGCCACCGCGACCGACCCGCTGACCGACGACGACCTCCAGCTGGCCCTCGCGATCTGCTACGAGCTGCACTACCGCGGCTTCGACGACGTCGCCGAGTCCTGGGAGTGGGACCCCGAGCTGCTGCGGCTGCGCGGCCACCTGGAGCGGGCGCACACCGCGGCGCTGCGCGCGCTGGTCGGCGAGGTCGAGCTCACCGACGAGCCGGTCGACCGGCAGCTCACGGCCCTCATCGCGGCCGACGACGGCCCCTCGCTGTCGTCGTACATGTCGCGCAGCGGCTCGCTGGAGCAGTGGCGGGAGTACCTCACGCTGCGCTCGGTGTACCACCTCAAGGAGGGTGACCCGCACACCTTCGCCGTCCCCCGGCTGTCGGGGCGGGCGAAGGCCGCGATGGTGGAGATCCAGGCCGACGAGTACGGCGGCGGCACCGCGGCGCGCATGCACAGCCAGCTGTTCGCCGGGATGATGCGCGACCTCGGCCTCGACGACACCTACGGCGCGCTGTGGGACGACGCCCCGGCCGCCGCGTTCGCCTCGGTCAACACGATGTCGCTGTTCGGCCTGCACCGCCGCTGGCGTGGCGCGGCCCTGGGGCACCTGGCCTGCGTGGAGATGACCTCCTCCGAGCCGTCCCGCCGCTACTCGGCCGGGTTGCGCCGGCTGGGCTTCGACGAGTCGACGACGGTCTTCTACGACGAGCACGTGGAGGCCGACGCCGTCCACGAGCAGATCGCCTCGGTGGACATGTGCGGCTCCCTGGTCGCCGAGGAGCCCGCCCTCACCGCCGACGTCCTGTTCGGTGCCGCGTGCTCGCTGGCGATGGACGGCCTGGCGGCCCGCCACCTGCTCGGCGCCTGGGAGGCCGGCCGGTCGGCCCTGCGCCGGGAGCCCGCCATGGCTGCCTGAGAAAGGACCCCCCTGCCCCCCACCGCTCGCAGGCTCGCGGCGGGGCCCTGCAGGGGGGCCGTCGTCGGTCAGTGGTGCGTGCACATCTCGCTGCGGCGGCCCCGGGTCAGCGGTCGTCGTCCTCCCGCCGGGCGTCGCTCAGGATGCGGGCGGCCGGCCGGGGGCGGCTGGGCGCGCTCGGGGCGGAGAACCCGGCGCGCTTGTGCGAGCCGTCGCAGAACGGCTTGATGCCGGACTTCCCGCACCGGCACAGCGCGATGGTCTCGCGGCCGGGATCGATCTCGTTGCCGTCCTGGTCGACCAGCCGGAAGGCCCCGCGCACGATCAGCGGGCCGTCGCGGTACGGCGTGATGGTGGCCCCCTCCCCCGCCGGCAGGGCATCGTCGTCGGGACCGGGCTGCGGGCGCGTCACCCCGTCCCCCTGCCCCGTGCGGCCGGCGGGCACACACCACCCGCCGGGTCCTGTCCGTAGAGGACCTGCCGACCACGCCGCGCGCCTGCCGGCCGCAGCCGCCGGCGTCGCCTGCAGGCGGCGTGCCGGCACCGACACGTCGTCACGGAGACGTCGTTCACCTCCTCTCCGCGCCCGGATGCCGAGAACGGCCCGATTCGCCCTGCTCGGCGACGACACGCAGCCCCGCCTCGTCCAGGACGGCGATGCCACCTCGGCGCAGCCCGACGAGCCCGTCGGCACGGAGTTCCCCCAACAGCTTGGTCACGGTCTCGCGGGTGGTGCCCACCAGCTCCGCCAACTGCTCGTGGGTGAGCCGGACCTGCGGCGCACGCTGGCCGAAGAGGCCCGGCTCCGGTGCCGCCGCCGCGGCGAGCCCGGATGCCGCTGTTCGTGATCGACGACATGGCGCTCATGAGCCTGGTCGGGCACGTCCTCTTCGGGCTGGTCCTGGGGCTGGTGGCGGGGGCGGTGCTGCGCCGCGGAACCGCCCGCCGTTGACCGTGCCGGCGTCCCGCCGGCGCGCCTGTGCGAGCCGTCGCAGAACGGCTTGATACCGGATTTCCCGCACCGGCACAGCGCGATCATCTCGCGGCGGCCGGGGTCTGTCTGCCCGCCGTCCTGGTCGACGAGCCGGAGGTCCCCGCGCACGATCAGCGGGCCGTCGCGGTAGGGCGTGATGGTGGCACCGCCGTCCCCGAGAGAGCCCGGTTCGTCGTCCGGAGGTCGGCCCGGGTCGGCGGGGATGTGTAGGGGCACATCCCCTGCCTGCCCCACCCGCCCGGTCCGCGATCCCCCGCACGCCTGTGCCGGCCGGTGAACCACTGCGCCTCCCTCGGACGAAGACCTGGTGAGCGCCGTTGCGGCGCAGTACCGCCCGGTCCACTCGTTCGCCGCCCGGCAGCGAGGCCCGACGCCCGAGGAGTCCCCGTGCCCACGACCCGTCTCTCCCACCGCCGGATCGCCCGGCCCGGAGCCGCGCTGACCCTGTCCCTGTCGGCGGCGGTGCTCGTCGCCTGCTCGGGAGGCGCCGATCCGTCGTCGGCTCCCGGCACGTCGGCCTCCACCGACGCACCGTCACCGTCCGCCTCCGCCGGTGCACCGGGCTCCACGGAAGCCTCACCGGAGGCGCCGTCCTCCTCGGTCCTGCAGGCCACCGAGACCGACTTCGCCATCGAGCTGTCGAAGACCGAGCTGGCAGCCGGCACCCACACCATCGAGGTGGTCAACGAGGGCGGTGCGACCCACGACCTGGTCGTCGAGAACGCCGACGGGGAGGACGTGGCCGCGAGCGAGGTGATCCCGCCCGGCGGGTCGGGCACCGTCGAGGTCGACCTCCAGCCCGGCGAGTACGTCGTCTACTGCTCCATCGCCAACCACCGCGGCATGGGCATGGAGCTCGCCGTCACGGTCGTCTGATGGCCGGCCCGACCGCGCCCGGACGAGCGCGCTCCGGCGCGCTCGTCCGGACGCTGCGCCTGAGCGGCGCCGCGCTGCTGCTGGGGACAGCGGTCATCCACGGCCACCTCTGGCAGCAGGGCTACGCCGGCATCGACGTCGTCGGGCCGGCCTTCCTGGCCAACACGGTCCTGGGCCTGCTCGGTGCCCTGCTGCTCCTGGTCGCGCCCGGCACGTGGCTGCCATGGGCGGCTGCGGCCGGTGCGGCACTGTCCGCGGGCACGCTGATGGGACTGCTGCTGTCGACGACCGTCGGGCTGTTCGGCTTCGTCGAGTCGACCGCGGCGTCCCTGTGGTGGGAGTCGTTCTGGGTCGACGTGGCCGGGACCGTCGTCCTGGTCGCGCTGACCCTCGTCTCCGGCCGCCGGTGACTCCCCCCGCGGGACGGTGACCGGCCGACGTCAGCCGTCGGCCAGACGTCCTGCCGAGTGGCCCACGTCACCCGCCCGGGTGAGGACCGGCGTTGCCACGTGTTATTGCCCGCAATCAGGTCATTCCCCGTCAGGGTCGATCCGCCGCTGCACCGAGCGGACGGCCACCGTCCCTCCAGCCGAGAGGCAATCCGATCGGCGGCCGTGATCCGAACACCCAGTACAACCCGCCCCTCCCGTGGGCACGCACCACCCTGACGGGGCCCAACCCGGGCCCGCAGGTCCGTCGAAAGGAGAACCACCATGCGAACCTTCACACGTGCGGCCGTCGCCGCTCCCGCACTCGGCCTCGCGGCCCTCGTGGCCATGGCCGGCCCGGCGGCCGCCGCGGAGGGTTCGACGCAGGCCGACCTCGCGCCCAGCCCGGTCAACAACGTCGACGGCAGCGGCCACGCGATGGTGGAGATCTCGGGCACGACCCTGTCGTTCACCCTCGCCGCCCAGGGCCTGCTCCAGGACGCACCGCACGCGGCGCACATCCACTTCGGCGCGGACGCCCGCAACGAGTGCCCGAGCGAGTCGGACAACAACGCCGAGGCGCTGCAGGGCGAGACCAACCCCGACCAGCACTTCACCACCGTGGAGGGCGCTCCCGCCTACGGCCCGGTCGTCGTGTCGCTGACCAAGACCGGGGACACCTCGCCCGACTCGACCCTGGCCGTGGACCGCTTCGCCGTCGGCGCGGAGTTCGAGTACTCGCGCGGTGACGTGCAGGTCAGCGAGGACGTCGCCTCGGCGATCCTCGACGGCAAGGCGGTCGTCGTCGTCCACGGTGTGGACCACGACGGCGACGGCACCTACAGCCCGGGTGAGCGCGGCGTGTCCGACCTGGACCCGTCGCTGCCCGGTGAGGCCACCGACCCGGCCCTGTGCGGCGTCCTGAACGCCTCGCAGATGGGTGCCATGCCGCAGGGCGGCGTCGAGACCGGCGCCGGTTCCACCAGCGGCATCGAGAACGCCGGCCTGATCGGCGTCGGCGCGATCGCCGTCGCCGGCGGCGGCGTCCTGCTGGCCCGCCGTCGGTCCACCACCGACAACTGATGCGCGGGGACGCCGGGCCCCGGGAGGACTCCCGGGCCCGGCGTCCTGGCCGTGTGGTCTCGCTGGTCATCGCGGTGCTGCTGCCTTACGCTTATACACATCCCCGAGCCTACGAGACTGTCTTCGACTTCGTATTCCTCTTCCTGCCGGAAAGAAAAATACTGCTATTTTTGGTGTCTACTACCGCGTCGCTCGACGTATCTTCATTTTAGTCGGCGCATTTTCTGGTCATCCTCTTTTCACTAGCCTATCTGCACTGCACG
>NZ_NVPT01000139.1 GCF_002802985.1 Geodermatophilus chilensis | reverse complement strand
CTCGTCCGCGGTCAGCCCGCCACCCTGGGGATACCTCATGGTGTGGGCATAGCGCAGGCCGCGCCGACTGTCAGCAGGGTCCGGCCGGCGGCCAACCGAGCCCGTAACTCCTGCCGTTAATGATCTTTACTACCTAACCGAGAGCACCGGCCTGGCCCGCCGCTTCACCGCCCGCGACGGGCGGGTGCAGGAACGTGCGGCGCTGACCGGAGAGACCTACGAGACCTGGGTGGCCGGCCGGGAGCCGGACACCGGCGAGCCGCGGGGGCGGCTGCGCACCGACGAGCGCGCCGTGCGGTTCGTCGAGGTCGTAGTCAACGGCCCGAAGTCCTGGTCGCTGGCGGCCGCCCTGCACCCCGACGTCGCCGCCGCCTACGACGCGGCGCAGGACCGCGCCGCGACCCAGATCATCGGCTGGCTGGCCGAGCACGCCACCACCCGGGTCGGGCCGCGCGGCGGTCAGGTGCAGGTGTCGGTCGAGGTGCTGGAGGCGGTGACGGTGCGGCACTACACGTCCCGCGCCGGCGATCCGCACCGGCATCTGCACCTGCAGATCGGAGCCCGCGTCTTCGCCGCCGACAGGTGGCGCGGCCTGCACACCGTCGGCGTCCGCGACTTCCTCGCCGCCATCAACGGAATCGGGCACGCCGCGGTCGCGTGCGATCCGCAATTCCGGGCAGCGCTGGCCGCCCACGGCTACACCGTCGATGCGACTGGAGAAATACTGGAGCTCGCCGAGTACGTCGGTCCGTTCAGCGCGCGGGCGGCGCAGATCGCCCGGAATCTGGACCGCTACGAACGCGACTGGATGGCCGCGCACCCCGGCGAACAGGCAGGCCCCGCGTTGCGGCGGGCGTGGGATGCCCGGGCATGGGCCGACGGCCGCCCGGACAAGGTCATCCCCCGCTCGGGCGCCGACCTGATCGCGCGGTGGCGGGCCGAGCTGGCCGCACTGGGCTACCGCGGCCCCGACACCCCGGTCGAGCTGAGGCCCACGCCGGTCGGCGCACTCGACCGCGACCGCGCCGTAGACCGCATCCTGACCCGGCTGGCCGCCGGCCGCTCGGCGTGGAACGCCGCCGACATCCGCGGCGAGGCCGAACAGCTCATCGCCGCGGAGGGTGTCGTGGCCGAGGCCGCGGTGCGCAGCGAGCTGGCCGAGGACCTCACCGCCCGCGCGCTGGCCCGCTGCGTCCCGCTGCTGCAGCGCGACGGGGTACCCGAGCACGTCCGGGCCTGGACCTCGCCGGCGGTGCTCGAGGTCGAAGCTGACCTGACCGCCCGCCTCGCCGCCCGTGGCACGCACCATGGGCTTGGCACCGACCTGCAGCCGGACCTAGCGGCCGACCTGGAGCGGCTGGATGCCGGGCAGGCCGCCACCGCGGCCGCGCTCGCCGGGAACCAGCCGCTGGTCGTGGTAGAGGGCGCGGCCGGCGCCGGCAAGACCACCACCCTCGCCACCACCCGCCACCTCCTCGCGCAACAGGGGCGCGGGCTGCTGGTGGTCACCCCGACGCTCAAAGCGGCCCGGGTCGCCTCCGCCGAGGTCGGCACCGCGACCGGGTCGGCGGCCTGGCTGGCCTTCCAGCACGGCTGGCGCTGGAACGACGACGGCGCCTGGACCCGGCTCACCGCCGGACAGGCCGACCCGGCCACCGGCGCCGTCTACGCCGGGCCGACCCAGGAAGCGCGGCTGCTCCCCGGGGATCTCCTCGTCGTGGACGAGGCCGGCATGCTCGACCAGGACACCGCCCGCACGCTGCTCACCATGGCCGACGAGCGCCGGGTGCGGATTGCACTGCTCGGCGACCGCTCCCAGCTGCCCGCGGTCGGCCGCGGCGGCGTCCTCGACCTCGCCCTCCGCGCCACCGACCCGGCCGCCCACCCGACCCTCGACACGGTGCACCGGTTCCGCCGCACCGACGATGCCGGCCACACGGTGCCCGACACCGAGTACGCCGAGCTGACCCTGGCCATGCGCCGCGGCCAGGACGCGCCGGCGGTCTTCGACGCGTTGTGCGCCCGCGGCCAGATCCGTCTGCACCCCGATCCCGCCGCGCTGCAGGAGACGCTGGCCGCCATTGCCACCACGGCCTACACCGAGGGCCAACAGCTGGCGGTCGTGGTGAACACCCGCGAGCAGGCCGCCGAGCTGAACGCCGCCATCCGGGACCGGCTGGTCGCCGACAGCCGCGTCGACGACACCCGAACGGCGACAACCCGGGCCGGGCAGCGGATCGGCGCCGGAGACCGAATCGCCACCCGCCGCAACGACCGCACCCTAGGCGTGGCCAACCGCGACACCTGGACGGTCACCGCGGTCGGCCCAGACGGCGAGCTGGTTGTCACCCCTGCTGGCACCGCCCCTCGTCACGTCACCCCAGGTGTCACCCCGACCGGCGCAGCCGGCGGGGTGCTGCCCGCCGGCTACGTCACCGCGCACGTCGAGCTGGCCTACGCGACCACCGCGCACGGCGTGCAGGGCGACACCGTTCCCGCGTCTCATGTGGTGATCGGCGAGCACACCGGAGCCGCGGCCGCCTACGTCGGCATGACCCGCGGCCGCACCGCCAACACTGCGCACCTGATCGCCGTCGACCTGGCCGAGGCACGGGAGCATTGGGTTGCCGTGTTCGGCCGCGACCGGGCTGACCTCGGCCCCGGCCACGCCGCCGAGCTGGCCGCCGCCGATGCCGCCCGCTACGCGCAGCCCCGGCCGGCCGACGAAGTCCTGGCCGGGCTGCAGGAGGCGTGGACGGCCGAGCAGCGCTGTTTGGACCGGCTGGCCGTCCTGGAGCCGCTGCGCGACAGTCTGTGCACCGTCGTCGCGCTCGAGGCAGGCCACGCCGACCGGCTCTAGGCGCTGGAGGCGGGCCACCGGCAGGCGGCAGCCGACTCCCAACACGCCCGACAACAGGCTGAGGTCAGCGGTGCGATCTTCACCGCAGAGGCAGACCGGATTCGCGACGCGCTGCTCGCCGGCTGGGACGCCGAGCGGACCGCCGCACGCGAGGCCGCCCGCACCGTGCTGGCCGGTCCAGGCCGGCTCGGGCTGCGGCGGGCCACCGTAGCCCGCGCCGGGCAGCAGCTGATCGACTGGGCCGACCGGTGGCGCCCACATCTACCGGAGCTCCCCGCCGACACCCACCACATCGCGCAGGTCGCCGGCTGGTTCCACGACCGGCCGGCTATATGGGCGGCGGTCGACACCGCCGCCCGCCGCGCCGCCGAAGGCGCACACCCTGAGTACGCCGAGCTTCGCGCGGCCGTCGATGCCGCTCAGCACGCACACGAGCAGGCTCGGCAAGCTCTGGCCGAGGCCCGCCGTCAGCGCGATGAACAGCTCGCCGGCTTCGGTGCCGTGGCCTGGACCCCCGATCCCGCCGGTCGGCTCGCCGACCTCGACCGCAACATCGCCGCCGACCAGCGCGAGCTGGTCGCAGCACGGGCCCGCATCGCCCAGCTGCAGGCCGAACCGACCCTGGCCGCCCAGCCGGCCGACCGGCTCGCCGCAGAGCGGGACGCCTAGCGCATAGCCCACCGCCGGCCGTTCCAGTCGATCCCCCGGCGGTCGGCGCCTGCCGAGGCTGGGATCGGTGGCCCGCAGCTGCGGCACGAGCCCACCAGCAGTCGTGGTGTCGGCCCGTCCCTCGGGCGCTGACCGGGGGGTCTCCAGTAGCGAGACGCAGGCTCGGCAGGAGAAGTACTGGAGGAGGACCGGAGCCCGTCGGAAGAACATGGCCGGTAGCTGTCACCAAACGCCCCGAAGCAACGCCTTCTACAAGCGAAGGCCCACACCAGCCGATCAGATGCGGAGTCCGCCATGCCCCCGCCCGACACCGGCCGCGAGCCCGACCTGCTCACCATCACCGAAGCAGCCGAGCTCGTCCGCGCCCCCGTCGCCACCCTGCGTTACTGGCGACACCTGGGCACCGGGCCGCGCAGCTTCCGCCTCGGCCGCCGCGTCCTGTACCGCGCCGACGACCTCCGCAGCTGGATCGACGCCCAGCACGACGGCCAGGACGCCCCCGGCCGGGGTGTCCGGCGGTGAACCGCCACCACTGGCGCACTCACCAGGGTGCGGGGTGCACTGCCCGCCGGGCCAGTGCACCGCTCCGCGGCCCGCTCGGGCCCTGCTGGAGAACCTCGGAAGGTCACCGGGCCACCCTCGCGGCAGGTGGCCGCTGAACATGGTCCGGATGACCCATGGAGGGGCAATGCCACAGGCGTCCACCGACGGGCACGTGCCCCTTGGCGACTCCGGTCAGCTGCTCACCATCGGCCAGGCTGCCGAGTACCTGAGCACCGGGCAGCGCTTCGTCCGCCGCCTCATCAGCGAGCGGCGGATCCCCTACGTCAAGCTCGGCAAGCACGTGCGCCTCGAGCGTTGCGCGCTGGACGCCTTCGTGGCGGCCGGCCGGGTGCCCTGCCGGTAGGGCGTCGACCGGCGTCCACAGCCGAGTTCCCTGCAGAGCCGAAGGCGGCCAAGGTCGGAGCATGCCAGCAAGCAGCAGCAGCAGAAGGCGTTTCGGTCGCGTTCGCAGGCTGCCCTCCGGCCGGTGGCAGGCCCGCTACCCGGGCCCGGACGGGCGGGACCGGGCAGCACCGAACACGTTCGCCACCAAGACCGACGCGGCACGCTTCCTGGCCGCGGTGGAGGTCGACATGGGTCGCGGCGTGTGGCTCGACCCCTTGCGCAGCGGCGTCACGCTCGGCGAGTACAGCCAGGCGTGGCTGGCCGAGCGGACCGTTCGAGGTCGTCCCCTCGCCGTGCGAACCCGCGAGACCTACCAGCACTCCCTCGACCGCTGGGTGCTCCCCGCGCTCGGAGGCCTGCCGCTAGACCGGATCACCCCGGCCGCGGTGCGGCGGTGGCACGCCGAGACAAGGGCAGCCACCGGCCCGACGGCGACCAGACAGGCCTATGCCCTCCTCCACGCCATCCTGGCCACGGCCGTTGCAGACGACGCGCTCCCCCGGAATCCCTGCCGGATCACGGGTGCGGGCCAAGCCCGCAGTGACGAGCGACCGCTACTGGACGTCGACCAGGTGCAGCACCTCTCCGCGCACATGCCCGAGAACCTCCGGGGCCTCGTCGAACTGGCCTTCTGGGCCCACCTGCGCCTCGGCGAGCTGCTGGCCCTCCGCATCGGCGACATCGATTTGGACGACGGCACCGTAGCCGTGCAGCGGCAGGTCGTGGAGACGGACGGGGGCCCCGTGGAAAGCCCACCGAAGGCGGGCAGCCAGCGCGTCGTCCACCTTCCCCCGCAGGGCGTCTCAGCCCTGGCCGAGCACCTGGGGACCCGCTGCCCGGCGCTGCCGACCGCTCGGCTGTTCGTGCGGAGAGACGGGAGGGCCCTCCGTGCCCACCACGTCCACGCCGCTTGGAGTACGGCCCGGCGAGCAGCCGACCTGCCCGGCGTCCATCTGCACGACCTGCGGCATGCGGGACTCACCCTGGCGGCGCAGAGCGGGGCGACCCTGGCCGAGGTCATGCGACGTGCCGGCCACTCGTCGTCCCGCGCGGCGATGATCTATCAGCACGCGGCAGAGCGGCGCGACGCCGAGGTCGCGGCCCGCCTGGGGCGCCTCGCAGCGGGCACGACCCCGAACCGTACGGGCACGTAGCGGGCACGCGAGCGATCTGCAGCGCCGGACGCCCCTCGGCGGAGCTCCTCGGGTAGCGCAAAACCGCTGCTCAGAGCGGAGGGCGTGGGATTCGAACCCACGATGGGTGTTACCCCATAGCGGTTTTCAAGACCGCCGCCATCGGCCACTAGGCGAGCCCTCCTGGCGGGTCGAGGCTATCCCGCCCGTGGCGGGTCACCGGGATCGACCAGCTCGTCGCGGGGGGCGTCCTGCTCGCGGCGGAAGCGGAGCGACTCGACCAGCACGTAGCCGAACAGGACGCTCCAGGCGAAGGAGAGGAAGGCCTCACCCCACGCGCCGTCGACGAGCTGTCCCACCAGCTGCACCAGGCTGTACGCGAGCGCGCCGGCGGCCAGCACCTGCACGCCCCGGTTGCCGAACCAGGGCGGACGGAACGGAGCGGGAGCCACGGCGCAACGCTAGCCCGGCAGGTCGGGCCTGCCGCAGCAGCGGAGCCGATCCGCCGTCCCCGTGGTGATCACGGGGTCGTCGTCAGCCGCTACTCCGGGAGCTCCCCCGCGCGGACGACGCACGCGCCCCCGAGCGGCTCGACCGCGAACCCGCGCACCTCGAGCACCTCGGCCAGCGCCCGGTTCATCACCTGCTGCACCAGCGCGTCGGCGGCGGCGCCGTGCAGCTGGTCGAGGCTCATCCGGTCGTGCTGCCGCCAGCTGACGACGACGCCGTCCAGGGCTGCCTCGGGGGTCAGGCAGACCCCGCCGAGCTCGCCGTCCGCGCCGGAGGCGTTGTAGAGGAACAGCCCCGCCTCGGCCAGCACCGTCACCACCTCGACGACCAGGCCGGGCAGCGGGTGCTCGTCGTCCATGTCGGCGTCCCAGCCGGCCGGCAGCCGGTCGATCTGCTCGCCGAGGAACGACCACCAGGCGCGGTCCTGCGGGGAGGAGCGGCGGCGCAGCAGGCCGTCGGCCCGGCGGACGCCGTACACGGGCTGGGCACCGGCCGGGGCGTCCTCGAGGTCGTCGAGGGCCCACACGGCCTCGTCGCGGTCGCCGAACGGACCGGCGAGGACGAACCCGGGGCCGTCCTCCTCCTCGGCGACCAGCCACCAGCCCTGGCGGACGACGCCGCCCAGGACCACCTCGTTGAACCGGGTGCCCACGATGCTCACCAGGTCACCAACCTCCCCCGACAACGGGCCGCCACCGGGGAAGGGCGACGGTTCCCGTGCGCCGCCGGAGGACCGGCGGCGGTGACGAGAACGATAGGTGCCGGACGTCGCTCCGCCGGGGGGCGCGCGACGGGCCTCGGCACCCGCGACGCCGAATCGTTGCCAATCGTCCCAACGGCCACGGTGACCCGCCTCGGCGAGCGGCCACATGTCGACCGCCCCGAGCGTGGACGGGCCCGCGGACCGGCCGGTGACCCCGGTGGACGCCCCGCGCGGCCGGCGTGTCAGACCGCGACGGCGGTGACGAACGTGCAGATCCCCTCGCCGTGCTGCGCCCGCTTCCGGAGGCCGATGAGCCCGAGCAACGCCATCTCCACCCGATACGCCAGCCGGGTCGCGCCGGTGTAGAAGGTGTCCCCGCCGCGGGTGACCTCGATGCGGTCGAAGCCGGCCAGCCGCACGTGCTCGGTGAGCATCCAGTCCGGGAGGATCGTGATGTGCCCGGGCTCGTGGTAGTGCCGCGGGCCGAAGATGAACGGCGCGCCGCGGAGGAACATCTTCAGCCGCGAGTGCGGGTGGGTCACGTTCGGGGTGCTGACCAGCAGCTTGTCCCCCGGGCGCAGCAGCGAGCGGATCGAGCGCAGCACCTGCCGCGGGTTCTCCACGTGCTCCAGCGTCTCGACGCACACCACCATGTCGAACGGCCCGCGGGTCTCGTCGGTCCACTCCGGGTCGTCCAGGTCGAGCCGGTGGATCCAGTCGTGCGGCGGGTCCAGGTCGGTGGGGACGATGTCGAAGCCGGCGTGCCGCAGCCGCAGGGCCAGGGCGCCGCACCCGGCACCCACCTCCAGCACCCGGCCGCCGTCCGGCAGCGCCGCGCGCACCAGCTCGACGGCGTACTCGTGCACGCCGGGTGCGGCGTGCACGCTGTGGCCCTCGTAGAAACCGTGCGCTGCCGTCCGCCGGCCACTCTTCTGCTCGACCTCCGCCATCGGGCCAGCCTGGCACAGGCCCCGGTGGTCGAGCCTGGTCAGCGTGTCAGGACGCGGCCGGGAGGGCGGCCTCGGCGAGCAGGTCGACCTGGCCGGGATCGGAGACGGTCGGGTCGAGGATGAGCTCGTCGACGCCGATCTCGGCGAACGCCGCCGCGGCCTCCTGCACGGCCTTCGGTGACCGGTGCGCACTGCCGGCGATCATCTCGGCGGTCTCCCGCCCCATGGGTGCGTAGTAGTCGAGCAGGTAGGCGCGGGACTGCTCCTCGGTGTCCCCGAGAGAGAAGTAGTTGAGCGCGACGAACCGGGGCGAGCCCTCCCGGCCGGCCTCCGCCCACGCGGCGCGGACCCGCCCGAGGAAAGGCGCGACCATCTCGGGCGGGAGGCCCCCCGCCGTCCAGCCGATGCCGTGCTCGACCGTCCGGCGGACAGCCGCCTCGGTGTTGCCGCCCACGAGGATCGGCACCCCGGGGCGGCCGGTCTCCGGCGCCACCGGCCGGGAGCCCTCGACGAGGGCCTCGCCCGCCCAGGCCCGTCGCAGGTCGGCGAGCTGCCGGTCGAACACCTCGCCGCGGCCGGCGAAGTCGCGTCCGGTCAGCGTGTAGTCGGCCTCCCGCCAGCCGACACCCAGGCCGAGCGTCAGCCGCCCGCCGGTCAACTCCTGCACGGTGGCCGCCTGCTTGGCCAACTCGGCGGTGCTGCGCGCGGGCGCGATCAGCACGTTGGGCAGGAACCTGATGCGCTCGGTCACCGCACCGGCGGCGGCGAAGACGGTCAGCTCCTCGTAGGCCGGATAGGAGACCGCGCCGATCGAGGCCAGGCTGGAGAAGCCCGCCGCGTCCGCCCGTCTCGCCCACTCCAGCAGCTGGGCACCCGTGGTGCCGCGGACGCTGTTCGGAACGCCGATGCCGATCTCCATGCCGGTCTCCTCCTAGGACGTGCTCGACCAACCACTCCACTGCTGGACCGTGACGACGAGCAGCGGCCCGGTCGGGGGCTCCTCCCGGTATCGGGGGTGCCGCTGCGCGAGCGCGGCGAGGCCGGGGTGCGTGGCCGGGGGCTCGTCGACCACCGCGGCCGTGCCGTCCACCCGCACCCACCACAGGCGCGACCAGTCGTCCTCGTAGTGGTCGACGAGCAGGGCACAACGGGGCTCGCCCCGGACGTTCGTCAGCCGCTGCAGGTGCGTCGAGCGCTTGGGTTTGGCGTCGACCGCCGAGTAGACGGTGCCGTCGACGAGAGCGAACACCACGGGGACCAGGTGCGGCGCGCCGTCCGGACGGACGGTCGCCAGACGGGCGACTGCGCTGGAGGCGAAGCGCCTGCGCAGTTCGGCCGTCCGCACCCGGCAGTCCTACCAGGGACGGCGGTCCTCGAGGAACCCGTGACTGCGCAGGTGCGGTCGACGACGACTGCTCACTCGGCGGCGGGCACGGCCTCCTCTGCCCGCTCCACCGGGCGGCCCACCACGCCGTGCAGGTGGCAGGCGGCGAGCTGCCCCGGCGCGCCGACCGGCTGCAGCGCCGGGTCGACGTCCGGACAGGGCTCGAAGGCGTACGGGCAGCGGGTGCGGAACCGGCACCCGCTGGGGACGGCGGCCGGCGAGGGGACGTCGCCGCGCAGCACGATCCGCTGCCGAGTCCGCTCCAGCGACGGGTGCGGCACGGGCACCGCCGAGAGCAGCGCCTGGGTGTACGGCATCTGGGGGTCCGAGCCGACCGCCGACGCCGGACCCACCTCGACGACCCGCCCCAGGTACATCACCGCGATCCGGTCGGAGACGTACCGGACGGCGGACAGGTCGTGCGAGATGAACAGCAGCGTGAGCCCGAGCTGCCGCTGCAGCCGGCGCAGCAGGTTGAGCACCTGGGCCTGGACGCTGACGTCCAGCGACGCGATCGCCTCGTCGCAGACCAGGAAGTCCGGCTCCCCGGCCAGCGCCCGGGCGATGCCGACCCGCTGCCGCTGCCCGCCGGAGAACTCGTGCGGGTAGCGGTCGGCCACCGCCGGGTCCAGGCCGACCAGCTCCAGCAGCTCGGCGACCCGCTCGGCGCGCTCCCGCCGTCCCGACCGCAGGCCGTGCACCTCCAGCGGCTCGGACACCGTCTGCCGCACGGTGCGGCGCGGGTCGAGCGAGGCGAAGGGGTCCTGGAAGACCATCCCCGCCCGCCGGCGCAGCGCCCGCAGCGCGCGGCGGTCCAGCCCGGTGACGTCGGTGCCGTCGAAGGTCACCGTCCCGCCGGTCGGCTCGACCAGCCGCAGCAGCGCGTTGCCCAGCGTCGACTTGCCGCAGCCGGACTCGCCGACGAGTCCGAGCGTCTCGCCACGCCGGATGTCGAGGTCCACGCCGTCGACCGCGCGCAGCACGCCGGTCGCCCGCCGCAGCGCGCCACCGGCGCGGACCGGGAAGTGCACCTCCAGCCCCCGCGCGGAGACGAGGACGTCGGACGCAGGGACCTGGGAGGCGGGGACGTCGGAGGCAGGGACCCCCGCAGCGTGTGCCGTCGGCCTCTGCGGCAGGTCGGTCATCGTGGGCTCCCCTCCTCGCACCACGTCGCCGCCCGGTGCGGCAGGGTCCCGCCGGAGGTCCCCACCACCGCCAGCGGCGGCTGCTCCGTCTCACAGCGCGGGTCCGACCGCACCGGGCAGCGCGGCCAGAACACGCAGCCCGGCGGCAGGTCGGTCGGCGCCGGCGGCACCCCGGGCACGGTCGCGAGCTCGCCGTCGCCGACCTGCGCCAGGTCGGGCAGCGCGCCGAGCAGGCCGCGCGTGTACGGATGCGCCGGCCGCTCCAGGACGTCGTCCACCGTGCCGTCCTCCACGCAGCGCCCGCCGTACATGACCAGCACCCGGTCGGCGATGCCGGCGACGACGCCGAGGTCGTGGGTGATCCAGATGACCCCGGTGCCGTGCTCGCTCTGCAGCTCCGCCACCAGGTCGAGGATCTGCGCCTGCACGGTGACGTCGAGGGCCGTGGTGGCCTCGTCGGCGATGAGCAGCGCGGGGTTGTTGCTCAGCGCGATCGCGATGACCACCCGCTGGCGCATGCCGCCCGAGAGCTCGTGCGGGTAGCGGTCCAGCGCGCGCTGCGGGTCGGGCAGGCCCACCTCGGCCAGCAGCCCGGCCGCCTGCTCCCGCGCCGCGGCCTTGGACACCTCGCCGTGCGCGCGGATCCCCTCGACCAACTGCCGGCCGATGGTGAGGACCGGGTTCAGCGAGGTCATCGGGTCCTGGAAGACCATCCCGACGCCAGGGCCGCGCACCTCCCGCAGCCGCTCGGGCGACATGGTGAGCAGGTCCTCGCCGTCCAGCCGCGCGGAGCCGGTCACCGTCGCCACCCGGGCGGGCAGCAGCCCGAGCAGGGCCAGGACCGAGACGCTCTTGCCGCTGCCGGACTCCCCGACGACGGCGACGGTCTCACCGCGCCCGACGGTGTAGCTCAGCCCGTTGACGACCTCGGCCGGACCGCGCGGCGTGCGCAGCCGCACCCGGAGGTCCTCCACCTCCAGCAGGGGGGCGCTCACCGCCCGCTCCCGGCCATGAGGGTCCGCTGTCGCGGGTCGAGGACGTCCCGCAGCCCGTCGCCGAGCAGGTTGAAGCAGAGCACGGTCAGGAAGATCGCCATCCCCGGGAAGAAGGCCAGCCACCAGGCCAGGTCGATGAAGCCGCGCCCCTCGGCCAGCATCAGCCCCCACGACGGGTTCGGCGGCTGGGTGCCCAGCCCGAGGAAGGACAGCGCCGCCTCGGCCAGGACTGCGAAGGCCAGGCTGATCGAGGTCTGCACGATGATCGGCGGCGCCGCGTTGGGCAGCACGTGCCGGGTGAGCAGCCGCCAGTCCGAGGCACCGACCGACCGCGACGCCCGGACGTACACGTCCTCGCGCACGCCGAGCACGCTGGCGCGGGTGACCCGGGCGAAGACCGGGACGTAGACGATCCCGATGGCCAGGGCGGTGTTGCCGGCACCCGGACCGCGGACGGCGAGCACCGCGATGGCCAGCAGCACCGCCGGGAACGCGAACAGGATGTCCATGAACCGCATGAGGACGTCGTCGACCCAGCGGCCGTAGTAGCCGGCCAGCAGGCCGATGAGGGCGCCGACGACCAGTGCGAAGGTGACCGCGAGGAAACCCACCCGCAGCGAGACCGCCGCCCCCAGGATGACCCGGCTGAGGATGTCCCGGCCGAGGTCGTCGGTGCCGAACGGGTGAGCCAGGCTCGGCGGCTGCAGGCGGTCCTCGACCGCGATCTCGTTCGGGCCGGTGGGGGCGATGGCCTCGTCGAAGACGGCCGTGAGGACGATGAGCAGCAGGACCGTCCCGGCCACCGCCGCGGTGGGGTTGCGGGCGAGCAGGACGAGGGTCTGCCGCCAGCGCGGCTGCGGGGGCCGGGCCGTGGAGGGGACGCCCTCCTCGGTGGCGGTCGGTGAGGCTGCCGGCTCGGGCAGCGGTGCGCCGGTCATCGCAGCAGGACTCGGCTGTGTGTCATCGCAGCAGGACTCGGCTGGTGAGTCATCGCAGCAGGCCTCGGCTGTGTGTCATCGTCGGATCCGCGGGTCGATGGCGGTGTAGAGCAGGTCCACCACCAGGTTGATCAGCAGGAACACCACGGCGAACAGCAGGATCGCCCCCTGCAGGACCGGGTAGTCGCGGGACTGGACCGCCTGCAGGGCGAGCTGGCCGAGCCCCGGCCAGGCGAAGACGATCTCCACCACGACCACGCCGGACAGCAGGTAGGCCAGCTGCACGCCGGTGACGGTGACCAGCGGCAGCAGCGCGTTGCGCAGCACGTGCCAGGTGAAGACCTGCCGGCCGGGCAGCCCCTTCGCCTGCGCCGTCCGGACGTGGTCGGCACCGAGGGCCTCCAGCACGCTGGACCGCACGAACCGGGTGATCACCGAGCCGGACACCACCCCGGTGACCACCGCCGGCAGGAGCAGCCGCTGCGCCCAGCCGCCCGGGTCCTCGGTCAGCGGGACGTAGCCGCCCGAGGGCAGCCAGCCCAGCGTCCCGGCGAACACCAGGATGAGCACGATCGCCATCCAGAACTCCGGCACGGAGATGCCGATCTGGCTGAGCACCGTGGCGACCCGGTCGACGACCGACCGCGGTCGCAGCGCCGACAGGGTCCCCAGCGGGACGGCGATCAGCAGCGCCACCAGGATCGAGGCGAACGCCAGGGTGAGCGTCGCGGGCAGCCGCTCGCCGATCAGCGAGGTGACCGTCTCCCCGCTGCGGAAGCTGACCCCGAGGTCCCCGGTGAGCGCCCGGCCCGCCCAGGTGACGTACTGCTGCACCAGTGGCTGGTCCAGCCCGGACCGTGCGAGGAGCGCGTCGTAGGTCTCCTGGTCGAACCGGGTGCCGAGGGCCAGCCGGATCGGGTCGCCCGGCACCAGCTGGACCAGGCCGAAGACGATGACGCTCACCCCCGCCAGGACGACGAGCGACTGGCCGACCCGGCGGAGGAGGTAGCCGGTCAGGGCAGCTCCACGGTCTCGAAGTTGATCGCCTTGTCCGCCCGGATCCGGTAGCCCGACAGGCCGGGCGCCCAGGCCTGCACCACGTCGGGGTTGTAGAGGTACAGGTACGAGACGTCGTCGACGACGATCTGCGCGGCCTGGTCGTAGATCTGCTTGCGGGCCGCCTCGTCGGTCTCCGTCGCCCCGGCCTGCAGCAGCTGGTCGACCTGCGGGTTGCTGTAGCCCTGGTAGTTGTTCGGCCCGTCGGTCTGGTGCTGCTCCTGGTAGTAGGCCGCCGGGTCGAGGTTGCCGAGCCAGCCCAGGTAGAAGGCGTCGAAGTCGCCCTGGCCCTGGCGGTCCAGCCAGGTGGCGAAGTCCAGGGTCTCGATCTCCACGTTGATGCCGATCGGCTCGAGCTGGCTGGCGATCACCTGGGCGGCGGTCACCGTCTCCGGGAACTCGTCGGTGACCATCAGGCCCATCGTCAGCGGCGTCTGCACGCCGGCCTGCTCCAGCAGCTGACGGGCCTGGTCGGGGTCGGGCTGGAACGGCGCGTAGTCGTAGTGGAAGAAGCTGTCCTCGGGGATGGCCGTCTGGTTCGGCTGGGCCGCCCCGAACCAGGCCGCCTCGGCCACCGCCTCGCGGTCGATGGCGTAGGAGATCGCGCGCCGCACGTCGCGGTTGTCGAACGGCGGCCGCGCGTAGTTCATGGACATGTACCAGTAGTCGACGCTGGGCGTCGTCTGGAGCTCGACGGTGTCGTCGCCCTGCAGCGACTCGATCTGCTGCGGCGGGACGTTGTCGGTCCACTGCACCTCGCCGTTCTGCAGCGCGGTGAGCGCCGCGGCCGGCTCCGTGATGTAGCGGAACTCGACCCCGTCGACGCTCGGCGCCCCGCCCCAGTGGTCCTCGTAGGCGGTCAGCACGGTGCTGCTGGCGTCGGAGCTCTCCAGCTGGAAGGGGCCGGTGCCGTTGGCCTCGGTGGTCAGGTCGAGGTCCTCCGCGGCGTTCTCCGGCAGGATCGCCATCCCCTTGAAGGCACCGATCCGCTCCAGCAGGTTCGGCGTCGGCTGGCTGAGCCGGATCACCACGGTCTGCGGGTCCGGCGCCTCGACCGCGGCGACGTTGGCGAACCGGAACGAGTTGCTCAGCTGCTCGTCGATGATCCGCCGGTAGGAGTAGACGACGTCGGCCGAGTCGAACTCGCTGCCGTCGTGGAAGGTCACGCCGTCCCGCAGCGCGAACGTCCAGGTC
>NZ_NVPT01000138.1 GCF_002802985.1 Geodermatophilus chilensis | reverse complement strand
GAGGATGTGCTGTTCAGCTGGAAACGGTAGGATGTCTAGGTGTGTGCTGTATGTTTTTGTTTTCAAGCAGGAGGCGGCAGACGAGATCTGGTACGGTCTCGTGGGCTCGGAGATGGGTATCAGGGACAGCGCCCGTCCCCGCGGGGTCCGCCTGGCGCCGGGGAAGTACGTCAGGTGGAGCCCCGCGGGGACGGGCGGGCCCGCGCCGGTGGGGACCGGCGGCGCGCCCGGTGGGCGGTGCGTCTCCTCCGGTGCCGTGGGACCGAGCCGCGGGGAAGGTGGCTCGGGCCGGTCCGGTCGAGCCGCGGGGAAGTCGGCTCGGTCGGGGGTGGGGCCCGGAGGGTCGGAGGATCGGGACGTCGGCGTCAGGAGAGGGTGGGCATCCCCTCGCTCTCCATGTCGGCGTAGATCGCCTCCTGCTCGGCCACGTAGGCGTCCCAGGTGGCGGCGTCCCAGATCTCGAAGCGGGTGTCGACGCCGACGACGACCACGTCGCGGTCGAGCCCGGCGTACTCGCGCAGGTTCGCCGGGATGGTGATGCGGCCGGTCTTGTCCGGCTCGACCTCGACCATCGACCCGAAGCTCATGCGCGCGCGCATGCGGGCGGCGGCGGTGTCGGAGGGCGCCATCGCGGCGGCCGCGGCGCTCTGCTCGGCGACCCGGGCCATGGTGAGGCCGTAGATGCAGCGGTCCTGGCCCTTCTTGATCACCATGCCGCCGGCCACCTGCTCGCGGAAGCGGACGGGGAGTGCGAGCCGGCCCTTCTCGTCGAGGCGCAACGGGTAGCTGCCGACGAACACCGGATCACCTCCCCCATCGGTCCTCCTCGTGCTCCGGGGCGACCCCGGGACGGGCCTTGCCTCCCCACCGCGCCACACACTAACCCACTACGCCCCACCGAACACCACTCGACACCATCTCGTGATCGGTCCTCTCCACCCCCGCTCCCGCAGGTCAGCGGCCCGGACGCCGGTCCCGGCCGCGGGGTGGGGCGCGGTGGGGCGCGGTCCCACCCCGCCCCACCAGCGGAGCCCGCCGGTGGCGCCCGTCGCGGGGTCCGGAGGCGAGCCGGTGGGGAGCCGAGGCGGGGTCGGGTGCGCGTGCGCGACGCCACGGCCGGGAGACGTCCGGGCACGTAACGTTGATGACGTGACCGAGCTCGCGAGGTCACCCGGGCCGGGCACCGTCGGACACGGGCCCGGGCACCGCGCTCGCGAGGTCGCACCCATGGGCAGAGCACCGTCGGACACGCGGCCGACGAGCGCCGGCGAGGAGGCTGCGTGACCGAGGTGACTCCGACGACCGCGGGGACAGCGGCCCCGGTCGACGTCGCGGCGGAGGGCGCCCGCATCGCGGCGAACATGGCGCGGGTGGTCCACGGCAAGCCCGACGTCGTCCACCTGGCGCTGGTCGTGCTGCTGGCCGAGGGGCACCTGCTGGTCGAGGACGTGCCCGGCGTCGGGAAGACCACGCTGGCCAAGGCGCTGGCCGCCTCGGTCGACGCGAGCGTGCGCCGCATCCAGTTCACGCCGGACCTGCTGCCCAGCGACGTCACCGGGGTGTCGGTCTACGACCAGGAGACCCGCGAGTTCGAGTTCAAGCCGGGCGCGGTGTTCGCCAACATCGTGGTGGCCGACGAGATCAACCGGGCCTCCCCCAAGACGCAGTCGGCGCTGCTGGAGTGCATGGCCGAGCGGCAGGTCACGGTGGACGGCGTCAGCTACGAGCTGGCCCGGCCGTTCCTGGTGATGGCCACCCAGAACCCGATCGAGATGGAGGGCACCTACCCCCTCCCGGAGGCGCAGCGCGACCGGTTCACCGCCCGGGTCTCCATGGGCTACCCCGACCGCGAGGCCGAGCTGGCCATGCTCGACGACCTGGTGACCACCGACCCGCTGACCACGCTGACCCCGGCCACCGACGCTGCCGGGGTGCGCGCGCTGGTCGCCGCCGTCGGCCGGCTGCACGTGTCGGAGGCGGTGCGCCGTTACGTGGTGGCGCTGGTCGAGGCCACCCGCCGGTCGGCCGACCTGCGGCTGGGCGCCTCGCCGCGCGCGGGCCTGCAGCTGCTGCGCACCGCCCGCGCCACCGCGGCGCTGGCCGGCCGCGACCACGTGCTACCCGACGACGTGCAGAGCGTCGCCGTGCCGGTGCTGGCCCACCGCCTGCTGCTCACCCCGGACGCCGCCGCCTCGCGCCGCCCCGCCGAGCAGGTGGTGGCCGACCTGCTGAGGACCGTGCCGGTCCCCCGCGGCCGCTGACGTGGCCGGCCCGGTCGCATCCGCGCTGGCGAGCCTGACGCTGCGCGGTCGCTGCCTGGTCGCGGCCGGGCTGACCCTGCTGCTGCTCGGCGTGCTGCTGGGCGAGCAGCCGCTGGTGCAGGTGGCGGTCTTCGTGCTGGCGCTGCCGCTGCTGTCGGCCGTCGCCGTCGCCCGGCACCGCTTCCGGGTCGCCTCCCGCCGCACCGTGACCCCCGTCCGGGTGCCCCGCGGGCGGGACGCCGAGGTGCAGCTGGAGCTGAGCAACGCCGGGCGCGGCACCGGGGGGCTGTGGCTGCTCGCCGAGACGCTGCCGCGGGAGCTCGGCCCGACCCCGCAGTTCGTCGTCGACCGGCTGCCCGGCGGCCGGTCCACGACGCTGCACTACCGGGTGCACGGCGGACGCCGCGGCCGCTACCGGCTCGGGCCGCTGAAGCTGCGGCTGGTGGACCCCTTCGGCCTGGTGCTGCGCAGCGTCGTGGGCGCCGACACCGCGACCCTCGTCGTGGTGCCGCGGGTGCTGCCGCTGGGCCCCGGCGGCCCGCGTGGCGGGCACGGCGCCGGCGGCTCGGGCGCACGCCGCTCGCTGGCCGTCCACGGGGAGGATGACGTCAGCACCCGGCCCTATCGGCAGGGCGACGACCTGCGGAAGGTGCACTGGCGGGCGACCGCGCGCACCGGTGAGCTGATGGTGCGGCTGGAGGAACGGCCGTGGCGCGCGCAGGCGACCCTGCTGCTCGACACCCGGGCCCGCGCCCACCTGGTCGCCCGCGTGCAGCCCACCGACCGCCGGGCCGCCCCTCCCGGCCCCGACGCACCCCCGCCGGACAGCCTCGAGTGGCTGGTCGAGGCGGCGGCCAGCATCGGCACCGAGCTGCTCGCGCGCGGCGCCGCGCTGCGGGTGGTCACCGAGGGCGCCGAGCTGACCGGCGCGGACTCCGGAGCCGGGCTCGGTCCCGAGGAGCTGCTGGACCGGCTGGCCGGGGTGGTGCCGTCCCGGCTGACCGGCCTGGGCCCCGGCCTGGCGCTGCTGACCCGCGCGGCCGGCGAGGGGCCGGTCGTCGCGCTGCTCGGGGCGATCGGGCCGGACGAGGCCGCCGAGCTGGTGCGGGTCCGCTCGGGTCCGGCGGCCGACCTCGCCGTCCTTGCCGACATCGGCAGCTGGGCCGAGGCCGAGGGCGCGCGCCGGCGCCGGCCGGTCGGCGCGGCGGCCCGCGCGGAGCTGACCCGGCAGCAGGAGGCGGCGGCGGACCTGCTGCGCGCCGGTGGCTGGCAGGTGGCCGTCGCGGGCGCCGACGACACGGTGGCCGACGTGTGGGCGCGGGTGGCCCGGCCCGGTGTCCTGCAGGCCGGTGCCCGGTGAGCGGCGACACGGCGCGCGGCCTGCTGCGCGACGCCGGGACGACGCTGGCCGCCGCGGTCGCCACCGCCCTGGGCACCCTCGCGCTGGTGCCGGTCTTCACCGACGGCGACTGGCGGCCCCCGGTGCTGGCGGCGGTCGTCGCCGTCGCCGCGGCCGGCCTGCTGCTGCGCGTGGCCGGTGCCGCGCTGGCCGACCGACTGACCACGGAGGGCACGGCGCCCGGCTGGTGGACCGCCCTGGTGGCCCTCGTCGTCCCGTCCGGCCAGCTGGTCGTGCTGGCCTGCGTGCTGACCGCGCTGTTCGCGCCCGACCGGGCGTGGGGCGGCTGGCTGCCCACCGGCGGCAGCCTCGGCGACCTCGGCGCGGTGATGGCCGACGGCACGGTGGAGATGGCCGAGCAGGCCACGCCCGCGTTGCCGCTGACCGGGTTGGTCGCGCTGACCACCCTGCTGGTCGGGCTGGTTGCCGTCGCCGTGGACGTGGTGGCCGTCGGCGCGCGGCAGGCGGCGCTGGCCGGGCTCGGGCTGCTGGTCCTGTTCTGCGTGCCGGTGAGCACGGTGACCGGGTCGATCGGCGTGCTGCCGGTCGCTGCGCCGGCCGCGGGGCTGGCACTGCTGCTCTTCGCCGACCAGCACCGGCGGTTGGGCCGGCGCTCGCCGGAGGGACGGCGTCCGCTGCTGGGGGCCGGGACGCTGACCGCCGTCCGGACCGGGGCGGTCGCCGTGGTGCTCGGGCTGGTGGTCGGCGCCGTCGTCCCCACCCTCACCGAGGGCAGCTTCTCCGGCGGCTTCGGCCGCGGCGGGGGCGGCGGCTCGACCGGGACCGCCCTCGACCCGGCCGCAGCGCTGCAGGGCCAGCTGACCCTCGACGAGCCGGTCGACCTGCTGCAGCTCAACGCCTCGGTGCCCGACCCCGGGTACCTGCGGGTCGTCGCGCTGGAGGCCTACGACGCCGCGGAGGGCTGGACGATCGGCAACCTCGACGGCGAGACGGGCGTCGCCGACGAGGCCGAGCTGGCCGCCCTCGCCGGGCGGCGCGGGGGCCGGCCGGTCGACGCGCTGGTCACCGCCCTCGGCCACGAGGACCGCTTCCTCCCGGTGCTCTACGCACCCCAGTCGGTCGACGTGGCCGACCCCGACCGCTGGCGCTTCGACCCGGGCACCGGCACGGTGTTCGGTCGCGACGTCTCGACGGCCGGGCAGACCTGGTCGGTGGCGGCGGTCGAGCCGCGCCCCACCGCCGAGGAGCTCGCGGCGGCCGGCCCGCTGCCGCCGGAGCTGCCACTGGTGCAGCGCTACACCGCCCTGCCCGACCTCGACCCGAGCGTGGACGAGCTGGTCACCACGCTCACCGCCGGCGCGGAGACCCCCTACGAGCGGGTGCAGGCCGTCTACGGGCACTTCACCGACCCGGCCAACGACTACGAGTACTCCCTGTCCACCGCGCCGGGTACCGGCGGCGACGACCTGGCCGACTTCCTGCGGCTGCGGCAGGGCTACTGCGAGCAGTACGCCGGGGCGATGGCGGCGCTGGTCCGGGCGGCCGGCGTCCCGGCGCGGGTCGTGCTCGGCTACACCCCCGGGACGGCGCAGCCCGACGGCAGCCGGCTGATCACCAGCGACGACGCGCACGCGTGGGTGGAGGTCTACTTCGACGACCTGGGCTGGGTCCCCTACGACCCGACCCCGATCGACACCGACCGTGCCGTCGAGCTGCCATGGGCGCCGCGGCCGCAGGACCTGGAGGTCGACCCGCGCACCGACCCGACCGTGGCCCCGCTGCCCGCGCCGACGGTCCCGGCGCCGCAGGACCAGCCGGCTCCCCAGGACGCGCCGGTGCCGCAGGCGGCGCCGCAGCAGGCCGCCTCGTGGGTGCCGGGCGCCCTGCGCGCCGTCGGCGTCGTCCTCGTCGTGCTGGCGCTGGCGGCGGTGCCGGCCGGGCTGCGGGTGCTGCAGCGCCGGCGACGGCTGGGCACCGGCAGCCCGGCGGCCCTGTGGGACGAACTGGCCGCCACCGCGCTGGACCTCGGCCGCACCGCCGACCCGGCCCGGACACCGCGGCAGGTGGCCGAGGCCCTGGCCCAGGCCGCCACCGGCAGCGGCGCGCACCGGCCGGGCCGGCGCGCGGTCGCGGGGTCCGGGGTGGCCGCGGCGGTCGCCCGGCTGGCCCGGGCCGAGGAGGCGGCCAGCTACGCCCGGCCGGGCAGCGTCCCGACCGTCGGCCCGGAGCTGCGCGCCGACCTCGCCGACGCCCGCCGGGGGCTGCTGGCCGCGGCGTCGCGGGGTGCCCGGCTGCACGCGCTGCTCTGGCCGCCGTCGCTGCTGGCCGGGCTGCGCGCGGCCCTGCCCCGGCCACGGTGGGGCCGGCGGACGGCGCTGCGCGGCTGAGCGTCCGCGGCGAGATCGGCGATCTCGCCGGGGGTCAGGTCGGCCGGTCGACCTGCAGGCGCAGCAGCCGCTCGGTCAGCTCGGCCAGCGGCACGGTGAGGGTGAAGCGGCCGCCCTCGGACTGCAGCCCGGCCGCGCCGACGCCGGCGGCCATCCACTCGGGGATCGCCTCGAGCAGCCCCTCGACGTCGAGGAACACCGGCCCCTCACCGGGCTCGGCGTCCGGCAGCGCCTCCTCCTCGGCCCGCTCCGCCGCGGTCCACAGCGGGACGACGTCGTGCCCGTCGCCGTCGGTCCACGGGGCCACGCCGTCCTCGTCGCCCCAGGCCCACAGGCCGCCCGAGGCGGCGAGGTCGTCCCAGACCGCGGTCGTGTCGGGGTCGGTCACGGTGCCTCCTGCGGGGAGTCGGGGCCAGGGACGACGACAGCCGCCGTCCAGGAGGGACGGCGGCTGTCGCGGGGAGCCGTGGGCTACTGGTCGTAGCGGCGGCGGAAGCGCTCCTCGAGCCGGTTCTTCAGCGGCTGGCGGCGGACCTTGCCGCCGCGCCCGCGACCGCCCCGGCCGGTAGCCGTGCTGCCGGCCGGACCGGCGGGGCCGACCTCGACCCCGCCGGTGGCCGAGCGGTAGTTCAGGACGGTGAGCGCCAGCCCGCCGAACGCGACCAGGAAGCCGAGGGCGCCCAGCGGCACCGACGGGATCACGGCACCGCCGACGAGCGCGGCCATGCCCGCCACGAAGAGCAGGACACCCAGCTGCAGCTTGCGACGCGCCTTGCCGCGGCGGTCACCGGAACGGACCGACGAGGCGAACTTGGGATCGTCATCGACGAGGGCGCGCTCGATCTGCTCCAGCAGTCGCTGCTCGTGCTCGGAGAGCGGCACGTCGACCTCCACGTGGGCCAAAGCCAAAACCCGACGGCGGTGCCCGCCGTCGGTGACACCGAGGATACGAGCCCTCCGCGGGGTGCGAAAGGCGAGCCGCGCCGGGTCGCCGTGATCACCCCGGCGGGTGGCCCTCGGTCTCGGCGGGGTGACGAACGGGGCGCGGCCGGAGTTCCCGCCACCTGGTGGGCTGCGACCCCGTCGGGCGTGCGCCCCGGGGCTCGGGGCGACGTGACTCGGGGCGACGTGACTCGGGGCGACGTGACTCGGGGCGACGTGACTCGGGGCGATGCGTCCGGCTCACCGGGTGCGCTGCCCGTCGCGGTGCAGCAGCGTCGCCGGGCGGACCGCGCCGGCGCCGAACCGGCGGGCGGCGCGGTCGGCGGCCAGCTCGGCCTCGCGGCGGCCGCGTTCCCGGGCGCCCAGCTCCAGCTGGCGCGGCGTCTCCCCGGCCGGCACCAGGCGCTCGGCGCGCACGCCGACCAGCCGGATGCGGGCCCGGTCCAGGCCGAGGGCGTCGAAGAGCGCGCGGGCGGTGTCGTAGAGCTCCTGCCCGACGTCGGTGGGGACGCCGAGGGTGCGGCTGCGGGTGATCGTGGTGAAGTCGGCGAAGCGGACCTTGATCGTCACCGTGCGGGCCAGCCAGCCGCCCGAGCGCAGCCGGCCCGCCGTCCGCTCGGACAGTCGCAGCAGCTCGCGGTGGACCACGGCCGGGTCGTCGACGTCCGTGCCGAAGGTCTCCTCGTGCCCGGCCGACCGCTCCGGTTCATCGGGCACCACCTGGCGCGGGTCGCGCCCCCAGGACAGCTCGTGCAGGTGCGCGCCGGCCGCCGGGCCCACCGCCCGCTGCAGCGTGCGCACCGGCACGTGCGCGAGGTCGCCGACGGTGCGCAGCCCCAGCCGCAGCAGCACCTCCTCGGTCTTGGCGCCCACCCCCCACAGGGCGCCGACCGGCAGCGGGTGCAGGAACGCCATGACCTCGGCCGGCCGCACGACCAGCAGCCCGTCGGGCTTGGCGGCGGTGGAGGCGAGCTTGGCGACGAACTTGGTGCCGGCCACGCCGACCGAGCAGGTGATGCCCTGCTCGTCGAAGACGCGGGCGCGCAGGTACTCGCCGATCTCGGCGGCGTCGCCCAGTCGCCGCCCGGAGCCGGACACGTCGAGGAAGGCCTCGTCCAGGCTCAGCGGCTCCACCAGCGGGGTGATGGAGCGGAACAGCGCCATGACCGCGCGGGACACCTCGGCGTAGAGGGCCATGTCCCCCGGCAGCACCGTCGCCGTCGGGCACAGCCGCAGCGCGCGGGACGTCGGCATCGCCGCGTGCACCCCGTAGCGGCGCGCCTCGTAGGTCGCCGAGGTGACCACCCCGCGGTTGCCCGCCCCGCCGACGATCACCGGCGTCCCGGCCAGCTCCGGCCGGCGGCGCACCTCGACACTGGCGAAGAACGCGTCCATGTCGACGTGCAGCACGGTGCAGCCCGCAGCACGGGACGACGACCCCGACGGCACCCTGACCTCCCCGTTGCTCGAACGCGTGTTCGACCGACGGGGAGGACGCTAACGCCCGCACCACCCCGGCGGCACCTCGACGCGGTGCCGTGACCGAGACGTTGCCGACCACCCGTCGGCGCTGGTCGGGGCGGGCGTGTGAGAGCAGGATGGGCGAGGTACAGCACCCTCGGAGGGTCGCCGGCCGGCGGCCCGGACCCGACGTGATGGGAGACCGATGGCTCTCGACGACGACGACATGACCAGCACCGAAGGTCCCGCCGACGGCGGTGCCGCCGGCACGTCCGGCGTCTCCGACGGTGGTGCGGACGGTGGCGCCGACAGCGGCGCCGGCCACGGCCCGGCCGACGGCGGTGCCGCCGGTGGCGGTGCCGACGGCGGCGCGGACGGCGGTGCGGACGGCGGTGCGGACGGTGGCGCCGACGGCGGTGCCGGTCACGGCCCGGCCGACGGCGGCGCTGCCGGTGGCGGTTCGGACGGCGGTGCCGACGGTGGTGCCGACGGTGGTGCCGACGGCGGCGCGGACGGTTCGGCCTGACCGAGGACTCCACCGCGCTCGACCCGCGGGTCTTCGCCGAGGAGTACTGGGCCCGCCGGCCGCTGCTGACCCGCGCCGAGGAGACCGGCGGCTCCTTCGACGACCTGCTCGACCTCGCCGCGGTCGACGAGCTGCTGTCCCGGCGCGGGCTGCGCACCCCGTTCCTGCGGATCGCCAAGGACGGCGCGGTCGTCGACCCCAAGCGCTTCACGACCTCCGGCGGCGCCGGCGCGGAGGTCGCCGACCAGGTCTCCTCCGACGCGGTGCTGCGGCTGTTCGCCGACGGCAGCACCGTCGTCCTGCAGGGGCTGCACCGGCTCTGGCCGCCGCTGATCGAGTTCGCCGACCAGCTCGCCGCCGACCTCGGCCACCCGACTCAGGTCAACGCCTACGTCACCCCGCCGTCCTCGCGCGGGTTCTCCCCGCACTACGACGTCCACGACGTCTTCGTCCTGCAGGTGGCCGGCGAGAAGCACTGGCGCATCCACGAGCCGGTGCTGACCGACCCGCTGCGCACCCAGCCGTGGAACGACCGGGCCGCCGAGGTGGCCGCCGCCGCCGAGCGCGAGCCGGTGATCGACGCGGTGCTGCGCCCCGGTGACGCCCTCTACCTGCCCCGCGGCTACCTGCACTCGGCGACCGCCCTGGGCGCGATCAGCGCGCACCTGACCGTCGGGGTCCACTCGGTCACCCGCTGGGCCGCCGCGGAGTCCGCGCTCGACCTGGTGCGCGTGCTCGCCGCCGAGGACCCGGAGCTGCGCCGTTCGCTGCCGCTGGGCGTGGACCTCGCCGACCCGGCCACGGTGGCCGACGACGTCGCGACGGTCGTGTCCGCGCTCCAGGACTGGCTGGACCGCGTCGACCCCGCCGAGGTCGCCGACCGGCTGCGGGCCCGCACCTGGTCGCAGGTCCGCCCGGAGCCGGTGGCCCCGCTGGCCCAGGCGACCGCCGCCGCCGCCCTCTCCTCCGACACCGTGCTGCGGCTGCGCCGCCGGCTGCGCTGCCGGCTGCGCGAGGCCGCCGACGGGCGGGTGACGCTGATCGCCGGACGGCGCTCCCTCGAGCTGCCCGCCGAGACCCGGCCGGCCGTGGCCGAGCTGTTGGCCGCCGGCGAGCTCAAGGTCGCCGACCTGCCCGGGCTCGACGCCGCCGACCAGCTCACCCTGGCCCGCCGGTTGGTGACCGAGTCCATCGCCACCGTGCCCGGTGCGACCGCGGAGGACCATGGGGGGCGTGAGCGCGCGCCCGGAACCCGATCGTGAGCCGGGCGGGTCTCCCCCGGTGACCCAGCCTCGCGAGGTTCCCCGTGTACGCAGCACCGCCGGTTCCGGCCCGGCCGAGCGCCACCGAGGTGCGGGCGTGAGCACACCTGCCGACTTCTGCCGGGTGGCCGCGGCGCCCGGGTTGCCGGCGGGCCGGCTCGACCCCGACCGCTGCTCCGTGCAGGCGCTCGTCCGCGGCGACTCCGGCGTCGCCACCGCCTCACCGGCGCAGCGCTGGCTGCTGGTCGAGCAGCCCGGGCCGTGGGGCGTCGAGGCGCTCACCCAGTCCCGGTTCGACCCCGCCGTCGCGCCGCGGCTGGCGCACCGGGCTCGGATCGAGGGGGTGCGGCTGCTGCTGGTCCGCCGTCCCGGCGACCGGCTGGCCGACTCGCAGCGCCGCTGGGCCTACGTCGACGGCCGGCCCGGCGTCGAGGGCGTGTGGTGGTCGGTGCGCGAGAGCGACGCCGAGCTGGTCGACGTGCCGTGGGACGGGTCGGTCGGCGAGCGCGCCGACCGGCCGCTCTACCTGGTGTGCGCGCACGGCGGCCATGACGCCTGCTGCGCGCTGCGCGGGCGGCCGCTGGCCCGGACGATGCCCGCCGACGACGTCTGGGAGTGCAGCCACCTGGGTGGCTGCCGGTTCGCCAGCAACGTGCTCGTGCTCCCGCACGGCTTCTACTACGGGCAGGTGCCCGGGGACGGCGCCGAGCTGGTCGAGGCGCACGCCGGCGGCCGGGTCGCGCTGCCGTGGCTGCGCGGCCGCTCCGGGCTGCCCGCACCGGTGCAGGCGGCCCAGCACACCGCCCGCGCGGAGCTGTCGCTGCTCGGTGTCGACGACCTGCTGCCGCGCGACGTGCGCCGGCTGACCCCCGCCGGGGTGGAGGTCGAGCGGTGGGTGGTCACCCTCGCCGGGCCGGACGGCGACGTCGTGACCAAGGTGGAGAGCCGCCCGTCGGAGGACTCCGCGCCGCTCACCTGCCGGGCCGTGCACGCCGCGCACGGCCGCACCTGGCACGTGCGGCTGCTCTCCGGCGTCTGACCCGGGCCTCCCGGCGCCCGTCAGGCCCCGGTGCCGGCCGGCACCGGCTCGGCGAGGCCGTGCGCGACCAGCGTCTCGTACACCGTCGTCGCCAGCACCCCGATCCGGTCCTCGTCGGCTCTGCTGTTCAGGCCCATGGCGACGATCAGCCCGGACTCCGGGAACCAGGCGTGCAGGAAGCGGAAGCCGAGGGTCTGGCCCTCGTAGAACCAGAAGGTGCCCAGGGCGTCGGTCACCTGGGCGACCCCCAGGCCGAAGCCCCTCGGGTCGTCGGGGCTCGTCGCCTCGATGGGCTCCCCCGTCGCTGTCGACACCAGGCTCATCAGCTCGGCCTGCTGCTGCGGCGGCAGCAGCCACCCCTCGTACAGGGCGCGCTCCCACCGGGTCATGTCGGCCGTCGTGCTCAGGATGCCGCCGGCGCCACGCGCCCAGGACAGGCTGTCCCGGCTGACGTCCCGTCCGACCAGCGGGGACAGCTCGGGCTCGTCGGTCCGGGTGTAGTAGCCGGCCGGCAGGCGGCCGAGGGTCCCCGGGGGGTAGAGGTGCGAGCGGTAGTACGTGTCCCGCAGGCCCAGCGGTCCGAGCAGCCGGGCGGAGAGCTGGTTCACATAGCCGGTCCCGGTCACCCGCTCGATGATCATCTCGGCCAGGACGTAGTTGGTGTTCGAGTAGCTGTAGCCGGAGGTGGCCGGGGCCCCGACCACGTAGCCGACCAGCTCTTCCTGGGTGAACTCCCGGAGCGGGTCGGCGGCCTGGTCGGTGAGGAAGGCCGGCTGGTCGTCGTAGGTGGGGATGCCGCTGGTCATGTCCAGCAGCCGCCGGATGGGGACGTCGTGCCACTGCGGGTACTGCGGCAGCCACCGGCTGACGGGGTCGTCGATCGAGAGGCGGCGCTCCGCCTCCAGCTGCAGCAGCAGCAGCAGCACCGAGGTGAACGCCTTGGTGTTGCTGCCGATCTGCCACGGCGCGTCGGGCTGCACGGGCACCGATCCCCCGGACCCCGTCGTCCCGGCGCTGACGTCGACCGTCGTCGCCTGGTCCGGGAGGCTGACGCTCAGCGCGGCGGCGGAGACGTGTTCGGCCGCGCCCCGCTGCTGCAGGTACGCCTCGAGGTCGGCCCGCAGGTCCGCCACCAGGGCGGGGTCGGCGACGACGCTCGCCCCCGCCGGCGCGGTCAGCGGCGCGGGGCCGCCGCGGCACCGGGGGCGAGCAGGACGGTGGTCAGGACCGACGCCGCGACGACGGTGGAGAGGCAGCGTGCTCGGCTGGCGGTCATCGGGACTCCGCCCTGGCTGGGTGGGACCTCGGGCTCCGGTCGCCGGGCGACTGTCGTCCCCGCCGCCGCGGGGCGTCAACACCGCGCGGTCAGGCGAGGGCGCGACCCCGCGCGGCGAGCAACGGGATGGCCAGTTCCGTTGCGGTGAGTGAGCCGTGGTACCCGACCAGTCGGCTCGGGCCGGGTTCCTGCTCGGTGGCGGTCAGCGCCCAGGTGCCGCGGGCGAGCGCCACGACGTCGCCGATCCGCCCGGCCAGGCCGTCGTCCACCGGGCCGAAGACGCCGCTGGCGATGGCCTCGTCGCGGCCGGCGACCCAGGCCCGGTCGCCGAGGACCTCCCGCCACCGCGCCAGCAGGTCGGCCTCGGCACCGGGGACGGCGTGCACGTAGCGGGCCCGCGGCTCGCCGGCCAGCAGCCGGACGTCCTCGGTGAGCTCGGGGTGGGCGTCGAGGTCGAGCCGGGTGCCGGGCGGGACGTCGAGCATCCCGTGGTCGGCGGTGACCAGCAGCGCGGCGTCGTCCGGCAGTCCGTCGACGACCTGCTCGACGAGCCGGTCGACGAGGGCCAGCTGGGCGCGCCAGCTGGCCGAGTCGACGCCGCGGACGTGCCCGGTGAGGTCGAGCTCGGCGGTGTAGCCGTAGACGAGGCTGCGCGGTGCCGCGGCCAGCGACTCCAGCAGGACGGCGGCCAGGTCGCCGGCGCCCACGGTGCCGGTGTAGCGGGCGCCGCGGTAGGCGGCGTTCGACAGTCCCGAGCCGCGGAAGGCGTAGGGCGCCACGGCGGCGACCTCGACGCCCGCGTCGGCGGCCTGCTCGAAGACGCTGCGCCGCGACATCCAGACGGCGGGGTCGGGGTCGTCGGCCCACTGCACGTGGTTGAGGGTGCGGTCCTCCCCCGGGACGGCGGTGACGAAGCCGAGCACGCCGTGGCTGCCCGGCGGCAGGCCGGTGCCCAGGGTGGTGAGGCTGACCGGGGTGGTGCTCGGGCACGGCGCGGAGAGGTCGCCGGTAGGGGTGGCCAGCCCGGCCAGCGTCGGGGCGACGTCGGGGTGCGCGCGGACCAGGTCGGCGCCGAGCCCGTCGACCAGCAGGACGGCGACCCGGTGGGCGCCGGCCAGCGCGGCGGTGAGGCCGAGCGGGTCGGGCGGCAGGTCGCCACGCTCGACCGGGACGCCGAGCGCGGTGGCGACGCTGGGGAGGACGTCGGCGAGGGTGGCGGTGCCGTAGTCGGGCCGGGCGAGGTCGGCCGGGAACCCGTCGACGGGGAGGGTCACGGGCGGGTCGCGAGCAGGTGCAGCCCGGCGGCGACGTCGCGGTAGGGCGAGCTGCCGGCCAGTGCCAGCTCCAGCCGGCGGACCGCCTCGGGGTCGGCGCCGGAGGCGACGTCGAGCAGGTCGGCGACCACCGAGACACCGCGCCAGCTGCCCGGCTGCAGCCCGGCGGCCTCGACCAGTGCCAGCAGGTCCTCGGGGGTGAAACGACGGCGGGCGGGACGGCGGGCGCGCCGCGGGGCGGGGTCGCGGTCCTCCAGCAGGGCGAGCGCCTCGACCGGGTGACCGGCGATCGCCCGGGCCAGCACCGCGCCGGCCCGGTTGGCCGAGGCGACGCTGGCGGTGCCGCCGGGGCGCAGGGCCCGGGCGAGCTCGCGCAGCGTGGTGACGGGGTCGTCGACCACCTCGAGCACCGAGTGGCACAGCGCCAGGTCGTAGCCGTCGTCGCCGGCGGGCACGACCTGGTGCAGCTGGTCGCCGTCGCCCTGGACGCCGTGCACCCGCGCGCCGACGCCGGCGGTCTCGGCCCGCCGGTTCAGCGTGGCGAGGGCGTCGGCGCTGGGGTCGACCACGGTGACGTCGTGACCCATCTGGGCCAGCCGGACGGCGGAGTTGCCGCTGCCGCCGCCGACGTCGAGGACCCGCAGCGGGCGGCCCGCGGCGACGAGCGGGTCGAGGGCGGCCCAGACGGCGGCCGCGCGGGCGGGCAGCTGGTCCGCGGCGGACGAGGCGGGAGCAGACGGCGGCACCCGTCGGAGCCTAGCCGCGGTCGGTGCCGGCCACCGGTCCGCTCGCGGGGTCGTCGCCTGCGCAGGTGCGCGCCGGCTGACGCCCGGCTCCGCGACTATCCACCTCGCGACCCGTTCCCTCCTACATATACCTAACACA
>NZ_NVPT01000137.1 GCF_002802985.1 Geodermatophilus chilensis | reverse complement strand
AGATGTGTAGAGGAGACAGGTAGGGCAGGGCGCGGGGCTCGCCGCGGAACTCGTCGACCACGGGCACCGGCAGCGCCGCGACGTCGAAGCCGTCGCCGGCGACCCGGTGCGCGGACTCGGTGCGCAGGGCCTCGCTGTCGGCGGCCTCCTGGAACGTCGCGACGACGGAGCAGCAGACGTCCTCGCCGTCGAACAGCCGGCGCCAGTGCTCGGCGGGGTGGGCGGCGATCCGCGCGGCGACCGCGGCGACGACCTCGGCCTCGCGGCCCGCGTCGGCACGCAGGTCCTCCGGCAGGTCGAGGAGCTCGCAGAAGCGCGCCCAGAACCGGTCCTCCAGCGGCGCCGCCGCCACGTGCCGCCCGTCGGCGGTCCGGTAGACGTGGTAGCGCGGGCTGCCCCCGGTGAGCAGGTCCCGACCGGGTTCGGGCCACGTCCCGCTGCCCGCGTGCGTGGCGAGGTAGCCGTAGGCCAGGGTGGCGAGGTTCGGCGTCATCCCGATGTCGAGACGACAGCCCTCGCCGGTGGTCGCCCGCCGGAACAGGGCCAGCAGGATGTTCACCACGGCCGGGTAGGTGCCGCCGGCGATGTCGGCGATGACGGTGGGCGGCAGGTGTGGGTCCCCCCGGTCGTCGACCACGGCCCCGAGCAGGCCGGACTCGGCGAGGTAGTTCAGGTCGTGACCGGCGCGCGTGGCGGTCGGGCCGGTCTGCCCGTAGCCGGTGATGGAGCAGTAGACGACCGCCGGGTTGACCGCGCGGAAGGCCTCGTAGCCCAGCCCCAGCCGATCCATCACGCCGGGCCGGAACTGCTCGACGACGACGTCGACCTCGGCGGCGAGCTCCAGCAGCCGGTCGCGGACGGCGGGGTCCTTGAGGTCGACCGCGACGCTGCGTTTGCCGCGGTTGAGCAGCGCGTAGTTCGCCGAGCTCTCCCCCAGGCGCGGGACGTAACCGCGCATCTCGTCCCCGCGCGGCGGCCGTTCCAGCTGCAGCACGTCCGCACCCGCCTCGGCGAGCAGCAGCGTGGTCAGCGGTCCGGGCAGGAGGGTCGAGAAGTCGAGCACCCGGATGTCGGTCAGTGGTGGGGCCGGCCGGGCGCGCCCGTCGGCGGTCACGCGTCCAGCCCCACGAGCGCGCGGGCCGCTGCCCGCGCCGACTCCGTGGCGCGGGTGGCCGCGCGCAGCGACACGGCGTCGCGCAGCAGCCCCTCGACGGCGTACTCCGCCATGTAGCCGTAGCCCCCGTGCGACTGCACCGCGGCCGCCGCCACGTCGAGGGCCAGGTCGCAGGCGGGCGCGAGCGCCGCGGCGGCCGCCCGGGCGTCCTCGATGCCGGTGGCGAGAGCCGTGGCGAGCACCGAGCGGGCGGCGGCCTCCTGCGCCGAGAGCGACGCCCGGACGGTCGGCAGGTCGGTCAGCGGTGCCCCGAACTGCTCGCGGGTGCCGCTGTGGTCGAGGGCGGCTCGCGCCGCGGCCCCGGCGATGCCCGCGGCCACGGCGGCTGCACCGACGTCCAGCAGCGTCCGGGCGCGGGTCACCCGGGGGCCGTGCACCACCGCGTGGTCGGGTACGCGGCGTCCAGCCGGCAGCCGACGGTGAGCGCGCCGTCCAGGCCGGTGCGCCGGAGGGTGGGACCGAGGACGACCCCGTCCGGCGGCACGAGGACCGCGGTCTCCCGATCAAGCAACACCACGACGTGGGGCTCGCGGCCGGCCGGGTCGAGCCGGTCGAGGGTCCCGGTGAGCCGGCCACCGGTCAGCTCGACGGTGTCGCCCTCGGCGGGGTCCACCGGGCAGACGGCGACCGGTTCCCCGGCGTGGATGCCCGCGAGGAGTCCGGCGGCCTCCGGGCCTGCGGCCGAGAGCACCATCGCTGCGGCGTGGGCCTGGACCGACGCCCAAGCCAGGGCCGGCCAAGTGCCGGCCAGCCGGGCCAGCGCCACCAGGGTGGTCGGCAGGTCGGCGCCGCCACCGCCGCCGGCCTCGTCCGCGCCGAGGGTCCAGAGCGCGTGCTCGGCCAGTGCCACGCGCGCGGCGTCGACGTCGTCGGGCCGGTCGTCCCCCACCCGGGTCAGCCGGTCCCCGGCGAGGTCGTCGACGAGCTGGAGCACCGCCCTCTGGTCCTCGTCGAGCGGCGGGCCCCACCAGGCGCGGCTCACGACCAGAACTTCTCGGGGTCCGGCCGGCGCCTGGCCGCGAACGCCTCGCCCAGCTCGTGGGCCTCGCGGGTGGCCAGGTACAGGGTCAGCTGCTGGTCGTGCGCCATGCGCGCCTGGCCGAGGACCCCGTTGTGCCGGGCCGAGAAGGCTGCCTTCAGCCCGCCGATGGCCAGCGGGCTGCGGGTGGCGATCTCGGCGGCCACCTCCTGGGCCCGCTGCACCGCCTCCCCCGCCGGCACGACCTCGTTGACCAGCCCCATCTCCAGCGCCTGGGCCGCGGTGTACTTGCGGTTGAGGTACCACATCTCCTTGGCGCGCTTCCGGCCGACGGTGTCCTCGAGGTACCAGGTGCCGTAGCCGGCGTCGAAGCTCCCGACCATCGGCCCGACCTGCCGGAACACGGCGTTCTCCGCGGCGACCGTGAGGTCGCAGACGGTGTGCAGGACGTTC
Organism: Geodermatophilus chilensis; assembly: GCF_002802985.1. Classification (GTDB taxonomy): domain Bacteria; phylum Actinomycetota; class Actinomycetes; order Mycobacteriales; family Geodermatophilaceae; genus Geodermatophilus; species Geodermatophilus chilensis. Next base: position 12,012 of record NZ_NVPT01000137.1, on the reverse strand, counting down.
CCGCCCCCGACGGCGAAGCCGTTGACCGCGGCGACGACCGGCTTGGCGATCGTGTCGATCGCCTCGTACACGTCGATGATCGGCAGCACCTGGGAGTAGTCCAGGGACGTCGTCTCGTCGTGCTCGCCGCCGATGCAGAAGAACCTGTCCCCCGCGCCGGTGAGGACGGCGGCCCGCAGCCCGGGGTCGGTGCGGAAGCGCTGCAGGGCGTCCTTGAGCTCGAGCAGGGTCTGTGCCCGCAGCTTGTTGCCGGCCTCGGGCCGGTTGATGGTGAGCGTCAGGACCGGGCCGGACGTCTCCACCAGGACGTCGGTGTACCCGCTCACCGGGCCTCTCCCTGCTCCTCGGTGCCGACCCGAAAGCCGCGGCCGCTCTTGGCCCCGAGGTAGCCGGCGGCCACCATCTGTGCCAGCAGCGGAGGCGGGGCGAACTGCGGGTCGAGGGTCGCCGCGTAGGCCGACTCCGTGGCGTGCCTGTGCACGTCGATGCCGATCAGGTCCAGCAGCGCCAGCGGGCCGAGCTTGTAGCCCAGGCCCAGCTGGATGGCGACGTCGATGTCCTCGGCGCTGGCCAGCTCGTCGTCGTACTCCTGGACCACGTCGTTGAGGTAGGGCATCAGCAGCCGGTTGACCAGGAAGCCCGGGCGGTCCTTGACCTCGACCGGTGACTTGCCGATGTCCTCGACGAACGCCACGAGGTCGGTGATGACGTCCGCGTCGGTCTGCAGCGCGCGCACGACCTCCACCACCGCCATGAGCGGCGCCGGGTTGAAGAAGTGCAGCCCCGCCATCCGCTCGGGTCGGGGCAGGGCGGCGGCCAGGTCGGTCACCGACAGCGCGGAGGTGTTCGTCGTCAGGACGGCGTCCTCGCCCACGACCGTGGCGACCCGGCCCAGCAGCTCGGCCTTGACCTCCCGGCGCTCGGTCACCGCCTCGACGACCAGGTCCACGCCGGCCAGGTCGGCGACGTCGGTGGTGCCGGTGATCCGCGCCAGGACGGCGTCGCGGTCGGCCTCGGTGGCCTTCCCGCGACGGATGCCCCCGTCGAGGAAGTCCCGGACCGCGGCGACCCCCAGGTCGATGCGCTCCTGGCCGGTCTCCAGGACGACGACGTCGCGGCCGGAGGCGGCGACCACCTGGGCGATCCCGCCGCCCATCGTGCCGAAGCCGAGGACGGCGACCCGCTGGAACGTCCGCATGCTGCTGCTCCCTCCCTGTCCGGCCGGCTCAGGCACCGAAGGACCGGGTGCTGTCGTAGGTGTAGAAGCCGCGACCGGTCTTCCGGCCCAGGTCACCGGCGGCGATCATCCGGTCGACCAGCGGCGGTGGGGCGAAGCGCGGCTCGCGCAGCTGCTCGTACAGCCGCATGGAGACGGCCTTGTGCACGTCGAGGCCGACGACGTCGAGCAGCTGGAAGGGCCCCATCGGGTGGCGCAGCGCGCCCAGCACGGCCCGGTCGATCGACTCGACGGTGCCGAGGCCGGCCTCCAGCGCCCGGATGCAGTTGTTCTCCCACGGGATCAGGAACCGGTTGAGGATGAAGCCGGGGCGGTCCTTGGTGATGACCGTGGTCTTGCCGACGCCGTGCAGGAACTCCAGGGAGCGCTTCGTGGCCTCCGAGGCGGTGTGCCGGCCCTCGGCCACCTCCACCAGCTTCATCAGCTGGGCGGGGTTGCAGTAGTGGGTGCCGACCACCCGCTCGGGGTGCCGGGAGCCCGCGGCGATCGCGGTCACCGACAGGGTCGAGGTGTTGGTGTGGAAGAGCGTGTCGCGGGAGACCACGTCGTCGAGCTCCGCGAACAGTGCGCGCTTGAGCTCGAGGTCCTCGAACACGGCCTCGACGACGACGTCGGCCGGGGCGACGTCGGACAGGTCCGTGCTGCCGGTGAGGTTGGCCAGAGCGGCGTCGGCCTGCTCCGGGGTGAGCTTGCCGAGCGACGCGCTCTTCCGCAGGAAGCCCCCGGCGTTGTCGAGGCCGCGGTGCACGGCCTCGTCGCTGACGTCGCGCAGGACCGTGCGGTGGCCGGCGCGGGCGGCCACGACGGCGATCCCGGCGCCCATGGTCCCGGCGCCGAGGACGGCGACGGTGAGCTGGTTCGGTGTCATCGGTTCTTCCTCCGTGCGGGCGGACGGTGCGGAGGGACGGTCATCGGGCCGTCTGGCCACCGTCCACGACGATCGTTTCCCCGGTCATGAAGTCCGAGGCCGGACCGGCCAGCAGGACCAGCCATGCGGAGAGCTCGTGCGGCTCTCCCATCCGGCGGGCCGGGACGGCGCGCAGGACCTTGGCCAGCGAGTCGGGGTCGGCCCGGACCGCGGCGTTCATGTCGGTGGCGAAGTAGCCCGGTGCCAGCGCGTTCACCTGGATGCCGTGACGGGCCCACTCCACCGCCATGGCGCGGGTGAAGGCGACGACGGCGGCCTTCGAGGTGCAGTAGGCGGCGTGGTCGGCCACCCCCGTGAACGCGAAGTTGGAGGCGATGTTGACGACCTTGCCCCGGCCCTGGGCGACCATGTGCCGCCCGGCCGCGCGGGTGGCCAGGTAGGTGCCGCGGACGTTGGTGTCCATGACCCGGTCCCAGGCGGCGGGGTCCTGGTCGAGCAGCGGCGAGCTGTCGATGACCCCGGAGTTGTTGACCAGGACGTCCAGTCCGCCCAGTTCGGCCACGGTGGTGTCGACCAGGTGCTGCACGGCGGTGGCGTTGGTGACGTCGGTCGGCACGGCCAGGGCCCGGCGGCCCAGCCGCTCGACGTCGGCCGCGACCTCCTCGAGCTGGTCCTTGCTGCGGGCGGCGAGGGCCACGTCGGCCCCGGCCTCGGCCAGGGCCATCGCCATGGCCCGGCCGAGCCCGCGCCCGGCACCGGTGACGACGGCGGTCCTGCCGAGGAGTGACGGGGCGCCGCTCACCGGAGCACGTCCTTCACGCGCGCGGCGGTGTCCCGGGCGACCAGCAGCCGTTGCACCTCGTTGGTCCCGTCGTAGATCTGGGTGACCTTGGCGTCGCGGAGGTAGCGCTCCGCGCCGAGTGCGGCCAGGTCGCCGAACCGGCCGAGCACCTTCGTGGCGGCGACCGCGACCTGCCAGCCGATGTCGGTGCAGGTCTGCTTCATCAGGCCGATGGCGCCACCGGCGGCACCGCCGCGGTCGACCTCGCGGGCCACCGACAGCAGCACCAGCCGGCCGGCGAGGATGCGCCCGCGCATGTCCGCGAGAGCGGCGGCGGCGTCGGCCGGCAGCGTCGGCCCGTGCGCCCGGTGCATCGCGGCCAGGGCGTGCGCGTAGGCGCCGCGGGCCAGGCCCACGCCCTGCGCGGCGGCGCTGATGCGCGACTTGGTCACCGAGCTGACCACGATCGACCAGCCCTCGCCCTCCGGACCGAGGCGGTGCGTGGCGGGGACCGGCGTCTGGTCGAAGAACAGCTCCGCGGTGCTGGACCCGTGCATGCCCATCTTGGTGAACGGCACGCCGCGGGTGAGGCCGGGCGCGTCGCCGTCCACGAGGAAGGCGGTGATGCCGCGGCGTCCTGCCCGGGGGTCCAGCGTGGCGAAGCAGACGACGACGTCGGCGCGGTCGCCGGTGGTGATGAAGGTCTTGCCACCGGTGATCCGGTAGCCGGTGACCCGGCCGTCGGGCCCGGTCTCGGGGACCGCGCGGGTCCGCAGGGACGACGCGTCGCTGCCGGCGCCCGGTTCGGTGACGCCGAGGGACCCGTAGCGGCTGCCGTCGACCAGGCCCGGGACGTACTCGCGGGCGAGCTCCGGGGTCCCGGCGTGCAGGATGGGGTACGCCGCGTGCATCTGGGTCATGTAGACCAGGCTCGTGGCGGCACAGCCGGCGGTGATCTCCTCCATCGCCGCGGCGTAGGCCACGGTGCTGTCCTGGGTGCCGCCGTACTCCTCGGGGACGAGCAGCCCGGCGAGCCCGGCGCGGGCCAGGGCCTGGTAACTGTCGTGGGCGAACGCGTGGTCGCGGTCGCGGTCGGACGCGCCCGGGGCGACGTGCTCGGCGACGACCTCCCGCACCCGGGTGCGCACCTCGTGTTCCCGGGGGTCGAGCAGCGCGTCGGCGACCGGCTCGTCGAGTGCACCGTGCAGGGCCAGGTAGGCGGCCGGCTCGCTGTCCAGGGCCAGCGGCTCGAGGGTGGTGGGGCCGCTCACGAGGACTCCTCCGTCGGGGTCGGGGCGAAGGCCGGGGTCCGCCGTTGCCGGAACGCCGCGATGCCCTCGGCGGCCTCGTCGCTGCCGGTGAGCACGCCGGCCAGGGCGCTCTCGAGGGCCAGCCCGGCCTCCAGTGGCACGTCGGCCCCGTGCCGGAGGGCGAGCAGGGCCGAGCGGACCGCCCGCGGGCCCCGTTCGGCGATGCGGCCGGCGAGTCCCAGCGCCGTGGCGACGACCTCGTCGGCGGGCACCGGCGGCACGGGGGTGAGTCCGAGGACGTGGGCCCGGTCGGCCGGGATCCGCTCGCCGGTGAGGATGGCGTGGGCGGCGACGGGGGCGCCGACCCGGCGGGCCAGCCGCTGGGTGCCGCCGTAGCCGGGCATCAGGCCGAGCCCCGCCTCCGGCAGCCCGAGCTGCGCGGTCTCCGCCAGGACGGCGAAGGTGCAGGCCAGGACCAGCTCGAAGCCGCCGCCGAGGGCCAGCCCGTTGACCGCCGCCAGGACCGGGACCGGCGACCGCTCGATGCGGGCGACCACCGCCTGCCCCTGGGTCAGCACGTCGTGGGCCTGCTCGGCGGACAGCCCGGCGAGCTCGTCGAGGTCCGCGCCCGCGCTGAAGGCGCGGGTGCCGGTGCCGGTCAGGACGACGGCGCGGACGCCGTCCGCCGCGGCTGCGGCCACCGCCCGATCGAGCTCCCGCAGCAGCTGCGCGTCGAGCGCGTTGTGCACCTCGGGACGGTCGATGCGCAGCAGGGTCACCGTCCCGTGCCGCTCGACGACGAGGGGGCCGGCGCTCACCGGGTCACCTGACCGGCGGGCTGCCGCGGGGCCTCCACCGCAGCGCCGTCCAGCAGCTGCCCGACCTCCTCGTCGGTGAAGCCGCACTCGGCGAGGACCTCGAGCGTGTGCTCGCCCAGGTCCGGGAAGCGCTCGTTGCGCGGCTCGGGCAGCGAGCCCAACCGGAAGGGGCTGCGCACCCCGTGGAGGGCACCGCCGCTCCCGGGCACCGGCAGGATCGCCTGGCGGGCGACCACCTGCGGGTCGCGCACCACCTCCGACAGCCCCTGGACCAGAGCAGCGGGCACGCCGGCCCGCTGGAGGACGTCGAGCCAGTGCGCGGCCGGGCGACCACGCAGGACCCCGCACACGGTGGCGACCAGTTCGTCCCGGTGGGCCCGCCGGCCGGCGTTGTCGCGCAGCCGGTCGTCGACGGCGAGCCCGGGCAGGCCGACGGCGGCACAGAAGCGCTGCCAGAGGACGTCGTTGCCCACGGCGATCACGACGTCCCGGTCCGCGGTGGGGAAGGACTGGTAGAGGGCCAGCACGGAGTCGGTGCCTCCCGACGGCGCGGGCTCCGGGTCACCGGCGAGGTAGGCGGCCAGGCGCGGTGCCATCAGGGCCAGGTCGGAGTCCAGCAGCGAGACGTCGACGAGGTCGCCGACGCCGGTGGTGCGCTGGCGCACCACCGCCGCGCAGACGGCGAGGGCCGCCGACATCCCGGTGACGATGTCCGACAGCGCCGTCGAGACGCGCTGCGGAGCGCCCCCGGCCGGACCGGTGACCGACATGAGCCCCGAGCGGGCCTGGGCGACGAGGTCGTACCCGGGCAGGTGCGCGTCAGGACCGGTCAGGCCGAGCCCGGACATCGCGCAGTAGACGAGGTGCGGCCGGCGGGCCAGCGTGTCGGCCGGCGCGAGGCCGAGTCGCTCCAGCTTCGCGGGGTTCAGGTTCTCGATGAAGACGTCGGCGCGGTCGATCAGTCGGTGCAGGACCTGCCGCCCCCCGGCCGTGCCCACGTCCACGGCGATGCTCCGCTTGTTGCGGTTGGCGGAGGCGAACCACGCCGAGGCGCCACTGGCGAAGGGCGGACCCCAGTACCGGGCGTCGTCCCCCGTGCCCGGGCGCTCCACCTTGACGACGTCCGCGCCCAGGTCGGCCAGGTACATCGACGCGGTGGGGCCGGCGTAGGAGGTCGACATGTCCAGGACCGTGAGACCTCGCAGCGGGGCCGTCGCGGGCCGGTCCGGACTCGCTGCGATGGTCACCTCGTGGCTCCTGTCGCTCGCCGCTGACATGGCCCGGAACGTAGGCACCGACGCACCGTCATGTCAATGTCGGACAATTGGTGGCGCCCGTGGACGGGCGCGACCCACCTGGTGCGCCGGCGGGTTTAGCTGGACTTCCCGGTCCGTCACGTCCCGCAGTCGCTCCGTGCCGGGATGTGGTCCTTGACACACCTGGTGAATGACAGACATTATTCGCCGGCACGCCGGGAAGCGGCGTCGCGGTGCAGCGGTCCCGTCGTTCCCCACGGGCTCGTGGTGGACCGGGCGCCGGCGGTCCTTCGCCTCGGCGACGGACCCGGCGGGGACGACCGATGCGCACGAACGCCGGCGCGGTCGAGGACCGCACCGCCACCAGGGCCGCCTCCGCGGAGCCCCTGTCAGAGATGAGGGAGAGGCATGACGTCGGCAGCCGGGACGACAACGGTGGAGCACGAACACGCGCGCAAGCACGCCCAGCGGGGAGCCTTCTTCGGCTTCTTCGTCGACATGTTCGACATCTACCTACCGATCATCGCCCTCGCGCCGGCGATCGGATACTTCATCTCCGCGGACCTCTCGCCGTCGGCGACGGCCATCGTGACGGGCATGATCTTCGCCGCCACCCTCGTCGGGCGGCCGCTCGGGGCGTTGATCTTCGGCCGCTACGCCGACACGAAGGGGCGCAAGAACGCCACCGTGGTGGCGGTGTCCGGGTTCGGGATCCTGACCGTCGTCGTGGGACTGCTGCCCGGCTACGAGACCTGGGGCATCGCCTCGGTCGTGGTGTTCGTGCTCCTGCGTTTCGTGATCGGCATCTTCGTCGGTGGTGAGTACACCGCGGCCAGCCCGCTGGCGATGGAGTACTCCCCCAAGGAGAAGCGCGGCCTCAACGGTGGCCTGATCATGACCGGCTTCCCGCTGGCCTACGTCGCGGTCGCCCTGATCACGCTGATCATGCTGCAGGTCGCCCCCGCCGGGTCGCCGGACTCCGCGTACGTCCAGTGGGGGTGGCGCATCCCGTTCTTCCTCGGCGGCGCGCTGGCCCTGGCCTTCGTCGTCTACTACCTGCGCAGCGTCCGGGAGTCGGAGCTGTTCGAGGGCAGCGGCGGTGGCGGCACGCCGGTGAAGGACCTGTTCACCGGGCAGAACCGCCGCAACTTCGTCCAGGTCTTCATCCTGATGACCGGCTTCTGGCTGACGCTGAACTGCGTGACGGCCATCCTCCCCGGACTGCTGGCCTCCGAGCTCGGCCTGGTCGGCACGGAGATCACCACCACGCTCATCGTGGCCTACCTCGTCGTCGCCGTCTGCTACGTGATCGCCGCCGTGGTGAGTCAGCGGATCGGCCGGCGCCCGTTCCTCATGGTCTGGGGCGGCGTCGCCGGGATCGGGGGGACGGCCGTCTACGCCGTCCTGCTGGCCATGCGGCCCGACAACCTGTTCGTGGTCATCTTCCTGGTGACCGTGATCGCCGTGCTGGTCGTCTCGGTGTGGGGGCTCACCACCGTCTACATCAACGAGCGGTTCCAGACCGGGGTGCGCGCCACCGGGTTCGGCCTGGGATACAGCCTCGCCGTGGTGATCCCCTCGTTCTACGCGTTCTACCAGTCCTGGCTCTCCGCGGTGATGCCGTTCGAGTGGACCGTGCTGCCCCTCCTGGTCATCGGCGCCGTCTTCATCACGGTTGGGGCGGCCATGGGCCCGGAGACCAAGGACGTCGACTTCGCCGCGAGCGACCGGCAGGCCGTCGAGGCGCAGCCGGCGACCCGCTGACGGTCGGCCGTGGCCCGCAGCGTCCCCGGGGGTCGGGTGTCCCCGGGGACGCTGCGGCGTCGGGGACGGCCGTTGGGGCGGCGTCCGGGACCTCGTCCGCGACCGCGGACGGGTGCCTGCGCCCGACTAGGATCGGTCGCACCATTGCGCCCCGTCGGCAGCGGCTGCGTGTGCAGGGTGCACCACGAGGAGCGAGGTGGGACGGCAGTGTCTGATCCGGTCGGGACACCCAAGACCATCGGGAAGAAGGTGCTGCGTCCCCGCCAGCAGGTCGAGGACCAGATCAAGGCGGCGATCCTCTCCGGCGCCCTCCGTGCCGGGGACCGGTTGCCCGGTGAGGTCGAGCTGGCGCGGCAGTTCGAGGTCAGCCGCACGACGGTCCGCGAGGCCCTGAGGTCGCTCTCGACGCAGAACCTCATCGTCACGACGCCGGGCGCCGGTGGCGGCAGCTTCGTCCGCAACGCCGACCACTCGTCACTGCGCGAGGTCCTCGGGGACTCGGTGCACAACCTCCTCGCGCTCGGCAGCATCGAGTTCGAGGAGGTGGCGATCGTCCGCCAACACCTCGAGGTACCCGCAGTCCGGCTGGCGGCCGTGCACCGCACCGACGAGGACCTGCGCGAGCTCCGCGCGATCGTGGACCTGCAGCGGTCCATCTCGGTGGAGGACCCCCGGGTGCCGACTCTCGACGAGCAGTTCCACGGCACCATCGCCCGCGCCTCGGGGAACCGTGTGCTGGCGTCCTTCGTCTGTGCACTGCACCTGGAGACCGAGCCGGTGCACTACCTGGACCTCAAGCCCGAGGTCGGCCAGGCCACGGTGCGCCAGCACCAGCGCATCGTCCGGGCGATCGCCGACCAGGACCCCGACGCCGGCGAGATGTCCATGATCGAGCACCTCACCTACCTCCGTGAGCACCTGCTGGCCTATCGGCAGCGCTGACCCGGTGGGCGCCCGGCCGGTCGGGTCTGCAGCAGCGCCCACACCACGCAGCGGGCCAGCAGGACGCCGCTGTGCGGGGTGGTGCACGGGGCGGTCTCCCGTGTGTGCGGGCGGAGGCGCGCCCGGCTCCGAGGCCCCCGGCGGCGGTCGTCCGGGCGACGGGGCGCCCCGGCGGGCCACCGCCCGCGCCGCCCCACGCGGGAGCCCCGTGGCCCTCGCGGTGAGCGACCCCCCATGACGGGCGGTGTCCGGTCGAGGACTCTAGGTGAGTCCGCGGGCGGGGCGTCAAGCCCCGGACGGACCGGTCCGGCAGCTGCGCAGGTCAGCGCCCGGGGTGGGTCCGATCAGACCCCTCCCCGAGGTGCGTGGCCCGGCGCGTCGTGGTCACCTGGGGCCTCCGCGCGAGGACGAGGAGGGCACGTGGCACGGGTCCACCTGCTGGCGACCGGCGGCACGATCGCCAGCCGGCGCACCGACGGCGGCCTGTCGGCCACCACGCCCGCCGCCGAGCTGCTCGCCGCCGCCGGTCCGCTCCCCGGCCTCGAGGTCACGGTGAGCGACCTGACCACGGTGCCGAGCTTCGCGCTCACGGGCGCTGACGTCCGCGGGCTGGTCCGCGAAGGGCGCCGGCACCTGGCCGACGGCGTCGACGGCGTCGTCGTCACCCACGGCACCGACACGATGGAGGAGTCGGTCTTCCTGGCCGACCTGGTGCACGACGACCCGCGACCGGTGGTCTTCACCGGCGCCCAGCGGCCGTTCGACGCGCCGGCGCCCGACGGCCCGGCGAACCTCGCCGACGCGCTCCGGGTCGCCGCCGAGCCCGCGGCCCGGGACCTGGGCGCGCTGGTCGTCTTCGACGGCCTGGCCTTCGCCGCCCGCGGGGTGCGCAAGCTGGAGACCCTGCGCAGCGCGGCCTTCGGCGCACCCGGCCGCGGGCCGGTGCTGCGGGTGGCCGGCGAGGCCGTCGTCTCCCTGGGGCGGCCGCCGCGGGCGCCCGCCCTGCCGCTGGACCTGGACGCCGAGCTGCCGCGGGTCGACGTCGTCGCCTGCGCCCAGGGAACGGACGACGCCCTGCTGCGCGCCGCGGTCGCGGCCGGCGCCGCCGGGGTCGTGCTGGAGGCATTCGGGGCGGGCAACGTCCCGCCGCCGGTCGCCGCGGCGGCCGCCGAGCTGGTGGCGGACGGCGTGCCCGTCCTGGTCTGCACGCGCGTGCCCTCGGGCTCGGTCGCGCCGCTGTACGCCGGTGGCGGGGCGAGCCTGGCGCGCGACGGCGCCCTGCTCGGCGGCGACCTGAGCCCGTGGCAGGGGCGGCTGCTGCTGGCCGCGGCCCTCGCGCTGGACCCGCAGGACCCCGGGCGGGTCCTCGCCGGCCGGCTCTGAACACCGACCGATCGAGAGGGGAACGCAGCATGGCCAGCGCACCAGGGAACAAGGAGATCTTCGTGTCCTTCGGCGTCGACATCGACGCCGTGGCCGGATGGCTCGGGTCCTACGGCGGGGAGGACTCCCCCGACGACATCTCGCGCGGCCTGTTCGCCGGCGAGGTGGGCGTGCCGCGCATCCTCGAGCTGTTCCGCCGCGAGGGGCTGACCCAGACGTTCTTCTGGCCCGGGCACTCCATCGAGACCTTCCCGGAGCAGTTCGACGCCTGCGTGGCGGCCGGCCACGAGATCGGCGTGCACGGCTACAGCCACGAGAACCCGATCGCGATGACCCGCGAGCAGGAGTCCGCCGTCCTCGACCGCTGCATCGACCTCATCGAGAAGCGGGCCGGACGGCGGCCCACCGGCTACGTCGCGCCGTGGTGGGAGTTCTCCCCCGTCACCAACGAGCTGCTGCTGGAGCGGGGCATCACCTACGACCACTCGCTCATGCACCGCGACTCCGAGCCCTACTACGTCCGGGTGGGCGACAGCTGGACGAAGATCGACTACTCGCAGCCGGCCGACACCTGGATGCAGCCGCTGGTGCGTGGCCGGGAGACCGAGCTGGTGGAGATCCCGGCGAACTGGTACCTCGACGACCTGCCGCCGATGATGTTCGTCAAGGCCAGCCCGAACAGCCACGGGTTCGTGAACCCGCGCGACATCGAGCAGATGTGGACCGACCAGTTCGACTGGGTCTACCGGGAGCAGGACTACGCGGCGTTCACGATGACCATCCACCCCGACGTCTCCGGGCGGCCGCAGGTGCTCATGGCCCTGGAGCGCATCATCGCCCACATCAACCGGCACGACGGCGTCCGCTGGGTGACCTTCGACGAGATCGCGCGGGACTTCCTGCGGCGGTCGCCCCGCCCCGCCTGACCCGGTGCGCGGCGCCTGCGGCAGCGGCCGGGCCGCCGCGCCGTGGGAGGACCTGCTGGCCGGGGCCGGCCCCACAAGGCGCGCCGCCCGGGCCGGCGCCGCGGGCCGGCTGCCGACCGGCGGACGGCTGCGCGTCACGGCGTGGCGCGGGGGCTACCTGCTCGCCACCGCGACCGGAGCCGCCCGCCCGGTCGCCTTGCTCGACGAGCTCTGGGCCGCCGCCGGTCCACCGCCGGCTCCCCCGTCGTCCGGGACGGCGGGGATCGGCGTTCTCGGACCCGACCCGCAGACCGCCCTCGCCGACCTCCTGTCCTTCGCATCGCGGAGTTGACAGCGGTGTGCCGGCCGGTCGGCGGTCATCGGCACCCGCCTCGGACGGCGCCGGAGCCGGAACTGCCGTCCGGCGCTGCTGGACCCCTTCGCCTGTCCCGGGTACGGACGCGTCGGCTCGTCGACATCTCGACACGTCAACCGGCCGATTCAGAACGGTGGTGGATCGTCGTCGGGCGACGTGTGGGGCGGCGGGCCGCCGGCCGGCCCAGATGGGTCGGGCTCGGGTGCGGGCCGGGGTGGTGGTCGCATCCCGGGTGGTCGGGTGGTGCGGGTGATCCCGGACGGTGTGGTGACGTGCAGGGTGCCGTCGGGGTCCATGACGAACCGCCAGCCGCGGGCGTGGGTCTTCAGCCGATGGTGGCTGCGGCACAGACAACAGAGGTTGGCGCAGTCGGTGGCCCCGCCGCAGGCGTGCGGGAGGACGTGGTCGCGGTCGGCCCAGCCCACCCGCTGC
>NZ_NVPT01000136.1 GCF_002802985.1 Geodermatophilus chilensis | reverse complement strand
GGGGCGGCTCGGCGGGCGGGCGCTTCTCGGCCGCGACGCGGCGGGGCGGGACGGCGAGGCGGAGCACGTCGGTGACCGTGCCGCCCCAGCGCTCGGCCACCGCGCGGGCCAGCGTGACCACCTCCGGGGTGAGCACCGGCTCGGCGGAGACGACCTTGGCCAGCGGCGCGAGCTTGCGCCCCGACTCGCTGACGTCGGTCAGCTCGAGCACGAAGCCGTCGACCAGCTGCCCGGCGAAGCGCACCCGCACCCGGCACCCGGCCCGCACCTCGTCGGCCAGCGCGTCGGGGACGGCGTAGTCGAAGGGCCGGTCCAGGTGGGCCAGCGGCACGTCGACCACGACCCGGGCCACCCGGGGCGTGCGGGTGCCCGGGTCATGGTCCGGGAGCTGCTGCGTCGGGGCCGAGGTCAGCGGGGTCTCCGTTCGGCGGGGTCGTCTCCTGGCAGTGTCCCCGCCGGGTACGACAGGCCTGCGGAGCAGCCGCAGCCAGCACCCCGAGGCTGACCCCGAGCCCGGTGACGTGCTGGAACGGCCCCCTTGCAGGGCCCTGCCGCGAGCCTGCGAGCGGTGGGGGGCAAGGGGTCCTCCTTCAGACCCCCGCGACCGAGCGGAGCGCGTCAACCCGGTCCAGCCGCTCCCAGGGCAGCTCGACGTCGGTGCGGCCGAAGTGGCCGTAGGCGGCGGTCGGGGCGTAGATCGGGCGCAGCAGGTCCAGGTCGCGCACGATCGCGCCGGGGCGCAGGTCGAAGACCGAGCCGATCGCCTTCTCCAGGACGTCGTCGGAGACGGCGCCGGTGCCGAAGGTCTCGACGAACAGGCCGACCGGGTGCGCGGCGCCGATGGCGTAGGCCACCTGCACCTCGCAGCGGCGGGCCAGCCGGGCGGCGACGACGTTCTTGGCCACCCAGCGCATGGCGTAGGCGCCCGAGCGGTCGACCTTCGACGGGTCCTTGCCGGAGAAGGCACCGCCGCCGTGGCGGGCCATGCCGCCATAGGTGTCGACGATGATCTTGCGGCCGGTCAGCCCGGCGTCGCCCATCGGGCCGCCGATGACGAACTTGCCGGTCGGGTTGACCAGCAGCCGGTAGCCGTCGGTGGGCAGGCCGAGGGCGGCGAGCTCGGGCTCGACCACCAGCTCCTGCACGTCCGGGGTGAGCAGCTGCTCGATCGAGATGTCCTCGGCGTGCTGCGAGGAGACGACCACGGTGTCCACGCCGACCGGGCGGTCGTCCTCGTAGACGACCGTGACCTGGGTCTTGCCGTCGGGCCGCAGGTAGGGCACCGAGCCGTCCTTGCGCACCGCGGAGAGCCGGCGGGAGAGCCGGTGCGCCAGCGCGATCGGCAGCGGCATGAGCTCCGGGGTCTCGTCGGTGGCGTAGCCGAACATCAGGCCCTGGTCGCCGGCGCCCTGCCGCTCGATCTCGTCCTCGGTGGCGCCGGCGGTGCGCGCCTCGTACCCGGTGTCGACGCCCTGGGCGATGTCCGGCGACTGCGCGCCGATCGAGACGCTGACCCCGCAGGAGGCACCGTCGAAGCCCTTGCGGGAGGAGTCGTAGCCGATGCCGAGCACGGTCTTCCGGACGATGTCGGCGATGTCGACGTAGCCGGCCGTGGTGACCTCACCGGCGATGTGGACCTGACCGGTGGTGATCAGGGTCTCGACGGCGACGCGGCTGCGGGGGTCCTGCGCGAGCATCGCGTCGAGGATCGAGTCGCTGATCTGGTCGGCGATCTTGTCCGGGTGGCCCTCGGTCACCGACTCGGACGTGAAGAGGCGGCGTGACACGCGGTACTCCCTGGGGTCGGGAACGGTGGGGTGGGCGCCCGGGCGTGGGCGTCTCGTCGGGTGCACGTTACCGGCGCGCGTCGCCGCCGGTGTCGGACTCAGGCCAGCCGGGGGCCGACGACGTCCCAGATGCCGGCGGCCACGGCGTCCTTGCTGCCCTCCGGCAGCTCGGTGGCGGTGCCGTCGGCGGCCAGGACGACGGCGGCGTTGTCGGCCCGGCCGAACACCCGGCCTGCCGAGACGTCGTTGACCACCAGCAGGTCGCAGCCCTTGCGGGCCAGCTTGGCGCGGGCGTGGGTGAGCACGTCGGCCTCGTCGTCCCCCGTCTCGGCGGCGAAGCCGACGACCAGCTGCCCGGTGGGGCGCTTGGTCACCAGCTCGGCGAGGACGTCGGGGTTGCGCACCAGCGGGACGGCCTCGGGCTCGGCGGCGCTGCCCTTCTTCAGCTTGGTGGACGCGACCGTGGCGGGCCGGAAGTCGGCGACCGCGGCGGCCATCACCACGACGTCGGCGTCCGCCGACTCGGCGAGCACCGCCGTGCGCAGCTCCTCGGCCGTGCCGACGCCGACGACGCGGACGCCGAAGGGCGCCGGCAGCTCCACGTTCGCGGCGACGAGCACCACCTCGGCGCCGCGGGCGGCGGCGACCCGGGCCAGTGCCCAGCCCTGCTTGCCCGACGAGCGGTTGCCCAGGTAGCGGACCGGGTCCAGCGGCTCGCGGGTGCCCCCGGCGCTGACCACGACGCGGCGGCCGGCGAGGTCCGCGGCGAGGGCTGCCGGGCCGGCGGCGAGCACGACCGAGGCGAGCGCGGCGATGTCGGCGGGTTCGGGCAGCCGGCCGGGACCGGAGTCCGGGCCGGTCAGCCGGCCCACCGCGGGCGGCAGCACGATCGCGCCGCGGCGGCGCAGCGTGGCGACGTTGTCCTGGGTGGCCGGGTGCAGCCACATCTCGGTGTGCATGGCGGGGGCGAACACCACCGGGCAGTGCGCGGTGAGCAGGCTCGCGGTGAGCAGGTCGTCGGCGCGGCCGGCGGCGGCCCGGGCCAGCAGGTCGGCGGTGGCCGGCGCGACGACGACGAGGTCGGCGGCCTGGCCGATGCGGACGTGCGCCACCTCGTCCACGTCGGACCACACGTCCGTGGTGACCGGGTTGCCCGACAGCGCCTCGAAGGTGGCCGCGCCGACGAAGTGCAGGGCGGCCGGCGTCGGGACGACGCGGACGTCGTGCCCGGACTCGGTGAACGCGCGCACCAGGAGGGCGGCCTTGTAGGCGGCCACGCCCCCGGCGACGCCCAGCACGATGCGGCTCATGCGGTCATCCTCCACACACGACGACGCCCCCGGCGGCCGCCAGGGGCGTCATCCTCACAAAGGGCGGAGCGGCCGGCCGCAACGCCACCAGCCGTGGCCCCGGTCCAGAGGCTCGCCCCGAGCTTGCGAGGGGTGAGGAGGACCGGGGTCCTCTTTCAGTTCTCGCCGGCGGTGTGGGTGAGCAGGCCCTCGTTGATCTCGCGGAGTGCGATGGAGAGCGGCTTCTCCTGCGGGGCGGTGTCGACCAGCGGGCCGACGTACTCCAGCAGGCCCTCGGAGAGCTGGCTGTAGTACGCGTTGATCTGGCGCGCGCGCTTGGCGGCGAAGATCACCAGGCCGTACTTGCTGCTGGTGCGCTCGAGCAGCTCGTCGATCGGCGGGTTGGTGATGCCCTCGGGGGCGGGTGCGACTCCGGACACGGGCGGGCGTGCTCCTCAGCTCGTCATCGGGGAGTGGCGGGCGGCGGCGCCGGGCCCCGTCACTCGGACGCGCCGCTGCTCCGGAGGGACCCGGGCGACGGCGCAGTCAGCAATCCTACCAACTCGTCGGCGGCACGGGCCACGTCGTCGTTGACGACCACCAGGTCGAACTCCCCGGCGGCGTCGAGCTCGGCCTGCGCGATGCGCAGCCGCTCCTCCTGGACCGCCGGCGGCTCCGAGCCCCGGCCGGCCAGCCGGCTGACCAGCTCGCCCCAGGACGGCGGCGCGAGGAACACCAGCTGGGCGTCGGCGTCGCGGGCCCGGACCTGCCGGGCGCCCTGGAGCTCGATCTCCAGCAGCGCCGGCCGCCCGGTGGCGAGTCGCTCGCGCACCGGGGCGACCGGCGTGCCGTAGCGATTGCCGGCGTACTCGGCCCACTCGAGCAGGCCGTTCTCGGCGACGAGCCGGTCGAACTCGGCGTCGCTGACGAAGTGGTAATGGACCCCGTCGACCTCACCGGGCCGGCGCCGGCGGGTGGTGGCCGACACCGACACCCAGACCTCCGGGTGCCGGCGCCGGACCTCCGCCACGACCGTGCCCTTGCCGACCCCCGAGGGGCCGGAGAGCACGGTCAGCCGTGCCGGGGCGTGCTCCGGGACAACAGCTGCCACTCGTCGTCGTCCTCGACCTCCGGGTGCCTGGACCTGCGGGTCAGCCCTCGACGGGGACCTGCTCGGCGGCGACCTTCTCGCCGCCGAACTCCGTCTCGAGGGCCCGGCGCTGGTTGGCACCCAGACCGCGCACCCGGCGGGTCGGGGAGATCTCGAGCCGCTCCATGATCTTCGCAGCCCGGGCCTTGCCCACACCGGGCAGGGACTCCAGGACGGCGGAGACGCGCATCTTGCCGATCACCTCGTCGGTCTCGCCCTGGCGCAGGACGTCACCGACCGTGGCGCCCTTGCTCTTGAGCCGCTCGCGCAGCTCGGCTCGGGCCTTGCGGGCGGCCGCGGCCTTCTCGAGGGCTGCGGCGCGTTGTTCGGGGGACAGGTCAGGGAGGGGCATGGTGCGACCAATCTGTCGTCGCCGGCCATCCGTTCGGCCGGCGGGGGCTCGGGCTGTGTCGGGGGCAGGACTCACTGCTGAGCCTGTCGGCCAACCTAGCTCTCGCTATATGTGCAGGTCACGCCGGTCCGAACCCCTGGTTTCCGGCAATCGGTGAGGTTACGGTGACACTCTGTGGTCACATGGGCTCACCGTGGGTCATCGCCGCAGGTCAAGGGGGGTTGCGGCGAGCTCCGGTACCGGGCGGTCACCGCCGGACCGGCCCCCGACACGCCGGGCCCGACACGCCGGTCGGTGGTGTGAACGCGCTGGTGGACGCCGGACCGGTCCGTTCAGGAGGAGGCCGCGCTCCCCCGCCGGCCCCCCACGGCGGCGAGCAGCACGGCACCGGCTCCGGCGAGGCCCGGTCCTGCCAGGTGCGCCCGGGTCCACACGACCGCGTCGTCGGAGGCCAGGTCCGTGGTGCTCGAGTAGGCGCTCGACGACAGCGGCTCGTAGCTGCCCTCGTACACCACCTGCCCGCCCCCGCCGGCCACCGCGAACACCACGGCACCGGCCACCACGAGGAGCAGGCCCAGCCCGGTCACGAGCCAGGGCGCGGCCCGCCTCACCCGGCCAGCTCCACGGCCCAGCGCTCGGCGGCGGCACGCAGCCCGGCCGGGTCGGGGCCGGCGGCGAGCACGTCCCGGGACACCGTCGGGACGACGGCGGTGCCGGTGCCGAACAGCCGGCGCAGGTCGGCCACCGACCCGCCCTGCGCACCCAGTCCCGGGGCCAGCACCGGCCCGCCGAGGCCGGTCAGGTCGACGTCCAGCTCGCGGAGTGTGGCCCCGACGACGACGCCGAAGGAGCCGGACGCGTCGGCGGCGTTCCAGCCGCGCACGGTGTCGACGACGACCTGCGCGACCGACCGCCCGTCCACGACGGCGTGCTGCAGCGTGCCGGCGTCCGGGTTGGAGGTGCGGGCCAGCACGAACAGCCCGCCGCCGTGCTCGCGGGCGGTGTCGACGGCCGGCTGGAGCGAGCCGGGGCCGAGGTAGGGGCTGACGGTCAGGGCGTCGGCGGCCATCGGGTGGTCCGGGCGCAGGTAGCCGGCGTAGCCGTCCATCGTCGAGCCGATGTCCCCGCGCTTGGCGTCGAGCAGCACCAGCGCACCGGCAGTGCGGGCGCGGGCGACGCCGTCCTCCAGCACGGCCAGCCCGCGGGAGCCGTGCCGCTCGTAGAAGGCCAGCTGCGGCTTGAGGACGGCGACGGTGCCGGCGAGGGCGTCGACGACGGTGTCGGTGAACCGGGCCAGGCCCGCGGGGTCGTCGGGCAGGCCCCAGCGCTCCAGCAGCGGCGCGTGCGGGTCGATGCCCACGCACAGCGGCCCGCGGGCGGCGACCGCGTCGGCGAGGCGCTGTCCGAAGGGCGCCGTCATCGCGCCGGCTCCAGCGCGCAGGGCAGCGTCTCTCCCAGCGCGGCCACGCAGTCGCGGGCGAGGAACGGGTTGGCGAAGGCCCCGGACGCCGACTGCACGGCGTCGGCGCCGAGGGCGAACAGCGCCTTGAACGAGGCCGGGTCGGTGACCCCGCCCATGGCCAGGACGTCGAAGTGCCGGCCGCCGGCCTCGCGGAGGGCGACCAGCCGGCGGGTGAAGTCCAGCGCGGAGTCGCGCACCGCGGCCCCCGACAGCCCGGCCAGCCCGCGGCCGGGGAAGGTCGGCTCGCCGTCGCTGCGCCGCACCCGGCTCTGCAGCGTGTTGATGCCCGCCACGCCGTCGACCAGCGGCGCCAGCCGGGGCACCAGCGCGGCCAGCGCCGCCTCGTCGAGCCAGGAGAGCTTGGCGACCAGCCCGGTGCGGTCGTCCAGCGCCCGCCGCACGCCCTCGACGACGGCCACGCTGGCGTCGGCGTCCAGGCACAGCGGCGGCTTCACGCCGGAGGCCGAGGGGTTCAGCGTGTTCGGGCAGGACAGGTTCAGCTCGACGACGCTCGCGCCGGACTCCTCCGCCAGCCGGGCCGTGGCGGCGAAGTCGTCGACCAGGCCGGTCCCGTTCCCCTCCCCCATGACGCTGACCACCAGCAGCTGGTCGTCGTCGATCGTCGCCAGCGACCGCTCGAGGTCGGCCATCCACTCCTCGGGCGTCAGCGACGGGACGCCGAAGGAGTTGACCGTGCTGACGTCGGGCGAGCCGGGCTCCACCCAGTCCCACGGGTCGGCGGTGACCTCGGCGGCCGCGCCCGGGGGCAGGCTCTGCGTCTCCCGTGCGGCGAAGACCCAGTTCGGCTGGGTGTTGGGCTCGTGCGCGCGGCTGCGGACGGTCTTGTAGGTCAGCACGCTGTAGCCGTTGCGCGCGTTGTGCCGGACCCACTCCTCGCCGCCGTTGAGCACGCAGGCGGGCACGCCGATCGGGAAGCCGACGTCGCGGCCCAGCACCCGCCAGCGACGGTCCCCCGCGCGCGGCCGCTCGCGCAGCCGCGGCCCGACCGGGGTGGTCAGGTTGTCGCGGTAGGAGCCCAGGACGTCGTAGGCCGGGGTCGGCACGCCGGCGTCGGCGAGCAGGCCCCCGTGGCCGGCGGAGAACAGCACGCGGGTGAGCAGCGGCAGGTCGTCGTCCCCGGCGTCCCCGGCGGCGAGCCGCGCGGCCAGCCCGCGGGCCGCCGCGGCCAGCGCGTCGAGCTCCGGCTGCGGCGGCCGCGCGAAGCGGGTGATCCCGGCGAGGAACGCCTCGGGCAGGCCGTCGACCAGCCCGCGGCCGACCAGGTCGTCCCGCAGCCGCCCCACGGCGTCCCCCGGACCGCCTTCCGCGCGCGGGAGGCGGTCGGGACCGCCTCCCGCGCGCGGGAGGCTGGTCACGCGTCGGTCCCGGCGAAGGTGCTCGGTCCGCCGTGGGTGCCGCCGACGAGCGCCGCGTGGACCTCCTGCAGGCTGCGCACGCCCACGTCCCCGCGGCGCAGCGCCTCGACGGCCTGCACGACGGCGGCCAGGCCCTGCACGGTCGTGATGCAGGGGACGCCCTGGCTCACCGCCGCCGTCCGGATCTCGTAGCCGTCCAGCCGCGGCCCGCTGTTGCCCGGGGCGCCGAAGGGGGTGTTGACGACGATGTCGACGTCCCCGGCCGTGATCCGCTCCACGATGTTGCCCGGCCCGTCGCTGTACTTGCCGACGACCTCGCAGGTCACCCCGTTGCGGCGCAGCACCTGCGCGGTGCCGGTGGTCGCCAGCACCCGGAAGCCGAGGTCGGCCAGCCGCTTGACCGGGAAGATCGCCGAGCGCTTGTCCCGGTTGGCCAGGGAGACGAACACCGTGCCCTCGGTCGGGAGCATGCCGTAGGTCGCGGCCTGCGACTTCGCGAACGCCGTCCCGAAGCCGGTGTCCAGGCCCATCACCTCGCCGGTCGACTTCATCTCCGGCCCCAGCACGGTGTCGACGTTCTGCCCGTCGACGGTGCGGAACCGGTGGAAGGGCAGCACCGCCTCCTTCACCGCGATGGGGGCGTCCTCGGGCAGGTCGGCGCCGTCGCCGGTGGCCGGCAGCACGCCCAGGGCGCGCAGGTCGGCGATCGACTCCCCCACCGCGATCCGCGCCGCGGCCTTGGCCAGCTGCACCGCCGTCGCCTTGGAGACGAACGGCACCGTGCGGCTGGCGCGCGGGTTGGCCTCCAGCACGTACAGGACGTCGTCCTTGAGCGCGTACTGCACGTTGAGCAGCCCGCGGACGCCGATCCGGGCGGCGAGCTTCTCGGTCGCCTGGCGGATGCGCACCAGGTCGGTCGTCCCGAGGGTGATCGGCGGCAGCGCGCACGCCGAGTCGCCGGAGTGGATGCCGGCCTCCTCGATGTGCTCCATGACGCCGCCCAGGTACAGCTCGGAGCCGTCGAAGAGCGCGTCGACGTCGATCTCGACGGCGTCCTCGAGGAACCGGTCGACCAGCACCGGGTGCTCGGGGCTGACGTCGGTGGCCTTGGCGATGTAGGCCTCGAGCGTGGCGTCGTCGTAGACGATCTCCATACCGCGCCCGCCGAGCACGTAGGACGGACGCACCAGCACCGGGTAGCCGACGGCCGCGGCGATCTCCCGCGCCTCGGCGAAGGCGGTGGCGGTGCCGTGCTTGGGCGCGAGCAGCCCGGTGTCGGAGAGCACCCGGGAGAACGCGCCGCGGTCCTCGGCGTGGTCGATGGCCTCGGGCGCGGTGCCCAGCACCGGGACGCCGGCGTCCTTGAGCCGCTGCGCCAGGCCCAGCGGGGTCTGCCCGCCGAGGGTGCAGATGACCCCGGCGACCGGGCCGGCGGCGCGCTCGGCCTCGACCACCTCGAGGACGTCCTCGAAGGTCAGCGGCTCGAAGTACAGCCGGTCGGCGGTGTCGTAGTCGGTGGAGACGGTCTCGGGGTTGCAGTTGACCATCACCGCCTCGTAGCCGGCGTCCTGCAGCGCCATGACGGCGTGCACGCAGGAGTAGTCGAACTCGATGCCCTGCCCGATCCGGTTGGGCCCCGAGCCCAGGATCAGCACGGCCGGCTTCTCCCGCGGCTCGACCTCGGTCTCCTCGTCGTAGGAGGAGTAGTGGTACGGCGTGCGGGCGGCGAACTCCGCAGCACAGGTGTCGACGGTCTTGTAGACCGGCCGCACCCCCAGGCGCCGGCGCAGCGTCCGCACGCCGTCCTCACCGGCCAGCTCGGGGCGCAGCGCGGCGATCTGCCGGTCGGACAGGCCGTGCCGCTTGGCGCGGCGCAGCAGCTCCCCGGTGAGGGACGGCGCGTCGCGGACCTCGGCGCCGACCTCGCCGACCAGCGCGATCTGGTCGACGAACCACGGGTCGAAGCCGCTGGCCTCGGCGACCTGCTCGACGGTGGCGCCGGCGCGCAGCGCGGCCTCGGCCACGTAGAGCCGCCCGTCGACCGGGGTGCGCAGCGCCTCGAGCAGCTCCTCGGCGGAGCGCTGGTCGTCCGCACCGGTCCAGAACCCGGCGACCTTCGTCTCCGTGGACCGCATCGCCTTGCCCAGCGCCTCGGGGAAGTTGCGGCCCATCGCCATGACCTCGCCGACGCTCTTCATCGTCGTGGTCAGCCGCGGGTCGGCGCCGGGGAACTTCTCGAAGGCGAACCGCGGGATCTTCACGACGACGTAGTCCAGCGCCGGCTCGAACGACGCGGGGGTGACGCCGGTGATGTCGTTGGTGATCTCGTCGAGGGTGTAGCCGATGGCCAGCTTCGCCGCGATCTTGGCGATCGGGAAGCCGGTCGCCTTGGACGCCAGGGCCGACGACCGGGACACCCGCGGGTTCATCTCGATGACGACCAGCCGGCCGTCGGCCGGGTTCACCGCGAACTGGATGTTGCAGCCGCCGGTGTCGACGCCGACCTCGCGCAGCACCGCGATGCCGACGTCGCGCATCCGCTGGTACTCGCGGTCGGTGAGGGTCATCGCCGGGGCGACGGTCACCGAGTCGCCGGTGTGCACGCCCATCGCGTCGACGTTCTCGATCGAGCAGATGACGACCACGTTGTCGCTGCGGTCGCGCATCAGCTCCAGCTCGTACTCCTTCCAGCCCAGCACCGACTCCTCGATGAGGACGGTGTGCACCGGGGAGTCGGCCAGGCCGTGCGAGGCCATGCGGCGCAGCGCCGCCTCGTCGGTGGCGAAGCCCGACCCGAGCCCGCCCATGGTGAAGCTGGGCCGGATGACGACGGGGTAGCCGACCTCGGCGGCGGTCTCCAGCGCCTCCTCGACCGTCGAGCACACCCGCGAGCGCGGCGCGTCGGCGCCGATGGACCGCACGATGTCCTTGAACATCTGCCGGTCCTCGCCGCGGTTGATCGCGTCGACGTCGGCGCCGATCAGCCGGACGCCGTACTTCTCCAGCACGCCGTTCTCGTACAGGCCGATGGCGATGTTGAGCGCGGTCTGCCCGCCGAGGGTGGCCAGCAGCGCGTCGGGGCGCTCCTTGGCGATGACCTTCTCGACGAACTCCGGCGTCAGCGGCTCGATGTAGGTGGCGTCGGCGATCTCCGGGTCGGTCATGATCGTCGCCGGGTTGCTGTTGACCAGGCTGACCCGCAGCCCCTCGGCCTTGAGCACCCGGCAGGCCTGGGTGCCGGAGTAGTCGAACTCGGCGGCCTGGCCGATGAGGATCGGCCCGGAGCCGATCACCATCACGTGGTGGATGTCGTCCCGTCTGGGCATGTCAGGCCTTCTCCCCGGTGCTGTGCTCGACCACCGGCGGCGGGCCACCGGCCTGCGCGTCCCCGGTGCGGGCGGTCTCCATGAGGTCGACGAAGCGCTGGAACAGCGGCGCGGCGTCGTGCGGGCCGGCGGCGGCCTCCGGGTGGAACTGCACGCTGAACGCCGGGACGTCGAGGCAGCGCAGCCCCTCCACCACGTCGTCGTTGAGGCCCACGTGGCTGACCTCGACCCGCCCGTAGGGGGTGCCGGTCGCCCGGTCCAGCGGGGCGTCCACGGCGAAGCCGTGGTTGTGGCTGGTCACCCGGACCGTGCCGCTGACCCGGTCGAGCACCGGCTGGTTCAGGCCGCGGTGGCCGAAGCGCAGCTTGTAGGTGCCCAGGCCCAGGGCCCGGCCGAGGATCTGGTTGCCGAAGCAGATGCCGAACAGCGGACGGCGGGCGTCGAGCACCCCGCGCACCGCCTCGACCGCGTAGTCGGCGGCCGCGGGGTCGCCCGGGCCGTTGGAGAGGAAGACGCCGTCCGGGCCGTGCTCGAGCAGGTCCTCGGCGGTGGCGGTGGCCGGCAGCACGTGGGTCTCCACCCCCAGCTCGGCCAGGTGCCGCGGGGTGGCGGTCTTGATGCCGAGGTCGAGCGCGGCGATGGTGAACCGCTTCTCCCCCACCGCCGGGACGACGTAGGGGTCGTTCGCGGTGACCGCCGGCGCGAGGTCGGCACCGGTCATGCTCTCCGAGCCGCGCACCCGGGTGAGCAGCTCCTCGACCGGCAGGCCCTCGCTGCTGATGCCGGCGCGCATCGCGCCGCGCTCGCGCAGGTGGCGGGTCAGCGCGCGGGTGTCGATGCCGCTGATGCCGACGACGCCCTGCTCGACCAGCTCGTCGTCCAGGCTGCCCGTGGCCCGCCAGTTCGCCGGCCGGCGGGCGGGGTCGCGGACGACGAAGCCGGCCACCCACATGCGGCGGCTCTCGTCGTCCTCCTCGTTCACCCCGGTGTTGCCGATGTGCGGGGCGGTCATCACCACGATCTGGCGGGCGTAGCTGGGGTCGGTCAGCGTCTCCTGGTAGCCGGTCATGCCGGTGGCGAACACCGCCTCGCCCAGCGTCGTCCCGACCGCGCCGTAGGCCTCGCCCCGGAACGTGCGCCCGTCCTCGAGGACGAGCAGCGCCTCTCTCACTGCGCCCTCCGTTCGGCTCCGCGGTCGCTCCGCTCCTCGCTCGCAGAGCTCGCTGCGATGCTCACTCCCTGTCGCCTCACCGGGTCGCCTTTCCGTCGAGCACGGTCGCCTCGCCCCGCAGGAACGTGGCGACCACCCGGCCGGGGAGCTCCCGGCCGGCATAGGGGCTGTTGCGGCTGCGGCTGGCCAGCGCGGCGGGGTCGACGACCGCGCGCGTGCCCGGGTCCAGCAGCAGCAGGTTGGCCGGCTCACCCGGGGTGAGCGGTCGGCCGTGACCGTCGAGTCGCCCGATCGCGGCCGGCCGGGCCGACATCCGGTCGGCGACGCCGCGCCAGTCGAGCAGGCCCGTCTCCACCATCGTCGCGACGACCACCGACAGCGCCTGCTCCAGGCCCAGCATCCCGGGCCGGGCACTGGCCCACTCGGTCTCCTTGTCCTCGACCGCGTGCGGCGCGTGGTCGGTCGCGACCGCGTCGATCACGCCCTCGGCCAGCCCGGCGCGCAGCGCCTCGACGTCGGCGTCGGTGCGCAGCGGCGGGTTGACCTTGAAGACCGGGTCGTAGCCCTCGGCGCACTCGTCGGTGAGCAGCAGGTGGTGCGGCGTGACCTCGGCGGTCACCTGCACCCCCCGCGACTTGGCCCAGCGGAGGATCTCCACCGAACCCGCGGTCGAGACGTGGCAGACGTGCAGCCGCGCGCCGACGTGGTCGGCGAGCAGCACGTCGCGGGCGATGATCGCCTCCTCGGCCGCGGCCGGCCAGCCGGTCAGCCCGAGCCGGGCCGAGCGGTCGCCCTCGTGCATCTGGGCGCCCACGGTCAGCCGCGGCTCCTCGGCGTGCTGGGCGACGACGCCGTCCAGCGCCTTGACGTACTCCAGCGCCCGGCGCATCAGCGCGGGGTCGGCGACGCAGTGCCCGTCGTCGGAGAAGACCCGCACCCGGGCGGCGGAGTCGGCCATCGCCCCGAGCTCGGCCAGCCGCTCACCGGAGAGCCCGACGGTCACCGCACCCACCGGGACGACGTCCACCAGGCCGGCCTCCTGGCCCAGGCGCCAGACCTGCTCGACGACGCCGGCGGTGTCGGCGACCGGGTCGGTGTTGGCCATGGCGTGCACCGCGGTGTAGCCACCGAGTGCGGCGGCGCGGCTGCCGGACTCGACGGTCTCGGCGTCCTCCCGGCCGGGCTCGCGCAGGTGGGTGTGCAGGTCGACCAGGCCGGGCAGCGCGACCAGCCCGGTGGCGTCGACGACGTCGGCACCGGTCGCGGACAGCGACTCGCCGATCGCGGCGATCCGGCCGTCCTTCACGAGGATGTCGGCGGCGTCCTCGCCATAGGGGCGGGCGCCCTTGATGAGCAGCGTCACTGCGTCATCCCTCGCTTCGCTCGGCCGTTCGCTGCGCTCCTCGCTCGGGGGCGCTCGCTGCGATGCTCACTCACTGGCGGACCGTCCTCCCAGCAGCAGGTAGAGCACGGCCATGCGCACGGAGACCCCGTTGCCGACCTGCTCGACGATCGTGGAGCGGGCGGAGTCGGCCACCTCGGCGGCGATCTCCATCCCGCGGTTCATCGGGCCCGGGTGCATGACGATCGCGTCGTCGCCCAGGGCCCCCATCCGGCGCGCGTCCAGCCCGTAGCGGCGGCTGTACTCGCGGGCGCTGGGGAAGAACGAGGCGTTCATCCGCTCGGCCTGCACCCGCAGCATCATCACCACGTCCGCCTTGGGCAGGACGGCGTCCAGGTCGTAGGAGACCTCGGCCGGCCAGCTGCCCACCCCGACCGGCAGCAGCGTCGGGGGCGCGACCAGGGTGACCTCGGCGCCGAGGGTGTGCAGCAGCCGCACGTTGGAGCGGGCCACCCGGCTGTGCAGCACGTCGCCGACGACCGCCACCCGCACGCCCTCGAGCCGGCCGAGCCGGTGCCGGATCGTGTAGGCGTCCAGCAGCGCCTGGGTGGGGTGCTCGTGGGTGCCGTCGCCGGCGTTGACCACGCTGCCGCGCACCCAGTTGGCCAGCCGGTGCGGCGCCCCGGAGGCCGAGTGCCGGACGACGATCGCGTCGGAGCCCATCGCCTCGAGCGTCAGCGCGGTGTCCTTGAGGCTCTCGCCCTTGGAGACGCTGCTGCCCTTCGCGGAGAAGTTGAGGACGTCGGCGGAGAGGCGCTTGGCAGCCAGCTCGAAGGAGATCCGGGTGCGGGTGGAGTCCTCGTAGAAGAGGTTGACCACCGTCCGGCCCCGCAGCGTGGGCAGCTTCTTGACCTCGCGGCCGGCCAGCGCGGCGTCGATCTGCGCGGCGGTGTCGAGCACCAGCGTCGCGTCGGCGCGGTCCAGGTCGGCCGCCTCCAGCAGGTGGCGCTTCACCGCTCCCCCTCCGTGATCAGCACCTCGTCGACCCCGTCCACCTCGCTGAGGTGGACCTTCACCGACTGGCTGCGCGAGGTCGGCAGGTTCTTGCCCACGTAGTCGGCGCGGATCGGCAGCTCGCGGTGGCCACGGTCGACCAGCACCGCCAGCTGCACCGCGCGCGGGCGGCCGAGGTCGCGCAGCGCGTCCAGCGCCGCCCGCACCGAGCGGCCCGAGAACAGGACGTCGTCCACCAGGACGACGAGCCGGCCGTCGATGCCGCCCTCGGGCAGCACCGTCTCCTCCAGGGCGCGGACGCCGCGCAGCCGCAGGTCGTCGCGGTAGAGCGTGATGTCAACGGTGCCGACGTCGACCGGGGACCCGGAGAACGCCGCCACGCGGGCGGCCAGCCGGCGGGCCAGCGGGGCGGGGTTCTCCGGTTCCCCTGTAGACGTCGGAACCGATGACATCTGCCGCTTATACCCATCTCCCAGCCCACGAAAACGTAATAGATCATGTATGCAGGTTTCTGACTGAAAAAAAAAAAACAAA
>NZ_NVPT01000135.1 GCF_002802985.1 Geodermatophilus chilensis | reverse complement strand
AGGCCGACCTCGTTGTCCAACCCCAGGGTTGTGACCGATCTGCCGCTCGACGGTCATTGATGGCAGCCTGCCCGCCCTACTTGTTCAGCAGGCTCCTAGGGCCTGTGCACCGGGTGAGGGCGCGTCGTTCGAGAGCGGAATCACAGGGGTTGCATCACCGCAGTTCAGGGGCTTGCTGAGCGTGAGCGGCCCCGGACGGGCAGCGACAAGAACCCGTAGCCTGGTTCAGCAGGCCCGTCGCGCAGTGCTGCCCGGCCCGGCCGCTCTTCCCCTGCACGTCCATCGACCCCGTCGGAGCTCATGAACTCCCCGCGCCCCGAGACGACCGACCGAACCGAGCAGACCGAGGACAAGGACAAGCCACAGAGCGTCCAGCTGAGCGCCACGCAGGTGGCCGCCGGCGCCCTGGCCGCGGTGTCCTCGGCCGTGGTGGCCTCCTTCTTCGGCCTCGCCGGCACCCTGATCGGCGCCGCGCTGGCCAGCGTGATCAGCACGATCAGCGCCGCCCTCTACAGCAACTCGCTGCAGAAGACGAACGAGAAGCTGCGCCGCGCCCGCGGCCAGCTCACCGGGCGCCAGGCGCCGGTCGAGGACACCCGGATCTCCCCAGCGGCCCCGCCGGCGACCCCCGCGACCCAGGTGCTGCCCGCCCACCTCGACCCGCGTCACGCACCGGCGCGGCGCAGCAGGCCCCGCTGGACGAAGGTGGCCGTCTACGCCGCCGCCGTCTTCGTCATGGCCATGGGCATCGTCACCGGCATCGAGCTCATCGGGCAGAAGCCGGTGTCCGCGCTCGTCAGCGGCACGGAGACCTCGCGGTCGACGACGATCGGCGCGATCACGAACGCGTCGTCGTCCTCCGAGCAGCAGGACCAGGACCCGTCGTCCCCGTCCTCCCCCACCAGCACCGCGCCGGCGACCGAGACGAGCGCGCCGACCACCGGCTCCGACGAGGAGTCGACGTCGGACGAGGACGAGTCCTCCGACAGCGACGAGACCGGGTCGGCCACACCGACGCGGACCTCCGAGGTGGAGCCGACCACCGACAGGGAGCCGACGGAGTCGTCGGAGTCGTCGGAGAGCTCGTCCCGGGGGGACTCCTCGCAGGACTCGTCGTCGCAGGACGATACGTCGCCCACCGCCGGGGCGCAGCCGACCTCCTGACCCGACGCACGGACGGCGACCGTCGCGTCGAACCAGGCCTCGAGCTGCTCAGCCGTCATCGGCGGGCACAGGTGGTACCCCTGGGCCACGTCGCAGCCCATCGCAGCCAGGCTGTTGCAGGTCGCCTCGTCCTCGACGCCCTCGGCGACGGTGGTCAGCCCCAGGTTGTGGCCGAGCTCGACGACCGACCGCACGATGAGCGCGTTGCTCCGGTCGGCCGCCATGGAGGCGACGAACGAGCGGTCGATCTTCAGCTGGTGCACCGGCAGGTCCTTCAGCTGCGCCAGGGACGTGTAGCCCGCACCGAAGTCGTCGATGGAGAGCGTGACGCCGCACGCGGCCAGCCGGGTGAGGATCCGCCGGGCCCGGTCCGGGTCGGCCGTGATCGCGCTCTCGGTGACCTCGAGCTCCAGGCAGGACGCCGGGACGCGCCAGTGCGCCAACAGCTCGCACACCTCGTCGACGAAGTGCTCGTCGAGCAGGTTGCGCACCGAGACGTTGACGGCCACGGCCATCACCCGGCCGGCGTCCCGCCACCGGGCGCACTGCTCGAGCGCGGCGTCCAGCACGTACCGGGTCAGCGGCCGGATGATGGGCGTGCGCTCGGCCAGCGGGATGAAGTCGCCCGGCGCGATGAGGCCCCGCTGCGGGTGCTCCCAGCGCACCAGCGCCTCGACACCGCTCACGTGGGCGCCGGGGAGTGCGACCTTCGGCTGGAAGTGCAGGACCAGCTCCCGGTTGTCGATGGCCCGGCGCAGCTGACCGAGCAGGCCCAGCCGTTCGGGGCTGTGCTCGTTGAGCGAGGCGTCGTAGACGCAGACGCCCAGACCGCGCTCCTTGGCCGAGTACATCGCGATGTCGGCGTTCTGCAGCAGCGACTCCACGTCGTCCCCGTGCGCGCCGGACAGCGCGATGCCGATGCTGGCGTCGACGTCCAGGGAGACGCCGTCCACCTCGATGGGCGCCTCCATCGCCACCAGCGCCCGGCCGGCCAGCTGCCGGGCGGACTCCTCGTCGTCGATGCGGGACAGCAGGACGGCGAACTCGTCACCGCCCAGCCGGGCCACCGTGTCGCCGCCCCGGACCGTGGCCCGCAGCCGGTCGGCCACCGCCTGCAGGACGACGTCGCCGTAGGCGTGGCCGAGGGTGTCGTTGATCTCCTTGAACCGGTCCAGGTCGATGAGCACCAACCCCACCGCGCCCGGGTGGCAGCCGGCCAGCGCACCGTCGACACGCTGGCGCAGCAGGGTGCGGTTGGGCAGGCCGGTCAGCGCGTCGTGCAGCGCCAGCTGCCGGTTGCGCTCGGCCTGTGCGACGGTCTCCCGCCGGCTGCGGGTGAGCACCAGGGTGAACCAGGCGACGAGCCCCAACCCGACGCCGAACAGGACCGGCGTGGCGACCAGCAGGACCCGCTGGACGTCCTCCATGGACTCCAGCGACGCGTTGGCCTCGTCCCAGTGCTCGGCGGCCTCCTCCTGGATGAGGGTCTCGAGCGCCTCGAGGTGCGGGTCGACGTAGACCTCCTCGTACGGCTCGGCGATGCCGGGGTTGTCCCTGGTGGCCACCAGGAGCTGCCCGACCGCGTACTCGTACCGGGCGTGCAGTCGCAGCCACTCGTCGATCAGCTCGCCGTGGCCGGTGCCCGCGACGGCACCCATCTCGCGGATCGCCGTCCGGGTGTCCGCGCCGGCCGCCTCGAACGCCGCCCACTGGCCGGCGTCACGCTCGGTCGCGAGCTGGTCGACCAGCGCCTCCTGGTGCAGGAGCGAGCGCTCGGCCACCTTGGACCACTCCGACACCGCGGCGCTCTCCCGGGCCTGTGCGGTCGCGCGGGCGTTGGTCACCGCGGCGGTCACGGAGAAGACGGTGAGCACGGCCAGGACGGCGACGAGGCCGGCGGTCGCGGAAGCAGCGGACAGCCGCAGGCGGGCACCGCGCTGCGCGCGGGCCCGCGGTTCCCGTCGCCACGGCCTGGTGTGCCGGCGGCTGCGCTCGTGCATGGCCCCTCGTCGTCCCTGCACCCGCCTCGTGCAGGTGACGGGGACCAGATCGGACGATCCCGTCCCCGAGTGGACTCCGGCGCGGCGCCCCCACCCCTTCCGGGGGACGACGGACGGCCGCCGGACCGGCCGGTCAGGACCGGCCGAGCAGCTCCGCGACCAGCGGGACCAGCGCGGCGAAGGCCTGGCCGCGGTGGCTGCGCGCGTCCTTCTCCGCCGCGGTGAGCTCGGCCGCGGTGCGTTCCAGGCCGTCGGGGAGGAACACCGGGTCGTAGCCGAAGCCGTTGCTGCCCCGCGACTCCCGGACCACCCGGCCGCGCCACGACCGCTCGAGCACCCGCTCGGCGCCGTCCGGCGTGACGAGTGCGGCCGCGCAGACGAACGCCCCGCCGCGACGCTCGTCGGGGACGTCGGCCAGCTGCCCGAGCAGCAGTGCGGTGTTCGCGGCGTCGTCCCCGTGCCGGCCCGACCAGCGCGCCGAGAGGACGCCGGGCATCCCGTTGAGCGCGTCGACGGTCAGGCCGGAGTCGTCGGCGACCGCCGGCAGCCCGGTGTACCGGACGGCCTCCCGGGCCTTGAGCAGCGCGTTCTCCACGAACGTGGCGCCGGTCTCGGGCGCCTCCGGATAGTCGGGGACGTCGCGCAGGCCGACCACGGCGACCCCGGGGACGGCCCTCTCCAGCAGCCGCTGCAACTCGGCGAGCTTGCCGGGGTTGCGGGTGGCCAGGAGCAGCCGGTCGCTCATCGGACGCCGGCCTGCTGCAGGGCCAGGGTCTGGACGCGGGTCAGCTCGGCGCACCCGCCCACCGCCAGGTCGAGCAGCGCGTCGAGCGTGCCGCGGTCGAAGACGCCGTTCTCCGCGGTGCCCTGCACCTCGACGAAGCTGCCGTCGCCGGTGCAGACGACGTTCATGTCGGTGCCGGCGCGGACGTCCTCCTCGTAGGCCAGGTCCAGCCGCGGCTGCCCGTCGACCACGCCGACGCTCACCGCCGCGACCGACTGCACGACGGCGTTCGCCTTGGCCAGCTTCTTGCGCTCGCCGAGCCACGACACGGCGTCGGCCAGGGCCACGTAGGCGCCGGTGATGGCCGCGGTCCGGGTGCCGCCGTCGGCCTGCAGGACGTCGCAGTCGATGGCGATGCTGTTCTCGCCCAGCGCGCCCAGGTCGATCGCGGCGCGCAGCGAGCGGCCGATGAGCCGGCTGATCTCGTGGGTGCGCCCGCCGATGCGACCCTTGACCGACTCGCGGTCGCCACGGGTGTGCGTCGCGCGGGGCAGCATCGCGTACTCGGCGGTGACCCAACCCAGGCCCGAGCCCTTGCGCCAGCGCGGCACCCCCTCGGTGACGCTCGCCGCGCAGAGCACGCGGGTGCGACCGAACTCGACGAGCACCGAGCCCTCGGCGTGGTCGAGCCAGTTGCGGGTGATCGTCACGGGACGGAGCTGGTCGGCCGCCCGGCCGTCGGGACGCGGGCTCGCGGCTGCTGCGGTCACGTGCGCCGACAGTAGTGCGCCGCCGCGGCACCGGTCCCGCCGCGGTGGGCCGGTCCCCGGGGTCCGGTGCTCCTTCGGGCAGGGACGGGGCAGGGCTCCACGCCGGCCGGGACAGCACGTGCTCGCGGTGCGACCCGGAGGGTCGCGGTCTAATCGCGCCATGCGATCTGAGCTGCGGACGGTCCGGACCGGAGGCGTGCCCACGGTGGTCGACCTCACCGACGAGTGCGCCGAGTTCGTCCGGACCGAGGCGGACGGTCTGCTGCACGTCTTCGTGCCGCACGCGACCGCGGGCGTGGCGATCATCGAGACCGGCTCCGGCAGCGACGACGACCTGCTCGCCCAGCTGGACGTCCTGCTCCCCCGGGACGAGCGCTGGCGACACCGGCACGGCAGCAAGGGGCACGGCCGCGACCACGTGCTGCCGGCGTTCGTCCCGCCGCACGCCAGCGTCCCGGTGCTGGAGGGCCGGATGCAGTTGGGCACGTGGCAGCGGATCTGCCTGGTGGACACGAACACCGACAACCCGCAGCGGCACGTCCGGCTGTCGTTCCTCGCCGGCTGACAGCCCCGGGAGCATCGCAGCGAGGAACGAGCGAGGAGCGGACCGGGGCGCGGAAGCCGGCCAAGAGTCACCGCCGGCTGACCCTCACGAGGTGCGCCCCGTGGATCGCGGTGCCCCTTGCACGGCAGGATGACGGGCGTGACCGATACCGACGTCGCCCCCGTCCGCCTGGCCCCCGGTGACCCCGCGCCGGAGTTCACGCTCCCCGACGCCGATGGCAATCCGGTGTCGCTCGCCAGCTACCGCGGCCGCCGGGTGATCGTCTACTGCTACCCCGCGGCCCTGACGCCGGGCTGCACGACGCAGGCCGTCGACTTCACCGCCGCCGCCGGCGACCTGGCCGAGGCGGGCCTGGACATCATCGGCATCTCCCCCGACCCGACCGAGCAGCTGCTGCGCTTCCGCGAGAAGGAGGAGCTGCGGATCACGCTCCTCTCCGACCCGGACAAGCAGGTGCTCGCCGCCTACGGCGCGTACGGGACCAAGAAGCTGTACGGCAAGGAGGTCGTCGGCGTGATCCGGTCGACCTTCGTCGTCGACGCCGAGGGCCGCATCGAGAAGGCCGCTTACAACGTCAAGGCGACCGGGCACGTCGCCAAGCTGCGCCGCGACCTCGGGCTGGACTGAGCGGCTCAGGCCCGCCAGGTGCCGGGCCGCGGCTGGCACTCCGGCCCGCACGGGTACCCCTCCTCCCAGGGGAACTGCCCGTCCGCGTGGCTCCAGGCCAGTTGGAACGCCGGTACCGAGTACTCCGGCGGCCGCTGGTAGAAGCGGTTGGCGCCCAGCACCACCTCGCCCGGGTTCGGTGAGGCCTCGACGTAGAGCCGACCGGCCCAGTCGTCCCAGAGGACCAGTTCGCCGGGCACCAGGTCGCGACCGGCGGCGACCTCCGCGGCCACCCTCTGCAGCACGCCGTGGGTGGTGTCGACGCCCAGCCCGACCAGCACGAGCTCGGGGTGGCCGAGCCCGAACAACCCGATCGTGTAGCCGAAGGGGGGCTCGTCCTCCTCCTCACCGGAGCCGACGTACTGCACCGCCCAGCGGTGCTGCCGGATCACCCGGGCGAGGTGCGCGTCCTCCTGGTCGAGCCAGGCCGTCGTCTGCGGGTCGAGGGGCATGTGCGGAGCCTGCCCGGGCGGGGCACGTGGCCGCCGGCGGGCTGTGGACGGCACCGCCGGCTGTGGAGGGGGCCCCGGACCGTCAGTCCCCCGCCTCCGCGCGGCGGGCGCGGGCGCGGCGCCGGCCCTCGTGCATCGCCTGCACGCGGGCGACCGGGATGGTGTGGCCCTGGGCGACCAGGTCGGCGGGCAGCTCCTGCGGGTCAGGCAGCAGCGCCGTCCACGGGTCGCCGTCCCCCAGCCACTCCGGCGCCGTCCGCACGGTCACGTCGCCGGGCCGCACCGAGGGCAGGTCCGCCCACGACACCGGGGCCGACACCGGCAGGCCCGGCCGGATCCGCGGGCTGTAGGCGGCCACGATCGTCGAGGAGCCCGACCGGGTGGAGTCGAGGAACACCCGGCCGTGCCGGTCCTCACGGATGTAGGCGGTCGTGGCCAGGTCCGGGTCGAGCGCGGCGGCCCGGGCGGCGAGCGCGCGCGTCGCCGCGGCGGCGTCCTCGGGCCCGACACCGCGCACCGGGACGACGACGTGCACGCCCTTGGAGCCGCTGGTCTTCACCGCGCCGGCCAGCCCCGCGTCAGCGAGCGCGTGGCGCACCAGCTGCGCGGCCTCCACCACCACGCCGAAGTCGGCGCCCTCCGGCGGGTCGAGGTCGAGCACGATGCCGGTCGGGTCGGCCTCGGCGCCTGCGAGGAAGAAGGGGACGTGGAACTCGACGGCCCGCTGGTTGGCCAGCCACAGCAGCGTGCGCCGGTCGTCGCAGAGCACCTGGTGCACCTCGCGGTGCGCGCCGTACGACCACACCGGCACGGTGCGCACCCAGTCCGGAGCGCCCTTGGGCACGTTGCGCTGCATGAACGGCTCCTGCCCCGGCCGCACGCGCTTCACCGACAGCGGCCGGCCGGCCAGCTGGGGCACCAGGCGGAAGGCGTTCGCGTCCAGGTGGTCGACCAGCTCGCCCTTGGTGACCTCGAGCCCGTCGCCCAGCGGCGCGTCGAGGCTGGTCAGCCGGACGCCGTCCCGTTCGTCGTCGACCACCGGCCCACCGTGCCCGGCAGCGCGCGACCGGGCAACCGGTCGGTGCCGCTAGACGTCGTAGGTGGCCCGGGGCACGACCAGCTCGGCCGCGGGGAAGACCGCCCGCGCCGACGCCAGCTGCGCCGTCCGGTCGATCCAGGCCGGCACGTGGGTGAGCAGCAGCCGGCCGACCCCGGCCGCGGCGGCGTGCTCGCCGGCCTCCCGGCCGGTGAGGTGCAGGTCCGGCGGCAGGCCGGGGACGTCGGGGTGCGCGGCCTCGGCCAGCAGGACGTCGGCGCCGCGGGCGAGCTCGACGACGGCGGCGCTGGCGCCGGTGTCCCCGGTGTAGACCAGCGACCGGCCACCGGCGGTCAGCCGGACGGCGTGGCACTCGACCGGGTGGGCGGTGCGCACCGTCCGCACCTCGAAGGGCCCGAGGTCGAACGGCGCGCCGGTGAGGACGGCGAAGTCGAAGACGTCCTCCAGCGGCGCGCCGTCCCCGTAGTAGGCCGCCGCCAGCCGCCGGTCGGCGCCCGCCGGGGCGTAGAGGGGCACCGGCTGCCGCCGGGAGCGACCCGAGTAGCGGTGCCAGACGATGAAGGGGGCAACGTCGAGGCAGTGGTCGGCGTGCAGGTGCGACAGGTACAGCGCGTCGATCGTGGCGGGGTCGACGAGGGCCTGCAGCGTCCCGAAGGCGCCGTTGCCCAGGTCGAGCAGCACGCGGAAGCCGTCGTGCTCCACCAGGTAGCTCGAGGCGGGGGACGACGGCCCCGGACCGCTACCCGAGCAGCCGACCACCGTGAGCCTCACCCGACCGCCCCCCGCTGCTACGCCAACGTCGCAGGTCAGGCTAACCGCAGGAGTGGGGAGACCGGGCTCACGCTCAGGCCCACAGCTGGCCCTCGAGCGCGGAGGTGGCCTCCTCCAGCGTGCCCGCGTAGGCACCGGTGGACAGGTACTTCCAGCCGCCGTCGCAGACGATGAAGACGATGTCGGCCTTGCGGCCGGCCGCGACCTCCTTGTCGGCGATGCCCAGCGCGGCGTGCAGGATCGCGCCGGTCGAGATCCCGGCGAAGATGCCCTCCTGCTCGACCAGCTGGCGGGTGCGCCGGACGGCGTCCTGCGGCCCGACGCTGAACCGGGAGTCCAGCAGCGCCGGGTCGTAGAGCTCGGGCACGAACCCCTCGTCGATGTTGCGCAGCCCGTAGACCAGCTCGCCGTAGCGCGGCTCGGCCGCGATGACCCGCACCTCGGGCTTCTTCTCGCGCAGGTAGCGGGAGACGCCCATGAGCGTGCCGGTGGTGCCGAGCCCCGCGACGAAGTGGGTGATCGAGGGCAGGTCGGCCAGGATCTCCGGGCCGGTGCCGGTGTAGTGCGCTTCGGCGTTGGCCGGGTTGCCGTACTGGTAGAGCATCACCCAGTCGGCGTGCTCGGCGGCGAGCCCCTTCGCGACGGCGACGGCCTGGTTGGACCCCCCGGCGGCCGGGGAGCTGATGATCTGAGCGCCGTACATCTCCAGCAGCTGGCGCCGCTCGACCGAGGTGTTCTCGGGCATGACGCAGATCAGCCGGTAGCCCCGCTGCCGGGCCACCATCGCCAGCGAGATCCCGGTGTTCCCGCTGGTCGGCTCGAGGATGGTGTCGCCCGACTTGAGCCTCCCCTCCTTCTCCGCCGCCTCGATCATCGAGATGGCGGCCCGGTCCTTGATCGACCCGGTGGGGTTGTGGTCCTCGAGCTTGGCCCACAGCCGGACGTCAGGGGTCGGCGACAGGTTCGGCAAGCCCACGAGCGGGGTGTTGCCGAGCGAGTCGACGAGGGAGGCGAAGCGGGCCATGGGGAGTGCTCTTCCGGGAGACGGGCGGGGGCGCTGCGAGCGACGGACGCTCAGCAGCCGCCGGCGACCGCCGGGAGGATGGTGACCGAGTCGCCGTCCTTGACCTGGGTGTCGAGCGCACCGGTGAAGCGCACGTCCTCGTCGTTGACGTAGACGTTCACGAAGCGGTGCAGCTTGCCCTCCTCGGTCACGAGGCGGTTCTTCAGACCCGGGTGCTTGGCGTCGAGGTCGTCGACGAGCGCGGCCAGGGTGTCCCCGTTGCCCTCGACGGTCTTGTTGCCGCCGGTGTGGGTGCGCAGGATGGTCGGGATCCGGACCTCGATGGCCATGGCGTGCTGTTCTCCTCGGGACTCAGGGGGTTGCTGCTGCGCGAGCGCGCAGCGGACGTGCGTCTGACGGGCCAACGCCCGGGGGCCGCCGGGTCATTCCGAGCTCGGCGGCGCGACGACGGTCTCAGTCGTAGACGACGGTGGTCGGCGAGTGGCCGAACAGGTAGGACTCGACGACCTCGACGTCCTCCTCGGTGACGACGCCGTCGACGATGCGGAAGCTGCGGAACTCGACCTCGTCGTCGGTCAGGCCGGTCCGGTCGCCGTGGTGGCGGGTCGAGACGAGGACGTAGTGCGCGTCCGGCTCGGACGCGTAGCTGATGTCGGTCCGCGAGGGGTAGGCCTCGGTCGCGGTGTGCGAGTGGTAGATCACCACCGGCACCTCGTCGCGGTCGTCCATCTCCCGGTACAGCCGCAGCAGGTCACCGGAGTCGAACTCGTAGAACGTGGGCGACCGCGCGGCGTTCAGCATCGGGATGAAGCGCTCGGGGCGGTCGCTGCCCTCGGGGCCGGCGACGACGCCACAGGCCTCGTCCGGGTGGTCTTCCCGGGCGTGAGCCACGATGGCGTCGTAGGTCGCGCGGTCGATGCGCAGCACGTCGTCCAGTCTAGGCGGCCCGCCGGGGTCATCCCCCGATCGGGCCGGGTCCGTAACGCGGGACCACCCGATACGGTGCCCGGTCGTGGTCCTGGAGCTGCTGATGATCGCCGGTGTGCTGGCCGTGGCGATGCCCGCACTGGTGCGCGGGACGTCCGGGCTGCGCCGCCGCAGTGGCCACTACAGCAGCGACGTCACCGCCGACCGGATCTCCCTGGTGCTGCTGGTGACCGGCCGGCTGCTGACGCTGCTGCTGGTCGCGCTGCTCTCGCTCGTCGTCCTGGTCAGCGCCGTCGGGGCGATCGTGCGCGACCTGGAGATGCCCGGCCTGGTGTCGGTGTTCTTCGTGCTCGACCTGCTGCTCGCGACGCTGGTCGTGCTCACCTCCGGCCGGCGCGACCGGCGGCGAGTGCGTCGACGAGCGACCCCTGCAGCCCGGTGAGCCAGTAGTAGACGGCCAACTGCTGGCCCTCCTCGCTGGCGAGGTCCTCCGGCGGCTCGGTGTCCTCGTGGATGTCGAGCCGGGTGCCCAGCGCCAGGCGCAGGTCGTTGCTGGTGCGCAACCACGCAGCTGCCTGCTCGGGGTCCAGCCGCACGGTCCCGCCGTCCGTCGGCAGGCTGGCGCGGACCGTGGCGAGGTCGTCGGCCTTCCCCGCCCGCAGCGCCGACTCGGTCAGCTCGCGGTAGTCGGCGGCCAGCTCGGGGTCGCTGCGGTGGCCGGCGGGCAGCAGCCGGTCGAGCACTGGGTCGCCGGCGACGTCCTCGGCCTCGGCGGTGAGCAGCTGCTCGAGCTGGTCGAGCAACAGCGCGACGATGCCGGCCTCGGCCGGCTCGAGCCGCGCCACCAGCTCGTCGCCCCTGCGGCGGAACGGTCTCATGCGTCCCGCTGGTAGCTGGCCCACAGGCCGTAGGCGTGCAGCCGGCTGGTGTCGTGCTCCATCCGTTCCCGCGGGCCGGAGCTCACGATCGCCCGGCCCTCCTCGTGCACCTGCAGCATCAGCGTGGTCGCCGTCGGCTCGTCGTAGCCGAACAGCTCCTGCAGCACGTAGGTCACGTAGGTCATGAGGTTGACCGGGTCGTTCCAGACGATGGTGACCCAGGGCCGGTCGAGGTCGCCGTGCTCCTCGACGGTCTCCTCCGGCGTCCGTGTCGGCGCGAGTGGTCCGGCCACGGCTCCACTGTAGGAGACGCGCCCGGGCCGTGACCCACCTGCGCCCCGCCTAGGCTCCTCAGCCATGCCGACGGGTCCCGCCCTGCTCACCGACCGGTACGAGCTGACCATGGTCGCCGCGGCGCTGGCCGACAGCACCGCCGACCGCGACTGCGTCTTCGAGGTCTTCGCCCGGCGGCTGCCACACGGCCGCCGCTACGGCGTCCTCGCCGGCACCGGCCGGCTGCTGGAGGTGCTGCCCGACTTCCGGTTCACCGACGAGGACCTCACCGCGCTCCGCGAGCAGGGGCTCACCGACTCCCGGCTGCTGGACTGGCTGGCCGGGTTCCGCTTCAGCGGGGACGTCGACGGCTACGCCGAGGGCGAGCTCTTCTTCCCCGGCTCCCCCGTGCTGACCGTCCGCGCGCCGTTCGCCGAGGGGGTGCTGCTCGAGACCCTCGTGCTCTCGGTGCTCAACCACGACAGCGCCATCGCCTCGGCCGCGGCGCGGATGGTGTCCGCCGCCTGCGAGCGCCCGTGCATCGAGATGGGCTCGCGGCGCACGCACGAGGAGGCCGCGGTCGCCGCCGCCCGGGCCGCCTACCTGGTGGGCTTCGCCGCCACCTCCAACCTGGAGGCCGGCCACCGCTACGGGGTGCCGACGACCGGCACCAGCGCGCACGCCTTCACCCTGCTGCACGACGACGAGGCCGCCGCCTTCCGCGCCCAGGTCGCCGCCCTGGGCGTCGGCACCACGCTGCTGGTCGACACCTACGACGTCGACCAGGGCATCCGGACGGCGGTCGAGGTGGCCGGGCCGGAGCTCGGCGCGATCCGGCTGGACTCCGGCGACCTGCCCACGCTGGCCACGCACGCCCGCGAGCTGCTGGACTCCCTCGGCGCGACCGGCACGCGGATCATCGTCACCAGCGACCTCGACGAGTTCGCCATCTCCGGGCTGATGGCCGCCCCCGTCGACGGCTACGGCGTCGGCACGTCGCTGGTCACCGGCTCCGGCGCCCCGACCGCCGGGATGGTCTACAAGCTGGTCGAGCGGGACGGCGTCCCGGTGGCCAAGCGCTCCGAGGGCAAGAACTCCGTGGGTGGCCGCAAGTACGCCGTCCGCCGGCACGACTCCGCCGGGACGGCGACGGCCGAGGTGGTGACCAGCGAGCCGGTGCTGCCTCGGAAGGGTGACCGGTCGCTGATCGTGGAGCTGGTCCGCGGCGGGGAGCCCTGCGCGCCGGCCACGCCGCGGGAGGCGCTGACCGCCGCCCGCGCCCACCACCAGAGGGCGCGCGGGGCGATGCCTGCGGAGGCGTTCGCGCTGTCCCGCGGGGACTGCGCCATCGAGACCGTGACGGCCTGAGGAGGAGACCGATGACCCGCGCCCTGGTGGTCGTGGACGTGCAGAACGACTTCTGCGAGGGCGGCAGCCTCGCCGTCGCCGGCGGGGCGGACGTCGCCGCGGCGATCAGCGCGCACGTCCGCGCGCACGCCGCCGACTACGCGCACGTGGTGGCCACCCGCGACCACCACGTCGACCCCGGCGGCCACTTCGCCGAGCAGCCGGACTACGTGGAGACCTGGCCGGCGCACTGCGTGGTCGGCACCGACGGCGTCGAGCTGCACCCCCGGCTGGAGCGTGAGCCCATCGAGGCGGTGTTCGACAAGGGCGAGCACGCCGCCGCGTACTCCGGCTTCGAGGGGCGCTCGGACGGCGTCCCCCTGGCCGAGTGGCTGCGCGCCCACGGGGTGGACGCCGTGGACGTCGTCGGCATCGCCACCGACCACTGCGTGCGGGCGACCGCGCTGGACGCCGTCGGTGAGGGCTTTGCGACCCGGGTGCTGCTGCCGCTCACCGCGGGCGTCAGCGAGGCGACCACCGACGCCGCGCTGGAGCAGCTGCGCACCGCCGGCGTGGAACTCGAGGGCTCGGTCCACCGCCCCTGAGTGGAGGGGACGACTTCGGGGAACGCGCGCCCCGAGCGGGCGCTCGGGCAGCACCTTCCCCGGAGTTGCACCCGAGGTGCGCCGCCCCGCGAGGGTGTCCTGACGAGTGGCGACCCGGAGGGTTCCCCGAGGAAGGACAAGGGGGGCTCAGCGCCCGCCGGGGACGGCACGTGGCCGCGGTGTCGCCCGGAGGACGACAGACAGCACAGTCACACCGCGTCGAGGACCTCGTCGCGGGTGAAGCCGAGCACCTGCAGGACCGCGTCGAGGTAGGGCTGGTTGAGCGCGGTGTGGGCCTGCTCGCGCACGTAGGGCTTGGCGTTGAAGGCGATGCCCAGCCCGGCGACGCCCAGCATGTCGAGGTCGTTGGCGCCGTCGCCGACGGCCACCGTCTGGTCCAGCGGGATGCCGTACCGGGCGGCGAAGCGGGCCAGCGCGCGGGCCTTGCCGGCGCGGTCGACGATCTCCCCCACCAGGCCGCCGGTGAGCCGCCCGTCGGCCACCTCGAGGGTGTTGGCGGCGGCGAAGTCCAGGCCGAGCTGCTCGGCCAGCGGGTCGGTGATCTGGGTGAAGCCGCCGCTGACGATGCCGCAGCGGAACCCGAGCCGCTTGAGCGTGCGGATCAGCGTGCGCGCTCCAGGCGTGAGCACCAGCGCCTCGCGGACCTCGTCGAGCACCTCGACCGGCAGCCCTTCGAGCGCGGCCACGCGGGCCCGCAGCGACTGGGCGAAGTCCAGCTCGCCGTTCATCGCCGCGGCGGTGATCTTGGCGACCTCGGCGGCCCGGCCGGCACGTGCGGCGAGCTCGTCGATCACCTCGCCGCGCACCAGCGTGGAGTCGACGTCGAGCACGATGAGCCGCTTGCTGCGGCGGGCCAGGCCGACCTGCTCGACGGCGATGTCGGCGCCGCTGGTCGAGGCGACCGACGCCAGGGCGATGCGCAGCTCGGTGGCCTCCGCACCGGAGACGGTCAGCTCGAAGCTGGTCACCGGGTAGTCCGACAGCCGGCGGATCGCCTCGATGTTGCCGCCGATGCCGGCGATGGCCGACGCGGCGCCGGCCACGGCCTCCGGCGGCACCGGGCGGCCGAGCAGGATCACGTGGTGCGGGCGGCCCTCGGGTGCGGCGTCGAGCCCGGCGTCGGCGGCCGACTCCACCTGGACCCGCATCCCGGTCGCCTCCGCGACCTCGGCGGCGAGCCGTTCGAGCGCGGCGAGGAACCGGTTCTCCTCGACCGGCCCGCCCTCCGCGGGCAGTGCACCGACGACGACGCCGAGCACCAGCTGCCCGTGGACGACGACCTGCTCGACGTCGACCACCTCGACCGGAGGGAGGTCTCCCCCGGGCGCGGCGAGGGCGGCGAACAGCCGCGCGGTGACCCCGCGCCGGTCGCCGCCGGAGACGGTCAGCAGCGCCCGCGGTGCGCAGACGGCGGACGGCGACGGACGCGGGGCGGGGTCGAGCGGCACGGCCGTCATCCTCTCGCACCGCGCTCCGGCGTCCTGCCACCGGCCCGGGCCGGCACCGGACCGGCCCGGACGCGGCGACGCCCCGCCGGCCGAGGCCGACGGGGCGTCGCTGGTGGTTCCCTCCCTGCCTCCTATACACCTCTGACGCTGCCGACGCCTCCTTTTGTGTCGACCCCCGCTGTCGCTGTTCTCTATATCACACGCTGCCACCTAACCTTTCACGTTATCGCTCGAACACTGTCTTTCCTATACATCTCACTTCACTATCACCAAGCACTCCGCACTTCTCACGCTAACATCTAGACCACACGCACT